>NZ_JBEOOE010000021.1:0-60814 GCF_040308885.1 Pseudoalteromonas sp. 120-MNA-CIBAN-0494
ATAGAAAAACATTACTACAGCGTGCCTTATCTGTGGGTTAAAAAACAATTACGCGCACACATATCCAATCAACTCGTGCAGCTTTATTATGACGGCACTTTAATAGCACAGCATCCTCGCTCAAACCGTTTAGGCGGACATACGACACAGACACATCATATGCCAAAGGCGCATCAAAAACAGCATGAGCAGTCACCGATAAATTTACGCTCATGGGCATTGAGTATCGGTGATTATACTCATCAAGTCGTTGAATTATTGCTTAATAGCAAACGTCATCCAGAGCAAGCTTATCGCACCTGTTTAGGGGTGTTAAGTTTAGCTAAAACGTATTCAAAGGAAGGCCTCGAGCGAGCATGTTACCGAGCAATTTGCATGAATACGACCACACACAGATCTATTAAGCAAATGCTGTAAAAAGGGCTAGACCAACAACCATTACCCACACTCCAAACAGAGCCAGAAAAGCCAATTACACACAGCAACATACGTGGCACAGATTACTACCATTAAGGAATGCAAACATGATAGAAACAATTAATCAGCAACTTCAATTGCTCAAGTTATCGGGTATAAAGCAAGCACTCAAGCAGCAGCTTGAACAGCCAAACCTATATCAAGAACAAAGCTTTATAGAGCGCGTCAGTTTATTGCTAACGCATGAAATTGATACGCGTGACCAAAGAAAAATAGAGCGACTGGTGCGACAAGCAAAATTCCGCGTACCGGGTCAGTTAAATCAACTCATTTACTCGCCGAAGCGCAATCTAGATAAAGCACAAATACGCAGCCTCAGCCAAAGCACCTGGCTGAGTTTACATCAGAATATATTAATTACAGGCGCCACAGGCTGTGGCAAAACCTACCTCGCGTGTGCCTTGGGTCACGAGCACTGTTTACAAGGAAAAAGTGTCTTCTATATTCGATTAAAAGAATTACTTGAAAGTCTATTTCTAGCACAGGCCGATGGCAGTTATCGAAAATTATTGGGTAAACTCATTAAATACGACTTACTTATTTTAGACGATTGGGGGCTAGAGCCACTCAGTGCTCAGCAACGAAGCGACTTACTTGAATTAATCGATGCTAGATATGGTTATAAATCACACATCATCATTAGTCAGTTACCACAAGAGAATTGGCACCAAATGATCGGCGAATCAACGCACGCTGATGCTATTTTAGATAGGCTGATTCATGGTGCAATTAAGTTGAATTTAAAAGGAGAATCGATACGAAAACAGTTAAATGAATTGACTGATGATGATCAGTTAAGTTAATTTAAAAATGGCTCTACAAAATGATAAATCAAGCGATCAAAGCTGATGAGAATCGGTGATCAAAGTCATGAGAATACGCAATCTAAGCTGGTGTTTTCAGCGGCAACTTCAATATTAAAGCCTTCATAGCTAGTTTGGTATGCTAAGCGGTAATGGTTGTAAGATTTTTTTTCATTGCTATCCCACGCGTATTTTTTACCGTCTAATGAGTTTGAAATATCAAAACTTGCACGTAGTGCATGGTTAGGCGCAAGTTCATAAGTATGGGCGATCATTGAAATAACATGACTTGCACCGCTGCCAAAGTAGTCCCAGCTATACCAAAAGTTAAGCTCTGTTTGGCCATAATCACTCGCATAGCCAAATTTTGTATAGGCTTCGCCATAATTACCATCACTGTTATTGCCTTGGTAAGTGTAATAAGCAATACCGTAATCAGCACTAAAGTGTTCATCAAGCTGAATGTATCTACCTACATAAGCATCAAGTTCAAAATCAGTATCATCACCAAAATCTACATTAGAGGCCCAAATACCTGCATACACACCGTTATCAAATGCGTAATCTAGGCTTGCTTGAATTGCAGGGTCGTTATCTGTTTGCGTTACACCATTGAAAGTATAGTCAGAAGCTGCAGTAATGGTTGTTGACCAATTAGCCGCTGCAGTTGTAGATAAAAGTGTAAAAGGTAAAGCGATAAAAAGTTGTTTTAGTTTATTATGCATAGTGTTTTTCCTAGCTCATATTTTCAATTTTGGTGTAATCAATTTTGTTTGCTTTTGGTGAGCCTATAATGTCGTTCACCGTTTTTAATTTGTTGTAGCCAATATAAGCAATACAAATAAAGAACAAGGCAATAACTAATGCGCCAACCCATTGAATTTGTAAAAACTCTAACTTAAATAGTAATGTTAACAACGACAAAGCAACAATATTCATGGTTAAATATTTAAATTTACCTAAGCGTTTAACCGTCAAGTTTAAGTTATCTGTGTATAACCGGATAAGCGAATCAAGAGAGTTAATTACAAAAATAATACCAACAAATACCATGGCAAAGTTTTTAATACCTTCGGTAGGAATACCAGCTTCGTGGTAGTGATAAAGCACACTAAACCAGATAGCAATTGGAATTGATGGGAAAATCAACATCGCAGCCAATACCTGATAAGTTCTTAATCCACCCACAAAGCGTGCAGTAAATTGACCTATCATAATGCTCCATGCAAACCACCAAAATAAATAAAACTCATGGTAGTCATTTAGCGGTAAAACAAACTCATTAATATTGGCAAAATAAGTACCAATAGCGCCTAAGTTATTCGAAAAGGCAGACAATTCACTGTCACCAAATACAAATGCACCCGCCCACATAAAGGCAATGAGCGCTAAAAACATCCAAGTAGTAGAAATACTTAAAATACGTACATACTTAATGTCGGTACTCGAGTAGGCAGCAAACGATATTGCAGCCAACACAATTAAATAAAACACCGGAATAACACTTGAGCCATCACCGAAGTCGGGTAAGTACCAAGGTAAGTTAGTCAGTAGTAAGTAAGCAGTAAATGCACAGGTGCCAATGATGACAACGTTATTAATAAACTTAACCCAAGGAATTTCGAAAAATTTAACTTTAGGTTCTATTACACAGAAATAAAAGCACGTAAGAAAGTAAAATCCCCAGATTAAAAACCCCCAATAGCCAAACTCAATAGCTAGCGGATTTGCAAATGCGTACTCTGGGCTTGCTTTTATGTCTGCATAACCGGCAAATTCGGTTAACGGAAACATAATAAGGCCAACATCTAGGCCTGAGGTAAATAATATGGCTATAAAGGTAAATGTCCTAACTGGCGTTACGCCTACAACACGTACATTGCCCCATTTAAATAAAATAGCGATTACAGCTAATAAGGTGAAAATAATCCCAGCACTAAGCCAAATAGTCATTATCGCCCTCCCAAAATAAATAAAAGTAATTCATAAATACTCCGTTTATTGTTTTTCTCGCGTTAACACAACATAACCAATTTATATCGTGAGCCACGGCGAGCCTCACAAAGGGTTAACTGCCTAAGTAGCTAAACCTTTGCCAGTGGCTTAATTTATATCTTGCTATTACGTTGTGTTGTTTGCCAGTTAGCGCTCATTGCTACAGATGCATTGAGTTTTGCTAGTGGCTTATTACCTAAAATAATATCAGCGGCTTTTTCGGCCACCATAATGGTAGGGCCGTTTAAGTTACCGTTTGGTATGGTTGGAAATATAGACGAGTCAACTACACGTAAACCTGCAATCCCATGTACTTGGGTGTTTGAATTAACGACTGCCAGTTCATCTTCACCCATTTTGCAAGAGCAAGAAGGGTGATAAGCGCTTTCAACCGTTTGACGTACAAAGGCATCTATTTCTGCATCGGTTTGAATATGCTTACCTGGCTGAATTTCTTCATCGCGATAATCATCAAAGGCACTTTGCTCAATAATTTCACGAGTTAGGCGTACACAGGCTCTAAAGCCTTCAATGTCATCTTGATGTTGTAGGTAATTAAACACAATTTTAGGTGGTTGCTCAGGATCAGCCGATGCAATAGTAACGCTGCCGCGGCTTTTTGGCTTGTTATGACCTACATGTACTTGAAAGCCATGGCCGTCAAAGGCACTACGTCCGTCGTAGCGCATTGCGGCAGGTAAAAAATGGTATTGCAAATCTGGCCATTCAACTCCAGGCTTAGAACGAATAAAAGCACATGATTCAAAGTGATTTGTAGCGCCCAGTCCCTTGCGGGTTAATAACCAACGTGCACCAATTAAACCTTTTGAAATTAACCCTAATTTACCGTTTAAGGTAATAGGTTGTTTGCACTTATATTGAAAGTAAAACTCAAGATGATCTTGTAAGTTTTGCCCTACACCGGGTAAATGGTGTTTTACCTCAATGCCTGCTTTTTTAAGCACTTCGCTATCGCCAATACCCGATAGCTGTAAAATATGTGGCGAGCCAATAGAGCCGGCGCTTAATATCACTTCTTTTGCAGCAACAGCGGTTTTAACTTCGCCATTTACTTTGTATTCAATACCAGTGGCTTTTTTGCCCTCTAAAACAACGCGCTGGGCAAGTGCACCGGTAACAATAGTTAAATTATTACGCGATTTGACTGGGTCTAAATATTCACGCGCGGCTGAGCTACGTACACCGTCTTTTACCGTCATGTGCATTGGCCCAAAGCCTTCTTGCTGCGAGGCATTGTAGTCGTTAGTGTGTGCGTAACCCGCTTCAATGCCCGCTTTAATAAAGGTGCTGTACAAAGGGTTTTTCATTTCGTTACCGTTATTAACGCCCAGCGGGCCTTTACCGCCACGGTACTTATTTTCACCTAAGTAAAAGTTTTCTGCTTTTTGAAAATACGGTAAACACGACTGATAATCCCAGCCGTTTGCGCCATTGTGTTGCCATTCGTCAAAGTCTTTTGCATGGCCGCGTACATACACCATGCCATTTATAGATGACGAACCACCGAGTACTTTACCGCGCGGACAATGCATTTCGCGGTTGTCTAAATGCGGCTCAGGTTGGGTATGAAACTGCCACGCGTACTTATCGCTATTCATTGGAATAGAAAGCGCGGTAGGCATTTTTATAAAAATGCTTTTATCACTGCCACCCGTTTCTAGTAGTAATACACGGGTGTTTTTATCGGCCGATAAGCGATTTGCTAACACGCAACCTGCAGAGCCTGCGCCCACAATAATATAGTCATACGAATTACTCATAATCAGTATCCTTTAAAATGGGCTTTCTATGTCGGCCATACCAACATAAACAGATTTAGTTTGCGTGTAAGTATCGAGGGTTTCTATGCCGTTTTCGCGGCCAATGCCCGATTGCTTGTAACCACCCACTGGCATTTCTGCAGGCGAGTTACCATACGCGTTAATCCAACAAATACCCGCTTGTAGTTGATGAATAACACGGTGTGCACGCTTAATGTCGCTAGTAAATACACCTGCAGCTAGACCAAGGTGAGTGCCGTTTGCACGTTTAATCACATCGTCTTCGTCATCAAATACCAGCACGCTCATTACTGGGCCAAATATCTCTTCTTTGACTATGGTCATGTCATCGTTGCAATCAATAAACACAGTAGGGGCAACAAAGTAGCCGTTAGGTGCAGATGCAGGTGAAAGTGTTGTACCACCTGTTAGTAGCGTTGCGCCCTCTGCAATACCTTTATTAACGTAGCTCATTACTAAGTCTTGATGCTTTTTAGAAATTAGCGCGCCAAAGTTAGTATTTAAATCTTGAGGATCGCCGGCAATAATATTTTGTTCAGTACGGGTTTTAAGCTCATCAATAAATTGTTGATATACATTTTTATGAACATAAATACGGGTACAATTAGTACACACTTCGCCTTGAGTATAGAAGTTGCCTAACATTGCAGCACTTACTGCTTGTTCAATATTGGCATCATCAAATACAATTAATGGCGACTTACCACCAAGCTCCATGGTGACATCTTTTAAAGATCCCGCAGCGCTCGCAACTACCTTTTTACCTGTACCCACTTCGCCAGTAAACGACACTTTATCTATATCAGTATGCTGTGTTAGCCATTGGCCTACATCGCCTGCGCCTTGTACTACATTAAATACACCTGCGGGTACGCCAGCTTCTACAAAAATTTCAGCTAGCTTAATTGCGCCAAGTGGTGTTTCTTCCGATGGTTTAAAAATAAACGCATTACCAGCGGCAAGAGCAGGGCCCGATTTCCAACAGGCAATTTGTATCGGGTAGTTCCACGCACCAATACCAGCGCAAATACCTAAAGGCTCTTTACGGGTATAGTAAAAGTCGCTGCCAACCATTTGTTGTTGGCCAACTTGTGCCGGTGCTAAACCAGCAAAGAATTCAATAACATCAGCGCCTGTTTCAATATCTACACAGTTTGCTTCTTGCATTGGTTTGCCGGTATCAAGTACCTCTACCAGCGCTAGCTCATCATTGCGCTCGCGTAAAATTGCTACGGCCTTGAGTAAAATGCGACTTCGCTCAATAGGCGACATGGCCGACCACTGCGCAAAACCTTGCTTTGCACTTGCAATGGCAGCGTTTTGAATAAACTCGTCAGCAATTTCTACTGCATAAATAACTTCACCCGTAGCAGGGTTAGTTACATCAAATGTTTTGCCGCTTTTATTTGCAAGGAAATGGCCGTTAATAAAATTTTGATAGACAGGTGTTGTCACGCTAGGCTCCATATTGCTTGATGAGTGAATGCACATAACTTTTTGCTAGCTTTTCACTGTGATTAAACTGATGTTCGTTTGATTTACTAAGTACTGCGCGTAACCATAGGCCGTCGATCATGGCGGCGCTAAGTTCGGCAGCTTGTTTTGCTTGCTCAGTGGGCATTAATTGCTTAAATGAAAATGCTAAATTACTTTGCAAGCGTTTGCTGTTTACATTTTGTAGCCGGTGTAATTCGGCATCGTGCATTGATTGTGCCCAAAAGCTCAACCAAGTTCGTGTAGTGTCTGAGCGCTGTTGCACAAGTGCAAAGTTAGCTTCAATAATAAACATTAAGCGCTGCGTCGCGTTGGTATTTGCTTCAAGCTTGCAAACAAGCTCCTGTTTTAAACTCGTAAGTAAATACCTGACCGTTGCTTCAATTAATCCCTGCTTACCACCAAAGTAATGACTAATAATGCCAGAGGATAATCCCGCATTTTTACTAATACTGTTAATAGTGGTTGCTTGTAAACCGCGCTGTGCAACCGACTCAATTGTTGCGTCAATTAGCTGCTGACGTCTTATAGGTTCCATTCCAACTTTAGGCATATTTATTATTAATTGACCGTTCAATAAACATAAGCTTAAGGTAATAGCTCTAACAATTCAAGGCGCAGGTAAATGATCGGATGCCTAAATATAGATGAAATATTAACAAAAAAGGTAATCTAGCATACGTAAATAACAAACAATTAATTTAATTTATATTATTTAAAAAACAATAGTTTATGCGTTATTTTATAGTGAGGTAAGTGAGGGTTATTTTTACTAAGAAATAAAATGTAAATAATTTCAAATAATATGCTTAGTACGGTAATCATTAGAGCACTAACGGTATGTGTTGCTGTTTATATAGCCAAAATTGCAATGGATATAATTATAACAACAGGCTAGTTTTATAAAGTTAATGTAAATATAGCAAAGCAAGAAGGGTTAATATATATACAAAGCAGAGGTATTGTTACAGCTTTATTTAAGGCGTTAATATACCTTTGAACAAAAGAGGATAACGCCTAAGACGATTTCCAATGTAGTCATCGGCCATAATTTGTGCGCAAATTTCATCCACGTTATTACATGCTGCAAACACCCAGTCAAATCGCTCAATAGCGAGAAGAAAGCCTTTTTTTAAATGAGTTTGGGTGCGGTAGTAAGCTAGGTTGTGGCGAATAATTTCGAGCTTGTGCGGATTAGCTTCAAGCTCAATAATTACTTGCGTAATAAAGGAAGTATTGAGCTTGCTAGTGGCGCGTTTTTTAAGCCTGGGTGGCAGCATTGGTTTCATTGGCAATATTGTGTAATTTTTTTAAAAAGTCATCTTTTTGTTTTTCATGTTCGTAATCAAGATGATACGTATTATGAAAACCAAAGCGCAGTTCTACCCCGCTGCCTTGTAAATAAATGGTATAACCGTCTGCGTCTGAATACGCGGTAACGCCTTGATAATGCTTAGCATCATCCTGCATTTCGCCGCGTTGTATTATGCGTTCATACACAGCTAAAATTTGCTTGTTGTCGATTTCATTTTTCATTAATTAATCCTTAACTTTGCAAGTATATACGTTTTAGATATGTGGCCCGATCATCTTAAAAACAATGGTTAAAAAATGATGATATTACTTTGTAATTTGGTTATTTTAAATTATGCTCACAATTCATTATTTGTTGAGCTTACACCATGATAGACAAGGCGTTACTACTTAAAACTCGTGAATTATCAGATCAATTAGTTGCCCTGCAAACACCAATAAGAATACTGGATGCGATTAATTGGGATAAACAAATTAAAGAAGAATTTTTTAGACAGAAATGTCAAAAAAATCCACTTATTGATCGTGCTTATTATCAGCAGCGCGATTTAGGATTTGTGCCCAGCGAACTACGCCAAGCATTTTCTACTTTGCAGCGTAACATTATTAACCAGTTAGGGCAGCTAAACCCAATAGCTCAATATATGGGAAAAATGTGCAGCGAGTATAAAACCGTATTAAGCATGCTGGAATATCGAGGAACGCCGGAGTTTCATGACTTATCAGTAGAGCTATTTGGGCATCCTAAAGATTTGTTTCATGCTGGTGAGCCTTCACTTACTGAGCTGGCAAACATGTTAGAGCGGCCGCTTAAAAACTTATTAATTGCCGATATACTGCCAGACGACCCTAAAAACATAGCAGCCAGCGATGCCGTGCGTATTTTATCGGAGCAAGTTAATGCCAGTATGGTGGGGATCAACGTAGAGGTAATGCTAAGCGATGGCATAGTGAGTGATGCAGCCGCTGGGGCTAATAATATTAAGCTTAATAAAGATGTGAAGTTTTCGCAGCGTGAACTCGATATTTTAGAAGTACACGAAGGCTGGATACACGTAGGCACGACGCAAAATGGCCTAGCGCAACCTTACTTAACCTGTTTAAGTAAAGGCACGCCAAGCTCAACAGTGACCCAAGAGGGCCTTGCGGTATTAACCGAAATTATTACCTTAAAATCAACACCACGGCGCCTATCTAAATTAGTTAACCGTATTCAAGCGGTAACCAAGGTAATTGATGGTGCTGAATTTGTTGATATTTACCGCGACTATGTAGCGCAAGGATTATCGCAAGATGAAAGCTATACCCTAGCTCAGCGTGTATTTAGGGGCAGCACACCCACAGGTTTACCGTTTACTAAAGACATTGCCTATATTAAAGGCTTTGTTTTGGTGTACAACTTGATTCGGGTTGCCATACAACTGGGCCGAATTGATCAACTGCCTTTATTATTGGTGGGAAAAATATCGATTGATGACTTTAGGCTGATTACGCAACTGCATAGTTTAGGAGTAATCGAATCGCCTAAGTTTGTACCGCCACACTTTAAAGACTTACGCGGTTTAGCAACTTGGCTCAGTTTTGGGCGCTTTATTGGTGACTTGTCGTTTGAACAATTAGAAAACGATTATAAGCCGCTGTTTTTATAATAACCACAGAGAGCTTGTCTCCCTTAAAGCAAAAAAAACGCAGTTGGAATGAGCAACTGCGTTTAAGTATATAGTTACAAGCCAACGTAACTATAGTTGAGGAAAGTTTGCTAGTAATTAGCCAGGTAAAACTTGGCTGTATAGTTGCTGATTTGCCTTGCTACAAACTAGGTTTGTAATCTACTCAGATTGATTATAATCAAGAAGCAGCGAAATAATAAAACGTGTTTTTAATTGGTGCAATAGTTAATTTTAAATAACGTGGAATTAATTTAAGTTAATATAAAACAGTAGTTTGGGTTGTTAATTTAAATCATCTTATCGATAAGTAAAATTAATCGAAGCGCCATTACGTTAGTAAACCTCTTTACCAGAGCTCCGGTTAAATAGGCATAAAAAAAGCCCTTTACGGGCTTTTTAAAAGTAACTAAATACAGGCTAGTTAGCGCGCATTGGTACTTTCAAAAATTTTATCTGCAGAGGCTGCTACAAACCCGGTGTAAAGCTCGCCATCGGCTTTAGGATAGCGAATAGCAAACTCATAAAAACAGCTAGGAATGCTCATTTCACCATCGCTAAAGCTCACTGAGTACTCATCAGCAAGGGTTGACGATTGCTCAAGTAATACCTCTGGCGAGCCTTTTACTTCGCCGCCTGAGCTGTTAAGTGTAAAGCCTGCATCTTTTAGTGCTTGGTTAACATCTTCAATATTATCAAACTTATCAAGGGTATTAATATTTACCGTAAAGTGATTAGCTCGATAACCCCATGCCGACATCCACGCTGCATATTCGCTCTCGGCAAGAAGTTGTTTATAAGTGTCTGTGCTTACTTGCCAGTGCGTGCCTGAGTATAAAAAGTTATCGGCAGTCACTGCGCTTTCGTCAATTTGGCTTACCATAACATTTACAATTGCTTGTAACTCAGGAGAGCATTTATCGACCAACAACTCAGAAATAAATACTTTTGGCTGTGTTAAATCGCTATGCTCGTAGTGCTTTGCGTATAGTTTTTTAGCTTCAAAGTGATACTCACCGCATTCTTTATAACCTAAAGCTAAAAAGTGTGCTGCCAGCTTTTCTAAGCCCACTTTTTCAATGTTAAAGGTACGCAGAGCAATATGATCGTTAATAATGTCATCTTTTTGCGTTGAACCTAATAGATCATGAATTTTGTCTGCCGATGGCGTTACGTTTAAGTAGTTTTGCCATAGGTTATCAAATAATGTATTTACATCAGTATGCATTTTAAATCCTTAAATTTTGTTATATACCTAACGTTAGTTAAGTTGTATTTATTCAATTATTAAGCCCGGCGCGAGGGTTTGCGGTAAGGTTACTTTGTCTGATTCAACAGAAGCTACCGGGTAGGCGCAATAATCGGCAGCGTAATAGGCGCTTGCTCTGTGATTACCACTTGCGCCAATGCCACCAAATGGTGCAGCGCTAGACGCACCGGTAATGGGGCGATTCCAGTTAACAATGCCAGCACGAATACGCTTTAAAAAATGGCTATAATCGTGTTCGCTATCGGCTAGTAAGCCGGCAGATAAACCAAAGCTGGTGTTATTTGCCTCATTAATGGCGCTGTCAAAATCGCTGTAACGGTATACTTTTATTAATGGCCCAAAATGCTCTTCATCTGGCATATCGCTAACATTAGTTACATCAATAATACCTGGACTGACAAAACCAGTGCCTGGTTTTAATTGCTTAAGTTCAACTAAAACCTCAGCGCCTTTTGCGACAAGTTCATTTTGCGCAGCCACCATACCTAATGCTGCTTTTTCGCTGATCATAGCACCCATAAATGGCTGTTCTGTTGCAAAGCTGTCATCAACTACAATATTGTTAGTGGCGCTAATAAGCTTAGCTAAAATGGCATCGCCATTACTCGACTTTTCAATAAATACACGGCGTGCACACGTACAGCGTTGGCCTGAGGTAATAAAGCCTGATTGAATAATGTCGTGTACTGCGGCGCTAATATCGTTTACGTCTTTAATTATAAGCGGGTTATTGCCGCCCATTTCAAGCGCTAAAATTTTACCCGGATGGCCAGCAAACTGTTTATGTAATAAATGACCCGTATTAGAACTACCGGTAAAAAATAAGCCATCTATGTCTTGGTGAGCCGCCAATGCCTTACCTGTTTCAATTTCGCCTTGTACTAGGTTAATTACACCAGCAGGTAAACCTGCTTTTAACCACAGCGATAAAGTAAATTGTGCTACATGAGGAGTAAGCTCAGAGGGTTTAAATACCACAGTGTTACCCGCTAAAATAGCTGGCACAATATGCCCGTTAGGCAAGTGCCCCGGGAAGTTATAAGGGCCAAAAATAGCCACTACACCGTGCGGTTTATGCCTAATAAATGCTTTAGCACCAGGCATTGGGTTTTCTGTGGTGCCGGTGCGCTCATTATATGCTTTTACCGAAATAGCGACTTTACCTGTCATCGCACCTACTTCAGTACGGGTTTCCCATAAAGGTTTCCCGGTTTCTTGGGCAATAATAACGGCAAACTCTTCGCTGTGTTCTTTTAGTTGTGCAGCAAAGTTTTCTAGTATAGTAATGCGCTGCTCAAGCGGGGTATCGGCCCATTGTAACTGCGCTGCTCTTGCTGCTTTTATTGCGCTATTTACTTGCTCAGCACTGGCGCCATTACCTTGCCAAATTGTTTCGCCATTGCTTGGATTAATTGAGGCAAACGCGGGGCCTTGGCCTGCTTGCCATTGGTTATTTATAAGTTGTGTATTCATATATATTTACAGACGAAAGAATCGTGCTGCATCTCCTTGGCTTAACTTAAGTGCATCAGCCACTGCTTGGCTAATGATTAACGTATGCTTTGCATGATTATAATGCGCGTGTTTAGTAAATGTAGCTCTAAAGTCACTCACACCATGATTACAAATAGCGAGCGTGTCGGAACTGTTTTGTGTTATGTGCTCAAGTTCACCTATGGTAATAGGGCACACTTGAGACTCGCGAATACTGCGAATATTACCTAGCTTAGCTTCTACAGTGGGGCCGGCATCAAATAAGTCAACATAGCCGCGATGCTCAAAACCTTCTTTTTCGAGGAGTTTAAGCGCGGGTTTGGTTTTTTCATGAACATGACCGATCACAGCTTGGGCTTTTTTACTCAGTAAATTTACGTAAATAGGGTACTTAGGCATGAGCTCGCTAATAAACACCTTGTCGCCTAAACCGACTAAATGATCAGCTTGTGGAAACTCAATACTAAAAAAGTGCTCTTGTAGCCATTGCCAAAATGGTGAGTGGCCATGCTCGTCGCTTACACCGCGCATCTCGGCAATGACGGTATCGGCAAAGCGTTCGCTGTGCTGCGCCATAAACAAAAAGCGCGAGCGCGATAAAAAGCGTCCAGTTAAGCCTGTACGGCTGTCTTCACGTAAAAATAAAGTGCATATTTCAGAGCAACCCGTGTAGTCGTTACACATGCTCAAAATATCAACTGTATTATATACATTTAGTGTAGGCGAGTGATGCACTGTTTTACCTAAATGATAATGATATAGCGGCACAGTTAAGCCTACAGCGGCTTCTATTGCGGTTGTGCCAATCACTTTACCTGTTTCACTGTCTTCTAAAACAAATAAATAGCTCTCGTCCAATGGTTTATTAATGTTTTTAGCAAAGCTTTTTTCAGCGCGGTCAATTTTTTCTTTTAGCTGGGTGTCATCCACGGGCAAAGAGGTAAACCCATGCCCAGACTCTATTGCTATTTGCTTAAGCGCATCAAAGTCGTTGGCTGTAATAGGACGTAATACTTGCATTAATTACTTGCTCCAATAGCACGCCCAAAGGCGTGCTGGTTTACTATTATTAACCGTTAACTACATCGCTTACGGCTTTATCAAAGCGCTCTAGGCCTTCTTTAATATCTTCTAGCGGAATAACTAAAGATGGAGTAAAGCGAATAACATCCGCACCCGCTACTAAGTTCATTAAACCATTGTTAGCACTGGCTATTAAAAAGTCGCGCGCACGCCCAGCAAACTTGTCGTTTAGTGCTGCACCAATTAATAAACCTTTACCGCGAATTTCACTAAATACATTATATTTTTCGTTAATCGCATTTAAGCCATCACGAAACAGCTGTTCGCGCTCTTTTACGCCGCTAAGTACTTCAGGGGTATTTACTGTATCAAAAGCTGCTTCGGCTACGGCGCAGGCTAATGGATTTCCACCGTATGTAGAGCCATGTGTGCCTACTTTTAAATGCGCTGCGATTGCCGTGGTGGTGATCATGGCACCAATAGGAAAACCGCCACCTAACGCTTTTGCTGTAGTTAAAATATCAGGTACTACGTTTAAGCCCTGATACGCGTATAAATCGCCAGTACGGCCTACACCCGTTTGCACTTCATCAAAAATAAGTAGCGCGTTGTGCTTAGTACATAGCTCGCGTACTTTATGTGCAAAATCGTCAGTAGGTGAAATAATACCGCCTTCACCTTGTAGTGGCTCCATCATTACCGCACAGGTTTTATCGCTAATAAGCGCTTCAAACGCGCTAATGTCGTTAAAATCGCAATGCACAATATCGGCAGGCTTAGGGCCAAAACCATCTGAATAAGCTGCTTGACCACCAACCGTTACGGTAAAAAAGGTACGACCGTGGAAGCCTTTATTAAAAGCAATAATTTGCGTTTTTTCAGCGCCGTGTACGTCAAGAGCAAAACGACGCGCTAATTTTAGCGCTGCTTCATTCGCTTCGGCACCTGAGTTGGCAAAGTACACTTTCTCAGCAAATGTAGCATCAACCATTTTTTTAGCTAAACGCAAAGCAGGCTCGTTGGTCATTACGTTTGATAAGTGCCAAATTTTTTCACCTTGCTCTTTTAGTGCACTAACTAAAGCCGGATGACAATGGCCTAAACAGTTAACCGCGATCCCGCCGGCAAAATCAATAAACTCGTTATTATCTTGATCCCATACACGAGAACCTACGCCGCGCACCGGAATAACTGCTGAAGGATTGTAGTTTGGTACCATTACATCGTTAAATAAGTCTCTAGTTACTTGCATTTTTACACCTAAATTATGTGGCTACTTAAAAAGTGTTGCTAAAACAAAGAAGAACTTAGCCTGTATTCTTCAGTAAACACTGTGTTTTTTGTTATAAGTGTCATTATCGAAGGTTGCGAATGAAATTTGCAGTGCTATATTGTGAAAAATGATTAGAATAAAAGTCAAATTAACGAAGGGTTTGTGCATTATGATAACTCCACAAGACGAAAAGCTATTATCTATTTTAAAAACCAATGCCAGAGCGAGTATTTCAGATTTAGCTAGGCACCTTAATTTATCGCGCTCAACGGTACAAAGCCGCATGTTAAAGCTAGAGGAAAGTGGCGTAATTAAAGGTTACAGCGTTGATTACGGTGATGACTTTTTAAATAGTATGGTAGCCGCCCATGTGTCTATTAAAGTAAGGCAAAAACTGACGACTAAAACTAACTTAGAGTTAAAGCAAATTAATGCTATATCGCAGCTTTATGCTATTAGTGGCGAGTTTGACTTAATTGCAGTTGTGCAAGCACAAAACTTAGAACAACTTAGCCACTTACTCGATGATATTGGCAACTTAGATGGTGTAGAACGCACTACTTCATCTGTTATTTTAGAAACCAAATTTAAACGCTAGGTTTGTTGTATAAAAATGTAAACAGGTGGCGATTACGCATTGATATAGCAAGCAATTTATAATAAAGTTATTGCATAGAGTACAAGCTCTAATGTCATGAAAGTGCATACTATTAGCTTGTACTTTGTAAACAAGGACTGTTTAAATAAACTTAGGAAAGTTGAATATTACTCTCCCTTTTTAATTCAATTAATAGCAATCAATTTACAGTACATTGGGTAGTTTATTTCATTAGCCGCTCTGCCAAGGAGTCAGCAACTTGCTGATCTAATAAGGACAAATTGTGAAAGTTATTATAAGCACCATTGTTTTACTAATTATAGCGAGTGGCTATTACCTTAGTGTTCATGCCGCCATTTTTAATACAAACAAAACTATTGAAGTTAAAGAATATAGCGATTTATTTTATAAGCTAGGCTCAGATTCTGCCTCAGACTCAGTGAGCATAGATGAGATTATTACTGGGGCTTCACAATTTGCACTTTCAATGTGTGATGATGCAGTTTATCAGCAGGTTTTAGGGAAAACGGTTGACTCTTGTAAACTTAAGTTTCATCAATCAAAAGCAAAATGCGCACAGTTTTTAACGGCGCATAACGCAGCATTTTACGATAAAAAAACACCGGTTAGCTTAGTCGCAGAAAAGTTTATTGACTGCGTAAGTTTGTAATATTTTAATTACTTATCTTTTGCTCGGGTAAATGCGTTAAACTTGTCACTAATAATTTAGTGACCTTATCGTCATTTAAATAGCTCTCTTAATCAATGGTATTAATCTTGATAAAGTGCACTTCATTGCAGCTTATATTCCTTAATTTGCTAAAATAAGTTTATTAAAGAGATAATGATTAATTTACCCACTATTTAGTGGCCGCAAAAGGTAATTAGCAATGATGAACACCAAAGTATACAAAGCAGTACACGATTTAGCTGAAGAGCTAATGGCGGCTGCAAATAAAAACGATACAAAAAAATTCGAGTCACTTTACGCGCAGCTTAAAGCAATTTGTATTGAAAACGAAAACACCAGCAAAGATCACCCTGTACAATGGGAAACGCTGGCTGATTTTACCGAAGAATTAGAAGAAGCAATTGAAGGCTACGAAAAAGCATTAAAAAAATCGATAGCCATTAACTCTAAAGATCATATGTCGTCGGTTGCATTTTCTATGGCAACTTTGCAGTTAGAATTAGGCCAAAAAGAGGCTGCAATTAAAAACCTTCAAGATGCTAAAGTCAGCGCTAATAAAATTTCTGATAAAGAGCTTAAAGCAGAAATACACGACCTACTAGAGTCGCTGGTAGAAGAAGAAGGCTAGAGCCTGCTTTATTGATATTTATTTTGCTGAGCTAACTAAGCTCAGCACTTTAAAGTAATGCATTAAGCACCATTAGTTATTATGGTTTTAAAGGTGCTTTTCTAATTATTTGCTTCTTGGCTTCGTCGAGTTTTATAACGTAAGCATTACCGCCAATACCTTTAAACTCTTCATCGGTAAAGACTATAGTGTTGTCGTCATAAAAAGTGACAGCTTCTTTTTGGGTAACAATGCCTAGGTCTATTCGCGACACGTCACCCGAGAAAAACTTATCTCCTTTAAAATTCTCAAATAACCAAAGGCTAGTTGAGTCTAATAACACCAGTTTTTTCCGATCAGGACTCAGTGCAGCAGAGGTTATCCAGCAGAGCTTTTCCATGGTGGTGCAGGTTTTAAATGAGTCGATTAGTTCAGCGTTAAAATTAGCCGCATGATCACCCACTTTATATACATTTGTAATACCATCAAAGGGTTCGGTACGATTTTTGGTAAATAAATATAAGTGCCTACCTAATGCTACAAACGCCTCTAAGTCATAATTGCGGTTATCTGGAGCAACCGGTGTACCGTCTAACTCGGGGTAGGTAAACTTAATTATTTCAGCTTCGGTGGTATCGGTTTTAATATCAATGGGGTTTTCTATTTTATAAATAGTAAGCCAGCGGCGCTCATTGGTGTTATTACCAAAATCACCTAAAAAAAAGTGACCAAATTTATTTTGGGTCATATCTTCCCAATCTATATTTTCAGCGTTAGTCACTAATATTTCTTTAGCAATTGAGCCATCATCATTGAGTCGGTAAAGTTTAGGTTCGTCGCCGCTGTCGTTAATAGCCCATAAGCGTTTATGCTTATCATACTCAATACCAGATACTTCTTTGAGTCTAGGGTCAACAGAAATCATTTTTTTGCTATACAAGGTATAAATAGCAGAGCCTAAGTATATGGCACTAGAAATAAACAGAGCAGCAATAGAAAGTAGAATACTTTTTTTCAACATCAAATTAATATATTTCAGAATGTTAATTAATATATCGTTATTATCGCTGATGGTAGAAGAGAACTAAAGACTTATCTCGTAGCGTTTATTAACAGTTGCTTAAAATTGCATATATTTTAAACCAAATAGGTTAATTAACATGATTTTGTCGAAGAAAAGTGACAATTATTGCTGATTAGGCTATTAATAGCTAAGTACTATATAAAAACTAAGAAGTAGGTAATGTGTCTGTATTTGTTGCAAGGCAAGCAATATTAAATCGTCGCCAGAATGTGGTTGCTTATGAGCTATTATTTCGTGATAGTGATAAAAACTATTTTCCAGAAATATCTGATGGCCAAGCAACGGCAAGGTTGATCATGGAAAATCAGCTTAACTTAGGAACCCGCCATATAACGTCAGGTAAAAAAGCGCTGATTAATATAGGACCAGAGTCGTTAAAACTCGATTTATGTGCATTTTTACCCTGTAAAGATGTGGTGATTGAGTTACTCGAAACCATAGAGCCCACAGACGATAATTATGAGTTATGCCGTGATTTATTTCATAGTAATTATAAATTAGCGTTAGATGATTTTGTGTACACCCCACAGTGGGAGCGTTTTTTAAAGCTGGTAAATCTGATTAAGTTTGATATACGCCAAACCCCATTACCTGAAATTGCCCAGGTTGTTAAAAAACTAAAAAAACATAAAAGAATAAAAATACTTGCTGAAAAAATAGAAACGCCCGAGGAGTTTGAGCTTGCCTTTAAAATGGGCTTCGATTACTTTCAAGGTTATTTTTTTGCAAAGCCAACCATGCTTAAACAAAACGACATAGACTATAATTACGCGCTGGTAATTGCAATTTATGCAGAAGTTATGAAACCTAATCCAGATATAACTGTAATTTCTGGGTTATTTGAGCTTGATGCTGCGCTGGCATACAAACTATTGCGCTTAATTAATAGTGGTGTGTTTCCTATTAAAAGCCAAATATCTTCCCTTAAACAAGCATTAGTATACTTAGGTCAGGAACGGTTAAAAAAGTTTGTAAGTTTGATCGTTACTGCTTATACAGTTAAGTCTAAGCCTGCCGAATTAATGAAAATGTGCGTAGTCCGTGCTCGCTTTTGTGAGCTAATTGCCGCGCAAATAAGTAAACAGCAAAAAGGTGAAGCCTTTTTAACCGGGCTGTTTTCGTTACTCGATGCCATATTAGATCAACCTATGAGTTTATTAGTTAATAAACTACCATTTCCAGATGACATTAAAGCAGCGTTACAGGGTGAAAAAAACACCTTACATTATATTCTTGAAACCGTAAAAGCATATGAATCAGGAAGCTGGTGGGCATTAGAGCAGGCCGTTTTATTAATAAATATAGATAGTAAATTACTACCTAACATTTATAAACAAGCGGTAGACTGGGCCGATAGCTATAAAAATATCACGTAATGGAATAGATAATGCGTAATTATAATTTAGACTTCATTCGTGGTATTGCCGTACTTGGCTTGGTGTTTATGAATATATACACCTTTGGAGTATTCGAACTCGGTTATACGCCCCTAACAACCCCACCAAGCAGCGATAGCCTGATTCAAACATTAAACCTAATATTTATAGAGGGGCGTTTTAGGAGCATATTTAGCATACTGTTTGGGGCGGCTTTATACATACAATGGCAACGCTATAACTTGGTTTTACCACTTAAAAGCCGCCTATATTGGTTACTAGTTTTTGGTTTATTACATGGTTTTTTACTTTGGGCCGGCGATATTTTGTTTTTGTATGGGGTGTCGGGGTTGCTTGCTATAAGGTACTTAAGCAGTACCAATGAGCAACTTTTAAAGCACGCCTATGGGTTTATTCTACTCTCGGGTTTGGCAACCGCTTTAGTTATGTATAGCGTACCAGAGACATTAATATACCGAGATTCGCCAGAGTTTAATGCTTTGTATAGCCAATACTTTCAATCATATGGCGATCACTTGTTATCTAACATAACTATGAACGCCTTAATGGTGTTTATGGTGCCTATACTTACCATGTGGGTAACGACAGCGCTAATGTTATTAGGTATATATCTGTATAAGCAACAGGTGTTTGCTAGTGGCTTATCGGCAAAGCAACTCATTTTAGTAATTAGTAGTGCGCTACTATTTACCAGTTTACGGCTAACTACAGAGCAATATAGCAGTGGTGTATTTTATGCGCTGCAAGAATTAATTAACAGTGTGGCAGCATTATGTATGGCGGTTATTTATATTCACATTGCAGTTAAGTTGTGTAGTAACAATGCCAACACAGGAAAATTAATTCAACAAGTAGGGCGTTTAGCATTTAGTTTATATATAAGCCAAACGTTAATGCAACTTGTGTTGTTTAAAGTGTTTTTTAAGCAGTGGGCGCTCAGTTTTAATCGTATTGACTATTGTTTAGTTGCTACCTTACTAATCGTTATTCAGCTTATTATTACTGCCATTTATAGCCGCTATTTTCAACAAGGCCCTTTAGAATACATATGGCGAAAATTAACCTACGCAAAAATCACTGCTTAAACGGCTACAAAGGTTAAATTAAGGGCGAAAAATTATTGTGGGTGGTTTAAACTAGCAGCCTTTAAAATTAAGGTGAATTGCTTCCATGACAGACTTAAAACGATTAAATAAATTTATTAGCGATACTGGCTTTTGTTCGCGACGCGAGGCTGATAAATATATTGAAGACGGTCGTGTTACTGTTAATGGTATTCGCCCCGAAATGGGTGTAAAAGTTTCATCTACTGATGTTGTATTGGTAGATGGCAAAACACTTAAAGCAATACCTAAACGCGTTTATATTGCCTATAACAAACCCGTTGGTATTACCTGTACTACAGAGCGAAAAATTCAAAGTAATATTGTTAAAGCCGTTAATTACCCCGATAGGATTTTTCCAATAGGGCGCTTAGATCGCCCATCTGAAGGGCTAATATTTTTAACTAACGAAGGCGACATTGTTAATAAAATTTTGCGTGCTGGCAATAATCACGAAAAAGAATATGTAGTTACTGTAGATAAACCAATAAATCGTCAGTTTGTAACTAAAATGGGTAATGGTGTACCCATACTAGATACCATTACTAAAAAATGTAAAGTAACCCAAACCGGGGCGCAGCAGTTTACTATTATTCTAACCCAAGGGTTAAATCGTCAAATACGTAGAATGTGTGAATATTTAGGTTACGAAGTGGTCACACTCAAACGCGTACGTATTATGAATGTGACGCTTAAAGGTTTAAAAGTAGGGCAATGGCGTCACTTAACTGAACAAGAAATGGCGATTATAAACAACTCTATCTCTGATTCAGGAAAAACCCAAGAGCATTCAGTATACGATGAAGCAAACGCTTTACAGCAACAAAGCCCGCAAGCTGTTGCTAAGCCGCAAAAAACAAGTGATAAAAAACGTGATTTTCAGGGCGAAAACCCTAAACGTTTTAATCAAGGTGAGCGCACTGAAGAACGTAAAAAAGAGCGTAGTAAAACGCCTTATCAAAAGCGCTCAACCACTTATGTTGGTAAACCTAAAAGTATAAAAGCAAATAAATCATCCGACTCAAAAGGAATATTGAGCCTTAAAAAATAAAGCGATATAATATTAGGTACAGTACAACAACTTAATTAACCTGCGATTTTAATAATTTATTATCAAAATCGCTATTTATTACTCTGTATATATTCTATAAGTTTATCCAAAGGCATAGGTTTACAGTAATAAAAGCCTTGTATTCGAATATTATTGAACTTAGATAAATAACCGATCAGCTCAGGGCTTTCTACACCCTCTACTACCACTGTTTTATTTAACTGTGTACAAATATTAATAATGCCTTCTAGCAATGCTCTTTTTTGCCCAGCTAATTCGGCGCCAATGGTAAATTCACGATCTATTTTTATTATATTTGCCGGCTGACGCGATAAATAAGACAAACTAGAGTAACCCGTTCCAAAGTCATCAATTGCAACATTAAAGCCTTTATTCATTAACGCTTTAAGCACTTCTTCAATAGCGCCTTTTTCTGACATAATCATTTCAGTCACTTCGATGGTGAGTAACTTAGGTTGTATGTTTTTTTCAGACGTTAACTTATAAAGCTTTTCGGTAAAGTTTCGCTGTTGTATTTGTTGGGGTGAAAAGTTAACTGCAACACAAATGTTTTGTAATTCAGCTATGCTACTCATATCGTTTAGTACTTGAGTAAGCACTTGTTCGCCCACTTGTAATATTTGCCCTGTTTGTTCAGCAATAGGAATAAAAACAGCAGGAGAGATATAACTGCCATTATTTTTCCAGCGAACTAAAGCTTCTACAGCAACAATACACTGAGTAGTTAAGTTATAAATGGGTTGATAATAAACCTCTAATTCCCCATTTTTAATCGCTTTTTGTAGCCCACTTCTAATTGTAACCATAAAATTATGGCTCTCATCCATAAGCTTATGGTAAAAACAAAATTGATTGCCGCCTAAAGCTTTAGCGTTATCCATTGCTATATCAGCTTGTTGCAGTAGTAATGTAGGGCTAATAACCTCTCCATCAGACATAGCTATGCCAACACTCACTGTAAGGTGGATATCAACCTCACCTAAGTTATATATATCGGCTAGCGATTTTATTATAAGTGTAATTTCCTGCGATAATTGCTGCTTAGATATATTACAGTAATGCAATACAAACTCATCATTGCCAAAACGCGCTATGGCGCCCGCCCCAACAGCATTTTTCTTAAGCCTTTTAGCGACTAATTGCAAAACCATGTCACCTAATTTATGGCCCAAACTATTGTTTACTGCGCTAAAGCCATCTAAATTAAAAAACACCATCGCGCAATTAACATCTACACAGTTAACTTGCTTAGCCTCTATTTCTGCATTTAATGCATCACGGCGTAGCAGGCCGGTTAACTCGTCGTATTTAGCCATTTTATGTAACACAACAGACTGTTGCCTCAGCAAAAAAGTAGAATCATTGGCTAATATCAAAATATAAATAAACGCAAAAGTAAGCCATATTATCATTTGCTCAATTTGTGCAGCTTCCCTAAGTTTTGAATAGTCTTTAATAAAGCTATAAACGTTGTGCTTAATTAATCCTCTTACAACAATTTCGTTAACTATATAGTGCTTACTATAACGGCTTAATAAGCTATTTAAATCTTGAACATTTTTTTGGTTTTTGTCGATTGCGAAATAAATTTTAGGTGTTAACTCAATAAAAGTATCAAATGAGCTGAGATAATCTATGTATCTGCTTTCAATTAACAAGTTTAAATTTAACAGGGCCAGCACTTGGTATTTTCTACCATTGCTTGCCGTTATTGGAATTGAGAACATAATTATGGGCGTATCTGTGTCTAATGTTGCAGAGTTAGCCGCAAATCTAACTTCATTTTTAGCGGCTTTTAACCAGTTAGTAATAGGACTGGTTGCAATTAATCCGTCATTATCAAATTGCTTAGAATACGTTGTACCGCTTATGTAATTCAAATTTTCATCGAGAAGAAGCATACTGCTAATAATTTCAAAATCTTGGGTATAAATTTTTAAGTCTATATTAGCCATTTTTCTAAAATCGTCGGCATTCACTGCTTCTAAGCGTGTTTTTATGCGAGTAAGTGATGTGATATGACTTTCAAGGTTTTTATTGAGTATAGTTTCAACAAACTTAATTTTATTTTGTGCATCTGCAGCTACGCTAGTTACCGTTTTAACCGCGGTAACATGCCAAAGTGTTATGCCAATAAAAATAGCAAAAAACGTAATTACTTTAGCGGTCATTGAACCTTTAACGGTAGTGATAGGATTTTTGATTTTTATAATTAAAGCTAAAAAAAACACAAATACCATTACAGCACTAAAAGATGAGATAAAAGGGTTATGGCTATTGCAAAACCAGCTACAACTATTGTGTCGCCACAAACTTAGCTCAAAGTTAACAAACAATATAGCGCCGATAATGAGTAATATAGGTATGAGGTATTTAATTTTTTTTGTAGGTAAAACCTTAGGTAAAAAAGCTAATAAAATAGCTAACCCTAACGCAGTCAAAGAAAGTTGCAGAGAAATAACCGGCATTAAGCTTTGCGTAACAACAATACTTTCTAAGGCACCCAAAAAAGAAACAACAAGAAAAAATTGGATAAAACCTAAATACAATATACTTGCTGCTGATTGAGTTAGGGATAGTCTCATTATTTTCTCAAGTCCTTAAAATGATTAACCTCTAGGTTACATTAGCATTATTAAAACAAAATACCAGATATTTAAAATGTTTGTATGTATATAAAATATAAGAAAAACGACGTTATTTGAGCGGTATAATCATAATGGTACTTTATTACTAGGGGTAGGCAGTTTATAAGGCAGGTTTAGAGTGCAATATAAAATAAACGCAGCCTTAGCTGCGTTTATTAATTTAAAAAGAGTTTATTTTTTCTCTTGAATTTGAGTTTTAAGAGGCTGATATTCAATTTTATATATAATGGTATAAAGCACAGGCACTACAATTAAAGTTAATATGGTAGCAAAACCTAAGCCAAACATAATAGTAACCGCCATTGATTGAAAAAACACATCAAATAATAGTGGGATCATCCCCAATATAGTGGTTATTGCTGCCATAGCAACAGGGCGTACACGGCTTACTCCTGAATCAAATACCGCCTGGTATGGCGCTTTACCTTCAGATAACTCAAGATTTATTTGATCCACTAATACTATGCCATTTTTTATTAACATACCGCTTAAGCTTAGTAATCCTAATAATGCCATAAAGCTAAACGGCGCATTCATGACCAATAGCCCAGCGCTTACCCCAATAATTGCCAGTGGTACAGTAGCCCAAATAACTAAAGGCTGCTTAACAGAGTTAAACAGCAATACTGTAATTGCAAACATAGCTAAGTAACCAATCGGCAATGAGCCAAAGATAGCTTTTTTAGCTTTACTCGATGACTCGTATTCGCCACCCCATTGCATTTCGTAACCGCGTGGCAGCTCAATGTTTTCGATATCGGTGCGAATGCGTGCAAATAGTTTAGCCGGCGTTTCGTCACTTAGTACATCATGGTCAGCCATAACGGTAATAGTGCGCTTACGATCGCGGCGCATAATCAAGCTGTCTTCCCATTCAACTACAAACTCATCAACAACTTGAGTAACCGGAATAAACACCCCCAATACTGGGCTGAAAATTTGTAGGTCGTGTACACTTTCTACGTTTAAGCGCTCGTTAGCAGGAGAGCGCGCAATAATAGGCAGTAATTGGGTGCCATCACGATATACACCTACTTGCTTACCCGACAAGTTAGTAAGCAATACTTGATCAAGGTCTGATTTACTAATACCTAAACGACGCGCTTTTTGTTCGTTAAACTGTGGGCGGATCATTTTGGTACGTGCCCGCCAATCATCACGAATATTATGCGAACCTGTATCTTGCGCTATGATATGTTTGGCTTGAGCAGATAGTTTTCTAAGTACAACTGGATCTGGGCCAGAAAAACGCGCTTCTATTTTTGCATCTGTTGAAGGGCCTATTTCCATAGGTTTAACTTTAAGCTGTGCGGCAACCGGATTGTGCTGTGCGAAATCTCGTACTTTTTGCATAACAGTAGCAACCGCTTCGCGGTCAGTTACACGAATAATCAATTGCCCGTACGCAGGGTATGACTTTTCAGGTGCATAAGTAAGCATAAAGCGCGGAGCACCTTGGCCAACAGTACTGGTTATTTCAGTAACCAATGGGTTTTGCTGTAAAAACGCTTCTAACTTTTTAATCCCCTCAAGCGTTGAGCGAATATCAGCGCCTTGTTCTTGCCAATAATCTACATAAAACATTGGCGTATTAGATGCCGGAAAAAATGATTGTTTTACAGCGCCAAAACCAACAACAGCACTGCACAGCAGTACTAACATTAAAACTAAGGTACTTTTTCTAAAGCGCATAGCAAGGTTTAAACTGGCTTTGTAACTGGTAAATATAAAACCTTGATATGGGTCGTCATACTCTTGCTCGCCATCAGCGTTTAATTGCGTTTCTTTAAACATTAAATTGGCAAAAAATGGTGTGAGGGTAATGGCAGTGATCCAGCTTAATAAAAGGGAGATTAGCAATACCCAAAATAAACTACCGGCAAACTCACCGCTGGCATCGGAGCTTAAACCGATCGGCGCAAATGCAGTAATAGCAATCACAGTTGCCCCAAGTAATGGCCACTTAGTTTGTTCAACAATATTAATAGAGGCTCTTAGTTTAGTTTGCCCACGTTTGAGGTTAATCAAAATGCCTTCGGTAACAACAATGGCATTATCAACAAGCATACCAAGTGCGATTATTAGCGCACCTAACGAAATTCTTTGCAAATCAATAGCAAATAACTTCATAAAAATAAAAGTACCTAAAACGGTAAGCAGTAAAATACCACCAATTAACAGCCCGCTTTTAACCCCCATAAACAGCAATAGCACTATAATTACAATGGCAATCGCTTCAACTAGGCTAACAATAAAGCCGTTTACCGATTTTTCTACTTCGTTTGGTTGATTATAAACGGCATTAATTTTAATTCCGTGTGGGCGCTGGTACTCTAATGACGCAAGGTGTGCGTCAATGTCGTTACCTATATCAACCACATTAACGCCCGACATAAACGATACGCCAATTAACAATGCTTGCTGTTGGTTGTAACGAATAATATTGCTGGGCACTTCGGCGTACTCGCGGTATACCTTAGCTACATCACCTAAATAAATTAGCTCGGTGGCACCCGATTTAGAAATAAGCAGGGTTTCTAACTCTTTTACATCTTTAAACTCGCCAGTAGGGTGCAAGCGAATAGACTCACTGCCGACCCTAATTTTACCCGCGTTAGAAACCGTATTTTGCGATTGTAATAATTGATAAATATGACTGGGCGCTATGCCTAATTGAGCAAGTTTTTGCGTAGAAATTTCAACCATTACTTGCGCTTGTTGCTCTCCTGCAATAGTTACTTTACTTACGCCTTTAACCAATACAAGTTCGCGTTTAAGGTAGTCTACGTAGTCTTTAAGCTCGTCATACGAATAGCCATCGCCGGTTACGGAATACATTACGCCGTAAACATCAGCAAAGTCATCAATAATTTTACTGGCGTATACACCACTGGGCAAAGATGGATTGAGGTCGTTAATTTTACGCCGCATTTCATCCCAAATTTGTCTTAACTCTTGTTTTCGGTAGTTACTTTTCATTTCTACGGTAATTTGCGACTTACCATTTGACGAAATAGAGGTAACGTAATCAACGTAAGGTAATTGCTGAATCGCATTTTCGATAGGAAAGGTAACTTCTTCCTCTACTTGCTGTGGCGACGCGCCAGGATACATGGTGATAACCATGGCTTTTTTTAACGTAAATTCAGGGTCTTCTAATTGCCCTAAGTCAAAATAAGAAACACCACCGCCAATAAGTAGCAGTAGGGTAAACATCCAACTAATAACTTTTTTCTCTATAGATAGTTGTGCAAAGCTCATAATTACAGGCCTCGCTCTTTATTCCATGGGCGTACTTGCATGCCTTCTTTTAGTGAATGTACACCGGCAGAAACAATTTGCTGTCCTTCTGTAATCCCACTGAGTACTTCAATGCCATCGCGGTGTAATTGGCCCACTTTTACTGCTTGTTTATGTATTTGGCCGGTTTGCTCGTTATATAACCATACATAAGCGTTGTTACTAATAGATTGCTGCGGATCAGAAAACACCGCCTCGTTGGGCAAAATAGTGTAAGCGGTTTGTGATTGCGTTACTTTACTTAAATCGATAAGTACGCGGCCAGTCATACCGGCAAGTAAGTTAAAATCTTCTGGTACTGGTAGCGAAAACACAACTTTATACGTTAATGTGGCAGGATCTGCTTGGGTGTCCCACTCTTTAAGTGTGAGTGTGTATTTTTTATCGTGATAACCGTCAAAAATAACCGTTGGTTGGTATTGAGTTCCTTTAATAAAGCGCGCCACAATTCTTTCAGGTACTTGAATTTCAACATCCATTAAATCGCGGGTTTCTAAACGCAATATATTTTGCTTTGTTTGTACACTTTCAAAGTTTTTTACAAATACTTTTGCAACAGTACCCGCAAACGGCGCTCTAAGTTGGCTATATTCCACATTCGTTTGTGCAATTTTAAAGGCCGATTCGGCAACTTGCTTGTTAGCAATAGCCTGATCAAGCTCTGATTGGCTGGTAATGCGCTTTTCGAAAAGTTGTTCAATACGCCCTAATTGTGATTTAGCCAGCTCATAGCGGGCTTTACGCTCATTATATTGCAGCTGAAAATCTTCAGGGTCTAACTTAGCTAATAGTTGTCCTTTTTTTACATGCTGACCCGCTAATACCGGAAACTCAACCAGCTCACCGCTTACTCTAAATGCAAGGTAAGAGCCTTGATTTGCAACTACTTCAGCAGGAAAACTGCGAATGTTAACTTGCGAATCGTGACCAATATTAAATAACTTTACCGGGCGTATTGGCTCTTCTTTTACTTGCGGCTCAGGCTCAGAGCAGGCTATTAAACCAAGTAAAGTCGTCGTTACTACACATAGACGTAAGAGGTGCATATTTTCTCCATGAAAATTAAAAGCTAAATAAAGTCAGTGCAGCATACTCCGCAAACATATAAAATAAAATTCATTAAATTTTAAAAACTCAATAAGTTTTACTTATGTTGTTATTGGCAATGCTATGAAACTCAATCAGCTACAAATATTAGACGCCATTGTACAAAGCGCAAGCTTAAGTGCAGCGGCACTTAAACTACACAAAACGCAGCCAGCGCTTACGTTAGCAATTAAAAGTTTAGAGACAAAAATAGGCTTTGCGCTACTCGACCGTTCGCAATACCGTTTACAATTAACCGAAAAAGGGCGGATTTTTCATCGCCAAGCTAAACAACTGCTCAATAACAATGAAGAGCTTGCACAACTTGCAAAAGAGCTAGCACTGGGCAATGAGGCGCAATTTAGAATTTGTTATGAACAAATATGCCATGTGCAAAGCTACAATGAGATCATAAGTAATACTTTTAGAGTATTTAATAGCACTGAGTTTAGTTTAACCAGTGGTAAACGTTTTATTTCGTTGGAGCAGGTTAATAATGGCCAAGCAGAGCTTGGCATAGGCCCTTGGTTTGACTTGTTTCATGCTACCGGCGATTTAGAAAGCTTGCCCATAGGCAAGCTCGACATTGGTATTGTTAGCGCAAAAAATATTATACCCAACACACTTAGTTACAGTGAATTGCAGTCGTACCCGTGTTTAGCCATGTTTGAAAGCGGCCTGAGTATAGACAGTGATAGGTTGTCTTATTCTAAAGGCCCAGCAATGATGAAAATTGACGATATATCGAGCTTAAAATCGTTTTTATTATCGGGCGCTGGTTGGGCTATGATCAGCTTAGAGCATTGCGCTGAAGAAATTAAATCGGGATTATTACAAAAAGTCAGCATAACTGATCGCGAGCATGAATTTAGCACGCAAATTCGCGTTTTTAGGCAGCACTCTAGCCATCATGGGCCAGTAGCACGTACTATTTGGCAGCAGTTTACTCAACTTAGCCAGGCGTATTTGAAAAAACATGGAAATTGATAAAGAAACGCTTATTTATACCGTTATTGGTAGCATTCCTAAAGGGCAAGTTGAAAGTTATGGGCAAGTAGCCGCTATTGCGGGGTACCCGCAAAATGCGCGTTTAGTAGGGCGGTTATTAAAGCTAATGCCCAACGACTCAACAATACCTTGGCATAGAGTAGTAAGCAGCCAAGGTAAAATATCGTTTCCTATAGGCAGTAATAAATATCATGAGCAGCGACAAAAGCTGTTATTAGAAGGTATTGCATTTAAAAATGAGCGAGTGAATATGCGTGTGTACCAATGGCAGTAATATAACAAGTTTAATCTGCCTGCTGTTTACTTAGCCACTTGCTCAATGAGTGCGCTGTTAAAATAGTGCTAGCGTTAAAGTGTTTATAACTAAGTGCTTAACGCAATAAAAAGGGCAAGTTAAATGCTTGCCCTAGTTTGCGTGTAAAGTGCATGCTTTACACTAAGTTTTTGCCTTTTTGTTTCGCATTTTTAAGATCTTTAATAAGTGAGCAAAGTAAAATAACAAATACACCAAAGGCAATCACAGGCCAAATTAATACATAAATAGTAAGTAATGTTGTAGACATAATTTTTCCTTATTTATTGTCACTAAATTCAACAACACGTTGCTTAATTAAAGCAAAATCAAACGCGCTTTTGTTGCTGGTTAAGGTAAGCACTACACAAATAATAGCGCTGGCACCGTAAGCGGTCAGTGAGCTTAGCAATACAATATAGTCGCGTAAAAAACCTAAAGTAAAAAACAGTAGTATTACGGCTGTTATTGCGCCCAAAATTAACCCCGCAGTGCGGCCAAAAAAACCAAAACACATTAAGCCAATAACAACACCGCCGCCTACGCTTGCTATTACCTCAAAAAACAACGCGACAGCGCCAGTTAATTCCAGCCACTCAAAGCGTGCGACAATAAAGAGTAAAAACGCGCCGGTTACCGCGGTAGTAAACGCCAGATTTGTCACCTTATCCCAATATAAGCTAGAAATAACCGGAAACACAATTGCGCCCCACAGTGCGCCAACAAAAATTAGCATTGAGAGAATATCGAGTTTAAGGCTTGCAAATATAACGCCTAACATGGTGGCAACAACCATGGTAAAGCGGCCAACCCAAAGCATTTTTTTAGGGTTAGGATTGTTTTTACTTAAATGTTTACCGTATACGTCGGTCATTATAATTGCCGATAAGGCTGACAAGTCAGAATCGGCGGTGGATGAAAGCGAGCCAATAATCATCACAAATAATACTAACACCATAATAGGCGACAGGTAGGTTGCAGCCATTTGCGGAATGAGGTTATTTAAATCACCGTCTATAGGTTGCACGCCGGCTAGTAACGCCAGTAACCCCAGCATACCTAAGCCTATAACAATAGAGCCATAACCTATGGTTGCTGTAATAAAGCTCGGTTTTATTAAGTCTTCGCGTACAGCAAATAAGCGTTGGGCAATAGTTTGATTACCAATAGCGTATGCAAGAACTGCAACAAAAAAAGGCGCGCCTTGCTCTAAAATGGCAGTAGTAGAGAAAAAGTCAGCTTGTTCTATTGTTAAATTACTCATGCCTTGAGTAAATAAGTCGGGGCCATCGAGCTCAAAAAATAGCATAGGAATAATAACCACAGCGGCGAGCATCATAGCCATTAACTGGCCAAAATCGGTAAAAACCGAGGAGCGAAACCCCGACCAAAAAGTGTATATAAGCACGCCAGAGCCTGCAATTAATACCCCTTCGGTAAAGTTCAGTGGTGATAAAATATCTACTAGCGCACCGGCTGCAGTAAAGTTAACCATTAAACTAATTATACTGCCGACTATGTTTGAAGAGGCTAAAATCATTTGGCTAGCACTGCCATGCCGCGCATGCATAATTTCGGCTAAAGTACGCGCATTTGGCGCAAGCTCTCTAAAGCGCTTACCAAAGGGGTAAATAAATAAAATCATCAGTGCGCCCCAAAAACCGTAATGGATTGCCCCCGATAAACCATATTTGTACCCCGAACTTGCAGCAGCATAAAACGATGCTGCCCATATCCATGTGGCTGTCATACTCGCTGCAGACATGCTAAATCCAACGGATCCGTTGGAAACCATATAGCCATCGGCATTTTCTTGTTTTTTGCCAATACTTAGCGTGAATAAAAAGGTTAAACCATAAAAAGCAAATAAAACCAGCAGTATAGTGCTGGTACTAAACTGAAACATTTTTACTCCTTCGCCGCGTCACTCGTCATTACAATAGAGGTAATAAGGTGACGGTTATTATTTATTTTACGCAGTTAAAAACGCACGTAAATAATTAGAGGGCTACTAAAAACTTTATAAAATAGCTTAATAAAACTAGTAGCAAAAAATAGCTGATACGATCATCAGTAAAGAATAATGTAAGCAAAAACGCCCACATAAGAAATTAATGTTAACACAAATGGAGGATGTTATGTGATTTAGCTTGGTTTACAGTATTAAATGCTGAAATTGGTGCTGCTCAATATTTAATATAAATCAATTTTCCGCTAACGAATAACAACCAACAGGACGGCTATTTAATGTAATTATACAGCCAGTTTTCAGTGTTTGGTTAATACAGCAATAGCAACTTAAGCCTTATCGTTACCCTAAAAGGAAGTGAAATGTCGCTCTACCCATTTAAAAAATATTCAGCCACAGTGCCCACCCAGTGGGTTGATTTTAACGGCCATATGAATACAAAATATTATGGTTTAGTTATTTACGATGCGCATATAGATTTTACCGAACATCTGGATTTAGGTGAGCGATACCGTTATGCAAATAACTGCAGCAAAGCATTAGTAGAGAGCCATTGTATTTTTGAAAGGGAGTTGTGCAAAGGCGATGAAATTGAGGTTGTGTCTTGGCTGTTGTACGTTGATGAAAAACGTATTCATACATTTCATGAAATATATTGCACCAATAAAGGATATCGCGCCGCTGCGGGCGAGCACTTAGATTTGCATATTGATTTAGCAACCAGGCGAGTATCTCCATTTCCAAGTGAGGTGCTAGAGCGTTTAAAGGTAATAGAGCAGCAATTTTGCCAACTACCCAAGCCCGTTAAAGTAGGCAGTACAATTAAAATACCCAGCATAACTTGAACCTTGGATAATAAATCTATCTCAAGCAGCTATTTTTAGCGCTAACTACGTTGAATTTGCTTGCAATAGGCCAGCTATTGGCGCGTTAATTCGCCTTGTTTTCACTGAAAATTTTTAGCGTTATTTATTTTTAACCGTTCTTTTTCTAAATATGTTTGGCTGCCAACCCCAATGCAGTGCGCCCAAACGTAAAAATACGGTAATAAACAAGGAGCCTAAAATACACCATATATAAGGCACTCCGAGTAAAAACAACGCTGCATAAGTTAAACCGCCCGACAGACACGCAGTAGAATACAGCTCTTCGCGCATTACTAGCGGAATTTCTCTGCAAATTACATCGCGCATTAACCCGCCAAATATACCGGTAGTCATACCCATGGTAATGGCAACTATCATGGTAGTGCCTTCAATTAACGACTTTTCAATGCCAACAATATTAAATATAGCCATGCCTAATACATCAACTAGCAGCATGTAATAATTAGATACGTGCGGTAAATGGCGAATAAACACTACAGCAATGAATATTGCGCCATAAGTGGCGTATAAATAATCGGGCTCTGCAATCCAAAACACCGGCTGATTTAATAATATATCGCGCAGTGTTCCGCCGCCAAGCGCAGTAACAGAACCTACAACTACAACACCAAACCCCCCAATGTTTTTTTCATGGCCTAATAAGGTGCCCGATATAGCAAAAAAAGCCACGCCAATTAAACTCATAAAATGAAAGTATTCAAACGCCATAGTGTGGTTTCCTTACCATAATTAAGGGAAGCAGAATTAGTAAGCAGTGTAGTGTATTTAAGATTTATTTTTGCTGAACACTCCCCCACAACAATAGCTTTAATATGAAATTAAGTAGGTTGGTTAGAGCGCAGCGAAACCCAACGAAAAAAAGCAGTATCAATTAACCTAGGCGTTTTGCATTATCGATTGGCTTAAATAACTGGCTAAACTAAGCATCAATTTAATAAATAAAATAAACCTTATTCACGATTTTATCGGCTTTATCAGAGGACGCTTTCCCTTCAATACACATAACGACTAATGCCCACATAGTGGCAAACGCAGCCGGCAATAACAAATAAGTGCCAAATGGCGTGGCTAAATTGGGTGTTTTTGGCGCTGTAAAATACTGTGCCTAGGCTGTAAAAAATGCCGCCGGCGAGTAGCCAATATAATGCGTTTACATTAATAACTAAGTAAAGCGGATAAATAATGGCGAGTGCAAACCATCCCATGAGTAAGTAGGTGGCAAGGGAGACTTTTTTATTACCATTGTGAACTAAAACTTTATACGCTACGCCAGCAAGTGCCACCGACCAAATAAAGGTGAGGGTTGCCCAAGACCAAACACCCGTTAACGACAGGTGTAAAAAGGGAGTGTAAGTACCGGCAATAAGAATATAAATAGCGCAGTGGTCGCACTTTTTATAAAATGCTCTGAGCCTAGGTTGTACACTGGCGTGATATAAAGTAGATGATAAAAACAAAATAAAGATGCTGGCGCTATAAATCGTTGCACTTATATAGGCTTTGGTGCTGCTTGATTGATTAAACAGATCCCACATTACCCAGAAAGCAAATAACACACCTATTGCATGGCTAATTACATTGAGCTGTTCTTCTTTACGCGAATAGGGCGCATTCGATGACATAACTGATCCTACCACTTTTAATTGTTTTCAGTGTACGTGTGTACGCTGAATCTTTCAATTATTATAAGCAAACATAAGGGCAAATTTCGCTTGCTTTAAAGGCTCATTAATTCAATATGTTTTACTACAAAATAGGCTGAACACTCAACTGTTACTTAAAGGGAAATTATGCAAAAAAGCTTTAAAGCAGCATTACTTAGCGCTTTAATTTACCCAGGTGCTGGGCACTTTGCGTTAAAAAAGCATTTAATAGGCGCTATTTTTGCGGGAGTATTTTCGGTTTTACTACTGTTAACTTTACAAGAGGTGTATGCAATGGCGCAATGCATAGCTAATGACATAGTAAACACAAGGGGCGGTGCTAGCTTTGATGATATTTTGGCTGCAGTAAAGCACCCATCAGCGCACTGTGCAGCATTAGGGCAATACCAGTATATTTACTTAATGTTGGTTATTTGGTTTTTGAGCATAGTAGATGCTTACAGGTTAGGTAGAAAGGCGGTTAAATAAACAGCGGTATTGGCGCATAAATAAAGCGTGTTATATTAACTAAAATTTAGCTGAAAAGTTAAATTAATTAGTTATATTAACCAACACTGAATTTCATTTTCGGCTACTACTATTTAAATGTATTTTATAAACAATGGGTTATATTTTTAATTTAGTGTGGCACATCCCTTGAGTATGTAATTGAGTCGAAACAATACACAAACAAGGAAATCCATTATGAAACATTCAATTAAAATCGCTATGGCAAGTTTATTAGTATTAGGTTCATTGCAAGCAAACGCAACCGAAGTTGACCTTGATGTAACTGATATGCTCACACAAACAATTACCAGCTATATATCGCAAACCACCATAGAGCTTGAAAACTCAATAAAAGACACGCTTACTTTTAATACCGAAACTATGCTTAATAGCTGGTTAAGTGAGCCATTAATTACCGATATTCAAGCTGAAATTAAAACCGAAAATACCGTTAAACCAGTGCAATAATATACGTCAATTATAAGGAATAACCCTATGAGCAGTGAATTTGGATTATTTGCTTTAATGCTGGCGCCGGTTGTAAGTATGATCAGCGCTTATTATTCGGTGCAATTACTTAAAAGTATGGGAGCGTGGTTTAATATTTAACATTGGTTTAATAAAAGCTGATCGACTTAGTTAAAGCGCACGTAAATGAAGGCAGAATGTTTTAAACAAGTAGACTTTATGAAACGTGCGATTTTTCCATTACCCTTATTTATCCTCCCTGACGGCTATACGCGTTTACGCATATTTGAACCTCGCTATTTAAATATGGTTAAAAGCGCATTAAAAGAAAACATTGGATTTGTGCTTTGTAGTTTTGAGCACGACACGCCATTTAATATCAGCGCCCAAGGTTGCCTAATGAACATTATTGACTTTGATCAAGATGATAATGGCATGCTACTTATAGATGTATGTGCTACTCAAAGTGTGCAAATAAACGATGTGTTTCAAGACGAGCAAGAACTGCGCTACGGTTTAATGTCGAACTGTAATACGCCTTATTGGTACACAGAGGCAAACAATAATATTGGCGAGCATAAACGCCTACAAGATACGCTGCGTGAAGTGTTCACTAATAACCCAGAGCTTAGTTCGTTATATAAACAAACCTATTTTGACAAGCTTACTTGGGTTGCTGCTCGATGGCTTGAGCTGTTACCTATATCTATTGAGAAAAAACAGCAACTTGCGTTTGAAACTAACTTTGATAACTTACTAAGTTTCCTCCATACTGTGATTAATAACGAATTTGCCTAATTTAATTTGATCCTTATTTAATTATTGCCCGTATTTACATGTACTAAAGCAATAACGGGATAAATTACTATGGTAAGTCAACAACAATCACTACGTTGTGAACCTAATACAGGTAAGTACACTGCCATGCCAGAAACGCCAAGTAAGGAATTGATGCAAGCATTAATTGATGTTGCACAAAGCCGCGATAAAAAAGCATTTGCTTATTTATTTGAATATTTTTCGCCAAAAATTAAACGTTTTGGTATCAAGCAATTTGGTATTGAAGCTCAAGCAATGGAGTTAGTGCAAGAAACACTAACATCGGTTTGGCGTAAAGCACATTTGTACAATAGTGACAAAGGGGCTGCGACTACTTGGGTTTACACGGTAATGCGAAATGCTTCGTTTGATATGCTGCGCAAAATGAAAAGCAATAAAGAAGAAAACATCAGCGAAGATATTTGGCCGTTATTGAACGAATCGCAAAATACGCATCACGAATACACAGATCATTTAGAAGATAAGCAAATTAAACGCTACCTTGAAAAGCTACCAGTAGCTCAGCGGGAAGTAGTAAGAGGTGTTTATTTTCAAGATATGTCGCAAGAACAACTTGCACAACAACTTAATATTCCAGTAGGCACGGTAAAATCACGGTTACGTTTAGCCTTGCAAAAATTACGTAATGAAATGGGAGATCAGCATGATTAAACATCACCCGAGTGATACTTTACTGACACAATATTGCAGTGCATCACTTAGCGCATCGTTAAGTTTAGCTGTGTCTATACACGTAGATATGTGCCCAGTATGCCAAGAAAAAGTAACAAAGCTTGAAGCTGATAATGCAGCTGAAGTGTTTAACGATGCATTACCTTCAGAGGCTAAGGATGATACTAGTGGTTATTTTGAGCAAGAAAGCTCAAGCTTATTTGACTTAATAACCAGCGATACCAGTATTGATGAAGTATACGAAGTTGAACCAATTGCTGTTGAAATCAACCAGCAAAATTATCAACTGCCGCGTGCTTTAACACGTATTTCGCACAGCAAATTTACTCAAGTTGGCAAACTAGCCCGCTCGCGCGTTGCCCTCGATGATGGCCCATTACGTACCAGCTTATTGCACATTGCTGCGGGTGGAGAAATACCAGAGCATACTCATACCGGATTTGAGATTACTTTGTTACTAAACGGCGAGTTTAGCGACGAAGAGGGTAGCTACGTACCGGGTGATTTTATTTGGCAAGATGGCAGCCATCTGCACACACCGGTAACAAAAGAAGGCTGTTTATGCTTTACAGTAGTCAGTAGTGCGCTACATTTTAATAAAGGGCTGAGTAAGTTACTTAACCCAATTGGTAATTTAATTTACTAATATAAACAGTTTATTAGGGATATTATGCAAGCTGATACAATTAAAATAGGCATTAGTGCATGCCTAGCAGGCGAAAAAGTGCGTTTTGACACAGGCCATAAACGCTCAAACTTTTGTATGGATGAGTTTGCAAAGCATGTTGAATATACGCGCTTTTGCCCAGAGGTGGCGGTAGGTTTACCTATTCCAAGGCCTACTATTCGCCAAGTGCGAGTAGGCGATACAATAAAAGTGTGTCGCCCTGATGGTTCTGGCGACGTTGGCCCACAACTTACTGCTTACGGTATTAAAGTAGCTACCGAACAAGCGAAAGAGTTAAGCGGCTTTGTGTTTTGTGCTAAAAGCCCAAGCTGTGGCATGGAGCGCATTAAAATATACAACGAAGCGGGCACTGGTAACACATCAGAAGGTGTTGGTTTTTTTGCAGAGCAAATAATGAAGCACAATCCATTATTACCGTGCGAAGAAAATGGCCGTTTAAACGACATGCACTTGCGTGAAAACTTTGTAATGCGAGTGTATACGTTTAAAAATTGGCAAAAATTAATACAACAGCCATTGAACGTTCATCGCTTAACCCAGTTTCATGCGCAATATAAATACTTGTTAATGGCGCATAATTACCAAGCTTACCGCGATCTAGGTCATCTGTTAGGTACGTTTTTAGGTGATGACGTAACCGAGCTTGCTGATAAGTACATTTTAGGTTTGATGAATGGACTTAAAAAGCCAGCCTCACGCAAAAATAATTGTAATACCTTAATGCACTTACAGGGCTACTTTAAAAAAGATTTATCGTCAGTCGAAAAACAAGAAATGCGAGAAGCAATTGATGAATACAGCGATGGTTTAGTGCCTCTTTACGTGCCACTTACTTTGCTAAAGCATCATTTAAAAGTGCACCCAAACGAGTATCTTGAAAAACAAGTATTTTTTAATCCTTATCCTAATGAATTAAAACTACGCTACGGTATTTAATGAACACATTATTTTGGTTTAGGCGCGATTTGCGCCTTTTTTCTAATGAGGCGCTAATTCAAGCGCTTAATAATGGCGCTAACCACGCTATTTTTTTTATCTGCGAAAAACAATGGCAGCAGCATCAAGCAGCGCCAATACAAATTGACTTACTTAAACGTCGCATTACTTACCTGCACCAGCAACTTGCTGATCACGGCATTACCTTACACATTATTGATGCGCCAGACTTTGCTGATTGCGAAACTCAACTCATTGATTTTTGTAAGGCTAATAATGTTAAGCATGTAATTGCCAATACCGAGTATGAACTAAACGAAGTAAACCGCGATAAAGCCATTTTAGCAAAGTGCGATGAGCTTTCTATTACGTTTACCTTGTACGAAGGCGATTTAATTGCCCCGGTAGGCAGCGTTAAAAACCAAAGCAACGAAATGTACAAAGTATTTACGCCATTTAAGCGCGCTTGGTTAAAACAGTACATTGAGGTGCATTTTTCTTTGCCGCAGTGGCCTGTAGAGCACGTTAGCGGCGGTGCGCAGTTAAGCAAAAACGAAACAAATTTACTCAAAGGCGATAGCAGCTCTGAAAAATGGCCCGTTGATGATAAAACATTGGCCACTGTGGTCGATAACTTTATTTGCGATAAACTAACAAGTTACGACGATCACCGTGATATTCCCAGTATTAAAGGCACCTCAGGCCTTAGCCCTTATTTAGCGCTAGGTATTATTAGTACTAAGCAATTATTAATAAATATACAGCAGCGCTACCCGGATATTTTAAGCACTTCAAAAAGCAAAACCTTTACTTGGGTTAATGAGCTTATTTGGCGTGAATTTTATCGGCATTTAATTGCGCAATTTCCAAAGCTTTCGCGTGGCGATAATTTTAACGAAAAGTATAACGCGGTAGTTTGGCGTAGCAGCGATGACGAATTTAAAGCATGGTGCGAAGGCCGCACAGGTTACCCGCTTGTTGACGCTGCGATGAGGCAACTCTTGCAAACCGGGTGGATGCATAACCGTTTACGCATGGTGGTTGCTAGCTTTTTAACTAAACACCTACTTATAGATTGGCGCAAAGGCGAGCGTTTTTTTATGCAACATCTTATAGATGGCGATTTGGCCTCTAATAATGGTGGTTGGCAGTGGGCGGCCAGTACCGGGTGTGATGCACAGCCTTACTTTAGAGTTTTTAATCCTATAAGACAAAGTGAACGCTTTGATCCAAACGGCGAATTTATTCGTAAATACATACCAGAGCTTGAAAACGTGCCAGATAAACACATTCACTTTCCACATAGTTATTTAGCTTCATTGGGGCAAAGTGATTCGTGTTATTGGCCAGCAATTGTTGATCATAAAGCGGCGCGAGAGCGTGCCCTAGCAGCATTTAAGGTATGATATGGATAACCAGTTACCAGTAGATAAGTTTGTAGATATATATCAAAAACTTAATAATAGTAACCTCGATTTATTAAGTGAAATTTACTGCGACGATATACAATTTACCGACCCAATGCACAACATTAATGGCATTGTTGAGCTGCGCAAATACTTTGCTAATTTGTATAGCAATGTTACGCATTGCCAGTTTGATATAACTGATTCCTTCAGTGTTGCCAATAATGCCTTTGTGTATTGGAGTATGCATTATGTGCATCCTAAATTAGCCTCAGGAAACACCATTACTGTGCAGGGGCACAGTAAGCTTACATTTAACGGTGACAAAATAATTGAGCACCGCGACTATTTTAACGTAGGCGAGCTACTGTATAAGCATATTCCTTTATTAGGCCGTATTATTAAGCTTATAGATAAAAGGGCGGGCTAATTATGATCACACTTATTACCGGTGCTACCTCAGGTATTGGCGAACAATTAGCAATAAAATATGCCGAGCAAGGCGATACTGTTATTGCTTGCGGTCGTAACAGCGAAAAGTTAGCTGAGCTTGCTAAGCATAACAACATTCAAACCTGCCAATTTGATGCCACAAATTTACAACAAATAAAATCTGCTACCATTGGCTTTGCTCATTTTGATCGGGTCATACTCAATGCTGGTAACTGCGAATACGTTGACGATGCACGAAATTTTGACAGCGCCTTATTTGAGCGAGTCATTAGCGTTAATTTACTGGCTATGGGGTATTGCTTAGAAGCTTTATTACCTAAAATAAATAGTGGTGGCCAGCTGGTGTTAGTCAGCTCAAGTGTAACCTATTTAGCACTACCGCGCTCAGAGGCGTATGGCGCTTCTAAAGCGGGTGTAAGCTACTTGGCTAAAAGCTTAGCAATTGATTTAAATGACGTTGATGTAACCTTAGTGCATCCTGGTTTTGTTAAAACCCCTCTAACTAATAAAAATGACTTTCCTATGCCTATGGCCGTTACAGCGCAAAAAGCGGCAGACTACATGATAAAAGGCATACACAAGCGTCGTAAAGAAGTGCATTTTCCGTATCGTTTTACACTAATATTAAAAGCACTGCGCATATTACCATTGCCGCTGTGGCTCAAAATTGCAAAAGGACTAGCGCGTTGAAAAAAATAGCTATAATTGGCACTGGCGTTTCAGGTTTAACCTGTGGGCATTTATTGCATAAGCACTATGATGTAACGCTATTTGAAAAAAACAATTACATTGGTGGCCACACGGCTACGGTTGATGTGCAAGTTGATGGTATTGAACACGCTATTGATACTGGTTTTATTGTATTTAATAACAGAACCTACCCTTATTTTGAAAAGTTATTAGCGCGTATTGGCGTTGATAAGCAAGAAACAGAAATGAGTTTTAGTGTGCATAACGATGCCACAGGTTTTGAATACAACGGCCATACCTTTACGAGTTTATTTGCACAGCGTCGTAATATTTTTAGACCACAGTTTTGGCGTTTACTGTACGACATAGTTAGGTTTAATAAATTATGTAAAACAATACACGAGCAAGGCAGCTATAAAGCCGATCACTCATTAGGTGAGCTACTAAGTGAGCATAATTTTAACGACTTTTTTAAATATCATTATATTTTACCTATGGGCGCTGCTATTTGGTCTACCAGCATTAAAGAAATGCAAAATGTAGGCGTTGAATTTTTTGTTAAATTCTTTTTTAATCATGGCTTATTAGATGTAGTAAACAGGCCGCAATGGTATGTAATACCCGGTGGTTCTCGTCAATATATTAACCCGCTAATTAGAGGCTTTGCCGACAAAATCAAACTCAATACAGATATTAAATCAGTAACTAGAGCTGCCGATAAAGTAACTATAGTGTTTGCTAATGGTGAGCAAAGCGAGTTTGATAAAGTGATATTTGCTTGTCATTCAAATCAGGCGTTAGCGTTATTGGACGATGCCAGCGAGCAAGAAAAGTCAGTGTTGGGCGCTATTCCTTATACCGAAAATTCAGTGGTACTACATACCGATACTAATTTATTACCCGACAGAAAAGCAGCCTGGGCTAGTTGGAATTATTTACTCAATAATAATACCGATAAAGCGGCTGTTGTTACGTATCAAATGAATATACTTCAAGGGTTACAGTCAGATACGCAGTTTTGTGTAACATTGAACCATCTACAAGGAATAGAAAAGAGTAAGATATTACGTGAATTTACTTACCATCACCCAGTATTTAACCAAGAATCGATAGCCGCGCAGCAACAAAAGCATAGCATTGACGGGAAAAATAATAGCTATTTTTGTGGTGCGTATTGGTATAACGGTTTTCACGAAGATGGGGTGCATAGTGGCGTAGACGTTGCCAAACAGCTTGGGGTTGAATTTGACTAGCGCTGTATATTTAGGCGATGTAAAACATCGCCGTTTTGCGGTTAAAAGCCATAGCTTTAGTTACCCATTGTACATGATGTGGGTTGATTTAAATAACCCACAGCAATTAAACGGTGTGCATAGCCAATTGGGCAGTTCAGGTTTTAAAGCTCTTAAATTTAACCAAGCAGACTATCTAAATAAAGACCCGCAATTAAATACCTTTTCGTTAGTAGAGCGCGCGCGCAAACACCTTGCAAAGCTAGGTGTTAAACAAACCTTTAGCCATGTTTATATGCTGGGGCAATTACGCTGTTTAGGTATTTACTTTAGCCCAGTAAATTTTTATTTTTTTGGCGATAACGATACAAAATTTAGTTACATGATCGCAGAGGTTAGCAACACACCTTGGAATGAACGCCACTATTATTTAGTTCCGTTAGAAAAAAAAGTGAACTTTAAGAAAACCTTTTCCGTATCACCTTTTATGGACTTGGACATGAACTACCACTGGCATATTCGACAAACGCAGGATAAAGCATTAATACAGATTAAAAATATACGCGACGAGCAGGTATTATTCGACGCTACACTAAGGTTAAAACGCCACGAATTAACTGAGCAACAAGTAAGTAGGTTGCTTAAACGTTTTCCGGCGATGACTTGGTCAATTTTTAAGGGTATTTATTATCAAGCATTAAAGTTGTTTATTAAAAGAGTGCCTTTTTTAGGCCACTCAGGTAAGCCATAAAGCAAGTTGTTATGTTGTTTAAGAGTAATAATATAGGTGATTTTATGGAAAAAGCGACGCATTTACGTTGTCAAAATAATCGAAGCTGGCTTACTAATTTATATAAAAAAATAGTATTTAAAGCCTTTTCATCGATTCAAACAGGGCAAATAACGTTAGTTGATAATAACGAACGCAGTACTTTTGGCGATTTATCGTCAGCTGCAAAAGTAACGATTACTGTTAATAATAAAGCAATGTACAAAGCATTTTGTTTGTCGGGTAGTGTGGGCGCAGGCGAGTCTTATATTTTAGGACAATGGTCTTGCGATAACTTAACTCAGCTGATCGAAATATTTGCAATTAATCAAAATCAATTAGATGCTTTTGAAAAAAAGTTTTCTTTTTTCAGTAATATTGTCAATCGCTTAAATCACTTAAAAAACAAAAACTCAGAATCGGGTTCGAAAAAAAATATTATTGCTCATTATGATTTAGGGAATGATTTATACGAATCGTTTTTAAGCAAAGAAATGCTCTATTCGTGTGCAGTCTATCCCGAAAAAGAAGCAACCTTAGAGCAAGCTCAACAATATAAGTTACAACGAATTTGTGAACAAGTTGAACTACAAAAAGGCGACTCGGTAATAGAGATAGGCACCGGATGGGGGGCATTCGCAATTTATGCAGCTACTCATTACGACTGCTATGTTACTACCACGACTATATCTGATGAGCAGCACGACTATGTTGAACAAAAAGTGAAGCAACTTGGGCTTGAACATAAAATAACTTTGCTTAAATTAGACTACCGTTCACTTAAAGGGCAATACGATAAACTGGTTTCAATTGAGATGATTGAAGCGGTAGGGCACGATTACCTACCAAGTTTTTTTACTCAATGTAGTGCGTTATTAAAAGATGATGGCGCTATGCTTATTCAGGCGATTACTATTGGTGATCAGCGTTATAAACATTATTTAAAAAATTCAGATTTTATTCAGCAATATATTTTTCCTGGTGGTTGTTTGCCATCGTTAAATGAAATGAGTGAACAAATTAAAAATAATACCGATATGGTTATTCATACCGTAAACGATATTGGTGCCCATTATGCACGTACACTTGCCGATTGGCGTACGCGCTTTATACAAAGCTGGCCAGACTTAGACAGCTCTAAATTTGATGAGCGCTTTTATCGTTTGTGGTTATTTTACTTTGCTTACTGCGAAGGTGCATTTAGAGCACGTGCAACTAGTACCGTGCATTTAATGGCGCGTAAACCACGTTTTATCAGTACTGATGATGAAATTGCACTCGGTTATTAATTTTGTGTTATTTCAAGCAGTGTGGTTTTTATCCTTACTGCTTGAATCAAGCTCTGTTGTGTTTAGTAGCGCTATTATTGCGTTGATGTTTTATTTATCAAAACAAAAGAAGCACGACGCATTACTGGTTTTAGTGGCTTTGCCCTTGGCTTTATTGAGCGAGTTTATTGCCGTTAAAAGTGGCTTATTAGAGTTTAAAGTATCCCCATTTCCTGTTTGGCTTGCCTTATTGTGGTTTGCATTACTGCTTAGCATAAACACCTCAATGCGCTTTTTAATCTCACTAAAACTTTGGCAAGTATTTATTATTTGCCTTGTGTTTTCCCCTGCAAGTTACTGGGCCGGCGCGCGCTTTGAAGTGCTAAATTTAGGCCTGCCACTATTGGAGTTTTGGCTGGTATACGGTGCTCTTTGGGCTGCTGTATTTACTTTAATTATTTTAGCTAATTTAAAACTTAAATTACTTATTACTCGCTGATCCTCGCCCTTGCCGCTCCCGTATGATTATTCACTTACCTGAAGGGATTTACCATGAACGCTATATTTAAAGTACTGTGTATTTGTTTACTCACAACGAGTTGTGTTGCTGTGGCACAAATTAGCTTAACGAAGGTAGGGGATGCGCGGATGGAGTATTTATTTTGGGATGTATACGACGCTACATTATTTACTACAACAGGAGAGTATAAGTTAGGCGATAATCCGATTAAATTTAAGCTGACTTATTTGCGTGACTTTGCTGCTAAAGACATAGTAAAAGCGACCAACGAGCAGTGGCAACATTTAGGTAAAAAACAGCTAACAACGCAATATAGCGATAAATTATTAGCGATGTGGCCAAATATAAAAAAAGGCGAGTCGTTAACGCTCGTAACAGACAAGCAAGGGCTTAGTGTTTTTTATCATAATGATAAACACATTGGTGAAATTAATGAGCCTGGCTTTGCCGCTGACTTTTTGGCGATTTGGCTGAGCGAAAATACCTCTGAGCCCGCACTTCGAAAGCAATTATTAGGAAATTAATATGACAATTTTAAATTATGCAAAAGTAACCTTTGCCGCTATATGTGCGCTGTTATTGGTAAGTTGCTCTGCCCCCAATGTCGAACATTACAATAACACCTCTCCAGAATTTGACTTTAAAACGTTTTTTAGCGGAAATTTAAAAGCCTATGGCGTTGTACAAGACTATAAAGGTGAATTAACCCGCAAGCTCGTGGTTGACATGCATGCAAGCTGGGAGGGCAACCAAGGCGTTATAGAAGAAGATTTTATTTATGATGATGGTGAAACTCAAAAACGTATTTGGAAAGTAACACTCAATGATGACAAGAGTTTAACCGGCACTGCAGATGATGTTTTAGGCACAGCTAAAGGGAAAAGTGATGGCAGTGTATTTCATTGGAATTACGCTGTTGAACTGCCGTACGATGGCAGCACTTTAACGGTAAACTTTGATGATTGGATGTACTTGGTAACACAAACTCGCTTGATAAACCGTACGTCTATTGTTAAGTTTGGTATCGAAGTTGGGGAAGTTACCTTGGTTATCGAAAAAATATAGCTTATGACTTTGTGGCTTAACTTGCGTTAAAATTGCACTTAAATTAAGTCTTTGTTAACTCAACACGCTGTATTTTACCGATAATTATTTTAATTTTACGCATTTTATAAGATTTTAAGCAAAAAATGCAATTTGCTGTTGCTAACTCTTCAAAAATGCATAAAGATAGGTTTTGCGAAGGCAAAATAATAACGAATAGGAATCAAATAATGAATAAAGCTCAATTAGTTGAAAAAATTGCTACTGATGCAGAAATCTCTAAAGCCGCTGCTACACGCGCTCTTGACGCGTTTACTGGCGCTGTAACTTCTTCTTTAAAAGAAGGTGATTCAGTAGCGTTAGTTGGTTTTGGTACTTTTTCAGTTAAAGAACGTGCAGCACGTACTGGCCGTAACCCACAAACGGGTGCTGAGATCCAAATCGCAGCGGCAACTATCCCAAGCTTTAAAGCAGGTAAAGGTCTTAAAGATCAAGTAAACCTTTAATTGTAGGTTTATCTAATTAAATGAAAAGAGGGCCTTTTAGCCCTTTTTTTTATGCCTAAAATATTTGCCAACCTTGTTAATATTATAATTACATTTAATAATTGTAATAAAGTTAATCCACCTTTATTAAGGTGGATTAACTTTTTAGTTATTTATTTGGCTTTTAGGGCTTTATCGCCACGGCCAATGCCAACTGCACCAGAGCGCACTACCTCAATAATGTCGGTTTCGTGGCGTAGCGTATCTAAAAATGATTCAATTTTATCTGTGCTACTCACTAACTGTAGGCTATAACTTAGCCGGCCCATATCTAAAATAGTCCCTTGGAATACATCTGCTACGCGGGTAACCGCTGCGCGTGTTGTTTCGTCTTGGGCAAATACTTTAACCAATAATAGTTCACGCTCAATATGACTCATTTCGGTTAAATCAATAATTTTTAGTACATCAACAAGCTTATTTACCTGTTTGGTAATTTGCTCTACTACACGGTCATCACCCATAGTGGTAATAGTAATGCGCGATAAAGACTGATCATCCGTTGTGCCAACTGTTAGGCTGTCGATGTTATAAGCACGCTGCGAAAATAATCCTACAATACGCGACAGTGCTCCTGGTTCGTTTTCTAATAATATAGATAAAATACGACGCATTATGCTTTTACTCCTTTACGTAGCCACATCTCATCAATGCCACCAAACTTAATTTGCATTGGGTATACATGTTCTTTTTCGTCTACAAGAATGTCTAAAAATACTAAACGATCGTTAATCGACATGGCTTTGTCGATAGCCGGTTGTAACTCATCTAGGGTGTTTACTTTAATACCTACATGGCCGTAGCTTTCTACTAATTTAACAAAATCAGGCAAAGACTCCATGTAAGATGATGAATGACGCCCGCCATACACCATATCTTGCCATTGGCGTACCATGCCTAAAGAGCGGTTATTTAATGACACGACTTTTACCGCTAAGTTATATTGTAAACACGTAGCTAGCTCTTGAATATTCATTTGAATAGAGCCGTCGCCAGTAATACATACCGATTCTTTATCCGGAAAAGCAAGTTTTACACCCATGGCTGCAGGTAAGCCAAAGCCCATAGTGCCAAGGCCGCCTGAGTTGATCCACTGACGCGGATGTTTAAACGGGTAATACTGGGCTGCAAACATTTGATGTTGGCCAACATCGGAGCTTACATAAGCGTCGCCATTGGTTGCTTTATAAACTGCTTCAATAACGGCTTGCGGTTTAATTGCATCACCATCGGTGTTATAGCTTAAGCACTTTTGTTCGCGCCAGCTGATAATTTGACGCCACCAATCTTCTTGGGCGCTGCGATCAATTTGAATAGGGTTCTTATCAATACCAGCTTGTAGCTGCTCTAGTACGGTTGCAAGACAGCCAACTACCGGAATGTGAGCTTTAATTGTTTTAGAAATAGACGTTGGATCGACATCTACATGCACTATAGTGGCGTTGGGACAAAATTTTTGCACATTATTGGTGACCCGATCATCAAAACGCGCCCCTAATGCTAATATTACATCGGCATTAGCCATGGCTTTATTGGCTTCAAGGGTGCCATGCATACCTAGCATGCCTACAAAGTTTGGATGCACACCTGAAATGCCACCTAGCCCCATAAGGGTATTGGTAATTGGCGCATTTAGTGACTCTACCAAGTGAGTTAATTGCTCAGAAGTGTTTGAAATTACAATTCCGCCGCCAGAGTACACTACCAGTTTTTTTGCTTCTAGTATGGCGGTAACGGCTTTGCGTATTTGTTTTGAGTGGCCTTTAGTGTTTGGGTTGTAAGTTCTTAAATCGGTAGATTTAGGAAATTCATAATCAAACTTTATCTCAGGGTTTAGCATGTCTTTTGGCAGCTCTACTACCACTGGGCCTGGGCGGCCTGTGCTGGCAATATAAAAAGCTTTAGCTAAAATAGTTGGGATATCTTTTGCGCTTCTGCAGTTAAAACTGTGCTTTACTATAGGGCGCGAGCAACCAACGATATCGGTTTCTTGAAAAGCATCATCACCAATCAAGTTGGTAGGTACTTGCCCTGATAGCACGACCATTGGAATGGAGTCCATATAGGCTGTAGCAATGCCGGTAATACAGTTTGTAGCACCTGGGCCTGATGTTGCCAGTACTACGCCTACATCGCCAGTAGCACGCGCATAACCATCGGCCATATGTGTGGCGGCTTGCTCATGACGAACTAAAATATGTTCAATGTCGTCTTGCTGGAAAAGCGCATCGTATAAATCTAATACTGACCCCCCGGGGTAGCCAAATATGTATTTAACCTTTAATTCTTTTAATGCCTGAACAACTAGTTCAGAACCATTATATTGTTGTTTGCTCATCCTCATTCCTCTGCCGTTATTTTTATGCATAAAAAAACCCCCGCATGGGGCGGGGGTTTTTAAAAAGCAGTATCACCTTTCAATACATCCCCGCTGGGCTTATAACTAAGACCAGTACGAGTACGACTAATAGGCGAATTGTAGTATTCATAATTAATTACTCTATTACAAAGCGTTAATACTGCTTTAAACTAAAATTGTGTATGTGGTTATTTTTAAGGGTTTTGAGGGAATATGTCAACCGCGAAATGGCTTTTATGCATTATTTTTTCTCATCATGCTATTTTTGTGCTGGAGTTAGTTGTTTTTTGAGGTTTTAAAGTAAGTGGAGGGAGTTTTTATGCAGGTTTGCAATTTTGAATATTAAAAAGCCAGCAATTGCTGGCTTTTTATATCAGTACGCTTACAAGTACTTATGTATGTACTTTATACTTTATATTACAAACGGTCGATAACAGCTTGAGTAAAGTCTGTTGTACCGTGGCTGCCGCCTAAATCACGAGTAGTACGATCGCCTGACTTAATCACATCAGCAACTGCACTTCTAATGCGCTCTGCGGTGTCGCCCATGTTTAAATGCTCAAGCATTTGAATAGACGCTAAAATTACAGAAGTAGGGTTAGCTAGGTTTTTACCTGCAATATCAGGCGCACTGCCGTGTACTGCTTCAAAAATTGCAGTATCTTCGCCAATGTTAGCTCCTGGTGCCATGCCTAAGCCGCCAACTAAACCAGCACATAGGTCTGATAAAATATCACCAAATAAGTTTGTGGTTACTATTACGTCAAACTCTTCTGGCGTCATTACTAGTTTCATACAGGTTGCATCAACAATCATTTCGGTTGATTCAATTTCTGGGAAACGTTCTGCAACTTCACGCGCTACTTTTAAAAATAGGCCTGATGTAGATTTTAAAATATTTGCTTTATGTACCGCTGTTACTTTTTTACGGCCTTCACGTACTGCTAGCTCGTAAGCAAACGTTACGATTTTTTCTGCGCCTTCGCGAGTAATAACAGATTTTGCTTCTGCTTCGTTACCATCTTCACTTACAATTTGACCAGCGCCAGAGTACATACCTTGGGTGTTTTCACGAATAGTGATGATATCAATATCATCATAACGTGCTTTTGTGCCTACAAACGATTTAACAGGACGTACGTTTGCGTACAAACCAAATTGCTTACGTAGTGTTACGTTTATAGAAGTAAAGCCTTCACCAACTGGCGTAGTTAAAGGACCTTTTAAGGTGATTTTGTTTTTAGCGATAGTATCGATTGTGTCTTGCGGAAGTAACTCACCTGTTTTTTCAAGTGCAGCTAGGCCAGCATCAACAAATTCATAATCAAAATCGCATCCTGCGGCTTTTAGTATTTCAAGTGCTGAGTCGATAATGCTAGGGCCGATGCCGTCGCCTTTGATCACTGTTATGGTTTGTTTGGCCATTAACTTATCCTTTAAAGAGTTTGATTTGCACATAAATTGTGGCTCCGAGGGAGCAACTGCTTGTTAGAAAATTTATGTGAACGAGCTTGAGAATTCAAGGGCGCATTTATACCAATTATTAAGTCATTTTGCCAGTTTATACTATTAATACTGGGTATAATCGTTGTTTATAGTTGGAATAAGTAGCTTAAATACTATCAAACAAAGCTAATGTTTGAAGTTTGTCATAAAAATCGGCTTGATTGTCCCAGCCCTGGGCTATTAATTGCTGCTTAAGTGTTTGCTGTTGCCAAGGAGTTAATGCTGTTTTTGGCTTAAACACGCTTTGCGCCACGACTTTAAATGCTACCCATAACTTACTTTGCTCAGTGAGTTCGTTTTTAGCTACTTGTTCGGCATCTAATAATGCAAAGGTCCATGGGTTATCGCTTAAAAGCGCTGATAACTGCTGATTTAAATGCTTACTATCCATGTTTTCTATGCCAAAAAATGCGCACATAGGTGTATCGGATGATTTATTTGGGGCATGCGCTATAGGCGTCTTTCTTGAAAGTTGCGTACTACAATGTATTAATAAGTAATGCGCGTAAGCATATAAAGGCAAACAAATATGCTCAAACTGATATTGCTTATTGTTATAGACCAATAGCCTCATTATATCGACCATACATTTGAGTCGATTAACTAAAAAAGCATGTAAAGGATGCGGAATAGCAAAAACTAGTTGCTCAAACACCACGCGCTGTATAATAGCTGGGGCATTATTGTAGCCAACCATAGACAAACTATGCGTTAAATTTTTAGCGGCTTGATGCTCTTTGTTATACGGTTTAACTGCTTGGCATAAGCTTTTAATAACATTAGGGTGTGGGGCTAATAAAGTATTTATATTGTTAAAGCTATACTCTTGTTGCAGTTTAATAAGCCCAATTAGATCATATAATGTGTTTTGGGTACTGGGAGTTGCGGCTTTTATATTTACATATTCAGTATCCCACACTTTATAAAGTATACGTTTATCAGCGCATAGCCATTGTACTGCGTTATCGTTAAGCGTTGCTTTTACCCTGTACCAAACTATTTTGTTCTTTAAGCTTTTAATAAGTATGTGGCGCTGCTCGGCGTCGGTTGCTAAATAAATCATTGCTTGTTCGGCATATAAAACTCGGCTCCCGGGGAGCAAAGGGCCAATATGCGCAATTAATGATTTTAAGAGTCGCTGAGCAAATAAATTTGGGGTTCGCAAATATAAGTCTGCTATCGCTTTATAAAAATTTATTTGTTGATTTGCTGCATTACACGTGAGGTTAACTGCCAAAATATTAGCTAACGCCACAATTATTGTGCCGCCATCGTATAACATTATTTTAGGGGTGCTAACTAAAGCGTGTTTATATTTACTCAGTTTAGCTAATACTTGAGTAATACTATGGGCAGGTTGCTTTGCGGTTAGTAATACGCGCGCTGCAAGTTTGTGGCGTAATTGCCATATTTGGCTTTCGGTACTGGTAAACGCTATTTGTTTGGATAATTTATTAAGTTGAGCGCCTACGCACAAATGCTCAATTAATGACGCACTAATATACAACTCACTTAGTTCGTCATCGTAATCTTGGCTTACACACAGTGCTGTTGTTAAAATACATTGGCTAATTATAAGGTTAGTAGCAAAGTCGTACTGGGTTTTATAAAGCATGAGTTGTGCTTGTAGAGCACATGGGTTTTGCTTATAAAGGGTTCGGTATTGCTCTGCAAGTTTGCACACTAGCGGATAAAAGGTAGGCCATTGGTTTTTATTATTGTATGAAGCTAAAAATAGCTGCGTATGCTCGAGCAACTTTTTTAGCTTTATTGATACAGGCTCATCCATTACGCCGTTTCCCTAACCTGGTTTTAGATATTGATCGTAAGCACTGGGACCCCATAAAATGAGCTGCCCGTTTTTAAATAATAAGCCGGTACATTCATCTATAGTAGTAATGCCGTCAGATGTTTTATGCTGAGTACGATAAAAAACAATTTGCCACACTTGGTCCTCATCACGCTTAGCAAAGGTAAGATCTGGGCTACCTAAATATTCGAGTACACTATTGAGGGTTGCAGTGTCTTCTATTTTTAGCTTTTCGATATAGCGTTTATTATAGGCTTCTCTGTCTTGCCAAATCATAGCTTGTGGATCATCTTTATAAAAAACGATCACTAACGTGGCTATTAGCGCATACAGCCCTAAACCTAAAATTAAATATCTAAAAAACTTTTTGAACATTACTTACTCTACTAACCATCACTGCTAATAGTATACGTATTGTCGTACGGCAGTGCTATTAACTTGCGACTAATTAAGCCTTAACTGCTTTAAACTAAAGCCTAAGTTTATATCGGTGCGTAAACTAACCAGTTGCTTTGAAATAACATACATATCCATATTCACAGTTAGCTTTTTACGTAAGCTGGCACTAAGAGCATCGTCATTGAGTGCATCCTCGACAGAGCTATAGTTATTAACTAGTAGCTGTGCCGATTTAGTGCCTATGCCTTTTACGCCCGGAATATCATTGGTTTTATCGCCAGCAAATGCCCAAAACTCTACTAGTTTTTTTTGCTCAACGCCAAAGCGTTGCTTAATACTATCTTGATCTAAATAATGTTTTTTAAAATAATCATACACAGCTATATGCTCATTTAAAAAAGGTAAAAAGCCTTTATCAGTTGAGACAATCACACTGCTGATGTTGTTATGTGATGCCTTATTTGCGAGAGTTGCAATAATATCATCAGCTTCATCGTTTATTGGTTCAAACACTACAATACCGGTTTCTTCAATGACGGCTTTAAATTGCACTAATGCATCTTTAAGTATTTGTGGCATAGGAGCACGGGAGTGTTTGTAATCTTTATAAAAATGATAGCGCCAACTTTTATCGCCATCAAATACGGCAATGGCATGGGTTGCTTTAGTGCTGCTTAAAAGTTTTGAGCAGGCATGCGCTACACGTGCGCAGCTTGCTTTAAGCATCTGCTCATCACTGTGATGTTTTTGATTCGCGTCTACCGCGTAAATGCGCCTAATTAAATTAAGCGCATCAATAAGTAATAAATGGGGTTTCAATACAGAACTCACGCCTTGATTGTGTAGCAGGGGACATATTTACTGCCGGGTAGTTTCATTCTTCCCTCGTCAACATAAGCTTGTAATAACTTATCCATTGCTTTCATTAAACTAGGCTCGCCACTTAGAATATAAGGCCCATGTTGTTTAATTGCTTTTACGCCTTCTTCTTTAACATTACCGGCAACAATGCCCGAAAATGCGCGGCGTAAATTTGCAGCTAATAACTGTTTTGGTTGATCTAGGTGCAAGTCTAAGTTCGCCATTTGTTCATGCGATGGTATAAACGGCTGTTGAAAGTCATTTTCTATTTTTAATGTCCAGTTAAAATAGTATGCATCGCCTTGGCTTTTACGATAGTCGCGAACATTAGCCATGGTCGACTTTAATTTTTGCGCTACTAATTGTGGGTTATCTATAATAACTTCAAATTTGCTGAGCGCTTCTACACCTAGTGTCATTTCAATAAAATGGCACAGCTCTTTAAAGTAGGCTTCACTTTGTTTTGGTCCTGTTAAAATAACCGGGAGGCACTGCTTGTCATTTTCTGGGTGTAATAATATCCCTAATAAATAAAGAAACTCTTCAGCAGTACCAGCGCCACCAGGAAAAATAATGATAGCGTGAGCTGTGCGTATAAAGGCTTCTAAACGTTTTTCTATGTCGGGTAAAATGACTAATTCATTTACAATTGGGTTAGGCGGCTCTGCTGCAATAATGCTGGGCTCGGTTAATCCTAAATAACGATTGTTTTTAATTCGCTGCTTGGCGTGGCCAATAGTAGCGCCTTTCATTGGGCCTTTCATAGCGCCAGGGCCACAGCCTGTACAAATGTTTAAGCCGCGCAGGCCCAGCTCATAACCTACTTGTTTGGTATATTTATACTCAACTTCACTAATAGAATGCCCGCCCCAACATACAATCATGCTTGGTTCGCTGTTTACTTTTAGTGCATCGGCATTTCTGAGCATATCAAAAACCATGTGGGTAATGGCTTTTTGTTCTTTAAGATTTTTTTCGTATTTTTGACATATAAATAAAATATCGCGGATCACAGAAAATATATGTTCGTGAATACCGGTAATAATTTCACCATCAACAAATGCGGTATCAGGTGCGTTAATTAGTTCTATTTTTATGCCGCGCTCACGGCTAACTAAACGAATATCAAAGTCTTGGTATTTATCGTAGATGTCGCTACTTTCATCTGTATGGCTGCCTACGTTGAGGACGGCAAGCGCGCAGTTTCTAAATAATCGATAGCGTTCACTAGCGGAAGATTGCTCTAATAAATCAACTTCTAATTGCGACAGTAAATCTAAAACCCCAGTTGGGTTTAACTGTATTAACATCGGCATTCTCCTTGCTGTTTAATACCAATTGGGTGCAAGTGTTGATTGTTCTAGCAGGTTAAGCTCATTAAGGGCACTTGAACTTATATAAGTAATATATAAGGCGCCGTACTTTTTTAGAGCGGTTGCTATAATTAACGACTCATTTAATACAATTGGCATAAAATGTAAAAAACTAGCTAGTTATAAAACTCAAAAAAATTGAGCTAAATAACATTATTTACGTATACACAGACGATCCCGACCTGCGTTTTTGGCTTCATATAAAGCATCGTCTGCTCTATCAAATGCCTTTAATAATGTGTCACCTTGTTTAAACTGAGTTGCACCAAGTGACACTGTAATTTCTATTTGCTTATCTTTAAACTTAAACGGGATCTTTTTTATATTCTTTTTAAGTTTTTCGAGTTGTGGAATGGCATGCTCTAAAGAGGTGCCTGGCATTAAGAGTACAAATTCTTCGCCGCCATAACGCGCTATAAAGTCTGTTTTTTCTATCGATTTTTGCAAGGCTTTAGCAATAACTTGTAGCGTAATATCTCCAGCCGTATGACCAAACCTGTCGTTTATTGACTTAAAATAATCTACGTCTATTACCGCTAGAGTAACATCGGATGCTTGCACATTAAATAAGTGCATTTCGTGATTATAGCGCTCATCGAAGGCGGCTCTATTTGGCAGTTTAGTTAGGCTATCGAGCAGGCTTTTAAAACGTTGATCGTTAAGGCGCTTTTTATATTTAGTGAGTTTATTTTCTAAGCTGCCAATACGATTATTTATTTCATCAAAGCTGGTTATAAGTACTTTGCGATCTTTGCGTTCAAGTTCTTCTTTGGCAATAAAATCTTCACCGAGGGACTTTAATTCATGATCAACTAATTTTCTTAACGATGAAATTGAGGTGGTACTCTTGGTTTGCTCATTAAGATTATTAATTTTAGTTTTAATACGTTTATTTAATGCGTCAAACTCAATCCCCATAGATTCGGAATGTTTACTAGTCGAAAAAATCGAATGGTGTAACTCTTCTAAGGTTTTATTTAAAGACACTAAAAAACTTTGCGCAGATTGGCGCTCGTTATTAATATTTTTTACAATAATACTAATAATTTCAATTGCGGCAGCGAGTAAGTCATCTACTGTATTACTTTGTAAAATGGCAGTTCTTATTGATTGAATTTGCTCTGCAGCTTCATCTTCAAGTACCAGCTGGTGGGCAAGTTCTAATAACTTTTTAGCAATTACTGGAGTGTCGGTATGTTGCTCTGCGGGTATTGCATTAAATTTAGTCTGTAACGCTTGGTTATAAATAGTAATTAATTGATTTAATAGCGGTATAAAACCATGGGTTGACTGAACGTTATTAAGCTCATTATCTAACAAGTTACGCAGCGCTCTGCGTGTGTCGTCAGGTAAGCCATTGGTTTTTTGTAATTGCTTGCCAGCATTTTTTACACTTGTGCGTAAATCTCGCTGATGGGCGAGTTGAGTGGCTTCTTGGCTTTTTAAAAGTACTAAAATATCATTAATTAACGGCGATAAGTGCTCAAAGCTAACCCCTTTATTAAGCGCGCTTCTAAATTTAGCTAGACGATTATCTAATTCAATATCAAGACCCTTACAGCTTAAAGACAATTTAGCTGCAAAATTTGACAGAGTGTCTACTTGAGTTTTCCTTGCGCTCTCAATTACTATTCGTTGCTCAATAGCTTGTTTGAGTTTTTTGTCCATAGAATTAGATTTATCAGGCACCTAAACATACCGCCATTGTGTTAATTAGTATCAGTTAAGTTTACAACAAGTTAAGTTTACAACAAATTTATATTAAGTGTAGTTATCTCATTAAAAACTTTGCATTTTAATAAGATATTGTCAATAAACGTATCTAAAAGTCTATTTATCGCTTTTAATTCACTTTTAAATAGCGCCTTGTTAGTCTTCTTTACACACTAAGTTATCTTTATGAGCCATTATGAAAAAGCTATTAGCGCTGTCTATTTTAGCCGCATGTTCTGCCCCTACGTTTGCTGATGTAAATTATTCATTAAACATTTCTCAGCCACAGCACCACTTAGGTAATGTTACGGTAGAGTTTCCTAAAACGGCACAAGCGCATTTAGACATTAAATTACCTGCATGGCGCACTGGGCGTTACGAAATATTAAATTTAGCCAATGGGGTGCGTTACTTTGATGCAAAAGACAGTGCGGGTAACACCCTAAAGTGGGAAAAAATTGATCACAGCACTTGGCGTGTACACTTAAATAAGCCAACTAAAGTGAACTTAGCATATCAAGTATACGCAAATGAGCTTGGCAAACGTGCGCGTCATATTGATGACAGCCATGCATTTATTGATGCATCAGGCTTTTTTATGTTTAGTGACTCATTTCGACAAGAGCCCGTTACGGTTAATTTAGAGATGCCTAAACAGTGGCGATCTGTTTCTGGAATGAAAAATAACAAAGGTAAAAATACATTTAAGGCGGCAGATTATGACGTACTTGTAGATTCACCAATCGAGACAGGTATTAACCAATTACACACCTTTAAAGTTGATGGCCGTGAATACGATTTAGTTATATGGGGCGATGGTAATTATGATGTAGAGCTCATGCTAACGGATCTAAAAAAGTTAGTGGCTACTGGCAATGTTATTTGGGATGGCTACCCGTATGAACGTTATGTATTTATGGTGCATGCAACATCGGGAGCGGGTGGTGCTACTGAGCATTTAAATTCGACTATTATTCAGCGTCCGCGAGACCGATTTGCTAAACGCGAAGATTACTTAGCCTTTATAAGCACTGCGGCGCATGAATTTATTCATACTTGGAACGTTAAAGCATACCGCCCAGCGGGCCTTACACCTTACGATTACACCAATATGAATTACTCTAAATTACTTTGGATAGCAGAGGGCTCAACCAGCTATTTCGAAGATCATTTATTAGTGCGTTCAGGCATTCAAAGCACTGATGAGTTTTTTAACCTACTGAGTAAAACAATTAATCGTCATTTACAAACACCTGGTCGCGAAGTACAAAGCGCCAGCGAAACCAGCTTTGATAAGTGGATAAACCAAGGCGGGGACCACGCGCGTAATTACTCTACTAACATTTATTCAGAAGGCTCATTGTTATCACTTGCTTTAGATATTGATTTACTAGAAAAAAGCCAAGGTAAAATAAGTTATCGCGATGTACACAAGGCACTTTATAAGCAACATAAATTACCTGCAGGTTTTACTTCTTTAGATGTACTCAATATTTTAAAAGACCTAACCGGGCGTGATTACAACACTTGGTGGCAAACTAATGTCGACTCGCCAGTTTCACTAAATTTTGACGAGTTACTCAATAAAGTAGGTTTAACATTTGAGCGTCCAGAAAAAGCGAAAGCCTTAGCTAGTATAGATGCTGTGGCAAAAAATACCGGCCAACTCCTTACGCTTTCGCATGTTAAACGCGGTGGCAGTGCATGGCAGGCAGGCTTAACAACAGATGATAAAATTGTTGCTATTAATAAGCATCACGTTGGTAAGGATTTAACCAGCAGCCTAGAAATGTATAAAGTAGGGGATAAAATTACAATTGATTATATTCGCCGCGATGCACTTGCTAGCACCAGTTTAGTTTTATCAGAAGATTTTGATAAACCTAAAAAGGTGATTGCTAATAAGCAAGCATCGAGTGAACAAAAGGCGTTGTTTAAAGCATGGATAGGTGTTGAGCATCCTAATAACGCTAAAAAAGATTAACATTAATGAGTTAAAAACTAATAACTAAAAGGAGCAACGGCTCCTTTTTATTTTTACACTCTTATATTGCCGCATTACCTAAAAGCATTTATTCGCTCCTTTAAGTGTTAATTTAATTATTTCGTTCTATTATAAATATTAAGTATTATTTATTAATTGATCAGAATGAAATCTAAAAATAATATACATACTTTAGCTCACCAATATGTTGTTAATGACCCATTACATCAATTATTTGATGCTGTGAATGCTATTTCTGTACAGGGGTATGATGAACAACGCCGTGTTATTTATTAGAATAAAGGCAGCGAAGTGCTTTATGGTTATACGAATGTTGAAGCAACAGGTAAAAAGCTTGAAGATTTAATTATACCAAGTGATTTACGAGAGGCCGTGGTTGCTGGCCACGGAAATTGGATTAATAATGGCATAGAAATTCCTGCAGCAGAGCTAACTCTTCGTGATAAAAATAATAATGATGTTTCGGTGTTTTCAAGCCATGTAATGTTTATAAATCAATATGGCATTAAACAAATGTATTGATATTGACTTAACCGATGTTAAACAGGCGCAAGAACAGGCTATGTTCAGAGAGAAAATGTTGGAAACAATATTTGAGGCTATTCCTGATCTATTTTTTGTAATGCAAGAAGATGGCAAAATCCTTGATTATCAAGCCAGTAGCAGTAGTAGCAGTAATCTTTATGCTTTACCTCAGCAATTTATTGGTAGCAGTATGTTTGATTTATTACCAGACGATGTTAGCAGTAAGTTTAGAAAGAATATTTCCCAAGCCTTAAGCCAAAAACAGATGGTGAGCTTTCAATATGAATTAACCATGCCATTGGGAGTTGTGTACTTTGAGGCAAGAATTAACCATGTTTCTCAATATCAGCAAGTTATGGTTATTATTCGAGATATTACCGAGCAGCACAAGGCAGAAGAGCTGATCCGTAAACAAGCTTATTATGATAATTTAACCTCATTACCTAACCGCTTTTTAGCACTTGACCGACTATCGCATATGCTTTTTGAAGCACAAAGAAACAAGGGGCATGTGGCTGTACTTTTTATTGATTTAGATAACTTTAAAAAAGTAAATGACTCGTTTGGCCATGAACTAGGCGATAAGCTACTGGTTAAATCAGCTGCAAGATTACAGCAAGTCATTCGCAAAGAAGACACCATAGGGCGTTTAGGAGGAGATGAATTTATTGTACTATTGCGGGGTATTAATAGTCATTATAACGCAATATGTATTGCAGAAAAGCTACTGAAAAGTTTTACCTCGCCATTTAAAATTGAAGGGAGAGAACTTGTACTCACTATGAGTATTGGGGTTGCTATGTACCCCGAAAATGGCGATACAGCGTCTGATCTTTTACGCAATGCAGATACGGCAATGTATCAAGCAAAAGCCTTGGGACGTAACAGTTACTCGTTTTTTACTCCACAAATGAACGTAGTAATTCAGCGTCGCCTTGCGATAGAGGAGCAGATGCAAGGTGCGTTACAGCGTAATGAATTTGAACTATATTACCAACCGCAGTTAGATGTTAAAAATAAACATGTTACCGGCGCGGAAGCTTTGCTACGTTGGTATAACCCAGTGCTGGGGAATATACCGCCCGATGAATTTATTCCAATAGCCGAGCATAATGGGTTGATTATCCCCATTGGGAAGTTTGTTATTAAGCAAGCCTTACAGCTTTTAAAAAAATGGCAAAATCAGTGCCTTAATAAAGGGCAACACCATAAATATACTATGGCTGTTAATTTATCCCCAAGTCAATTTAGAGACACAGCGCTACTTAGTTTTATCGAAATTTTCCGAGAAAACCCATTGATCGACGCGAAGCGGTTTCGATGGGATGAATCGGAATAGTTAGCCCTGCTCTTGAATGTATTTTTGAATTGTATCAGCAGCCGCATTCCCAACAGAGCAAACAAAATATCCGTCAGACCAAAATGTTTTTTAACCCAGAATTGCTTTTTAAACCATTTAAATCTCGACCATAGACTTTGCGTTGTAGATTGTTTAATTCTCCTAACGTAACTCGCAACGCTGATATTGGGAGAGATCGTTAGCAATATGTGTATATGATCTTTGTCCACCTCGATCTCTTCGATATTAAATTCTGAGCGCTCTGCAATTTCAGTGATTTTTTGTTTTACAAAATCACCTACATCACCTTTTAACAATTGTTTTCTATATTTAACCACAAGTATTAAATGTAGCGCTATTAAATATTTACAGTGAGATTTAGTGTCATATTCCATCTTGACAACTCATTTCCATACAGTAGTCTATACAGTATATGAAAAAGACGCTTAGATACAACTACAGGCTAAATCCTACGCCAGAGCAAGAAGCTAAACTCGTTGAGTTTGGCGCGACAGCGCGTGGCATTTGGAACTTATTGTTGTCTGAGAACATGCGTCGATACGAGCACGATAAAACGTTTTTGTTTTACAAAGACATGGCCTCACTACTTAAAGATATCAAGACGTTCGAAGAGTTTAACTGGATCAAAGCATTCGATTCTGCGGCAGCTCAACAAGTTGCCCGCGACCTGGAATTAGCGCTCAAGAATGTTTTTACTAAAGGTCGCTTGCAACGCTTTCCAAAGCACAAGATCTCATATAAAAAGAAAAAACGTCACAACGATAGTTTTCGAGCGGTCAATAACTCGAACTGTATCCGCATTGAAAATGGCGCTATCAGTATCCCAAAGGTAGGCAAGATACCCATTATCTTGCATCGCAAACTA
>NZ_JBEOOE010000022.1:0-57996 GCF_040308885.1 Pseudoalteromonas sp. 120-MNA-CIBAN-0494
AAGAGCAAATAAAATTCGGCGTCAACCGGCCAAGATAATTGACGCGGAACCGGCCAAGTTAATTGACGCTAGATATTGCTCACACGTATAATTCAAATCGCTTCTTAACTTAGCTGAAATTGATGGCCAATCTGGCGTATAACCACTTGTGTGTTTCTTACTGTTAACAGGTAAACTTTTAAAGTAGGAGCTATAAACTTCGAAAAATTGTTCAAACGAAAAACTATTAAATACTTGATTTTTAACTTGAGGACTTTGAGTCGAGTAACCCTTGTAATTAAGAATTTTTAAGCAGTTTTTACATACACCTAAATCAGCTTCACCCACTGTATTAGAGCCTCCTCTGTAACTTGAGCCAAATACAGGGAAAAAGCCATCAACCCGATTAATTACATCGTAGCGTTTAAACCGGCCAGTTTCTCGCATCAACTCAAGAGTAGAGCACTCTGCCACATGGATACGTCGCCCTAATTTACCATTAGACAACACGGCTTCAATGTCATCTCCTTGATCAGGTATATAAAGCATAACCTGATGGCCATCATAGTTTAATACACCATTTGACCCATCAATTTCATCTAACTGTACATCTTTACCTAAAATCATCCCTTGATTAAGGTGACTGCCAATGCTTTCGAGTTCAGAAGCATCACTGCTAATAGAAAAGTCTGTTACTACATGCCCTAAAGGTGCTACCGCTCTATGTAACGCACTAAAATCAACTGTTAGCTTCATCACTGCGCCTCCAGTATCCGTTTTATTTGAATGTCAGCATTAGTAATAGCCCTAAATGATACACGCCTTGACCTTGCAGCATCTTCCACACCATTCTCTTTAATCAAACGCGAAGATGAAAAGCCGACTGCAGCAATATTAGCTTTAATCCAATCAGACTCATTAGGCATAAGTGCATAGCCATACTCTAATACAGAACGTGTTCGCCCTTGAGATAATCGCATATTATAAAAGTATGCTTGCGCTTCTGTAGAGCCTCTTAAACCAACACTTGAAGTATGACCCTCAATACGAATTTCATCTAATGAGTCCCTAAACGGGGCTAGCACGTTGATATAACGGGGGAAAAAGTCGTTTAATATTTCTTTATATGCGTCGCTTAATCGAGTTTCATTATTTGCAAATAATACATCAGGAGATTGAAAGTTAAACGCTAACGTTTCTTTGTCTATTGTTGCTCCCCACTTATCAAGGTCTTTTTCAAATTCGCTTTCTAGAGCTTCATAGATAGCCACTTGATTTTGTTGGTAAGCAACAGCAACATCTTTAATCTTGTCGTTTTCTTTTTGAGTTATCATCATAAAAACAATAGCTATAAACAAGAATACAACCATTAGACCAGCCATCAAATCTGATACAGTTAACCAATGGTCACCACTATCTTGTGAGGTATTTTGAGAGCCAAATATCTTTTCCATTACATTACTCGCTGACTTACAACTTCATTCATCGCTTTAGTTAGCTTAATGTAATCATCAACAAATTTACCGCTTACCTGCGCAAGTGCCTTACCCATTTCGTTCATTACACGGTTTATTTCTTGCTGCATCGCAGTATCAATAAGTTTTAGTTGTGAGTCTACGGCTTCACCAGTCATACCAACCTGCTTTTTAACCTCATTTTCCATTGCGTCAAAGGTACGTTTAGCTTGGTTAATTTGCTGTGTAGCTGCATCGTCAATCACTTCATTAAGGCGTTGCTGAAGTTTTTCTGCAGACTTAACTACAGTGTCACGCACCTGCTCTGTATCAGTCACAAGGTTTTGATTAGCTTGCTTCATAGTTGAAGTAATGTCTTTAGCGTCATCGACTAGTTTTTCAATCATGTCTCGCATATTGTTATTTAGGTCTGTCACTGTATCTTGTAAGTGCTGCTTAATTACTTCAGTTTGCGACTGTAAATGATCAGATGTTGTCTTTAAGCTTTCGTTAGTACGAGCTGTATTATCTGTAAACTCATTACCTGCTGTTTGGATTTCTTTACCAATCTTGTCTGAACTTTCTATCAAACGATCGCCAACACTATTAATGCCTTTCTCTGTTTCATGAGCAAACTTGTCTAATAAATCATTAGATGTCTGAACGTGTGTTTTTATGTAATCGTCTGATTGTGTAAGAAGGGTTTTATAATGGTCACTCGCTGTTGTTACAGCAGCCGATATATCGTTTACTGTAGCTTCAACTTGTTTTTGAATTTGCGGGACGGCTTCAACAGCTTTGTCGCGCATATCTTTAAAGGCCTCTAAGTGGCGTTCAAGCTCAGCTAATTGATGTTGATTAACTTCCATAACGCCTTTTAATTCACCCATAGATTGAGGAATTATTTGGCTTTGCTCACTAATATGAGCAACAGATGACTCAGTAGCAGAAATAGAAGCAACACCATGAGCGTATTGTTCACTCATTTCTTTAAGCTGAACTTTATAGTTTTCTTGCCATTCAACTAATTTAACTACCGCTTCATTTAATTGTTTAAAGTTATCACCAAACTGCTCTGTTAAGTTATTATTAAAATCACTAATCACCTGTTTTAGCGCTTCAATAACTTGCTCGGTAGCTGACTTTGATAAAGTATCTGCAAAGTCTTGTAGTTTAAGCCATAGCTTTTCACTAAACGCCTCAAAGTTCTCTTGTTGTTTTACAGCTTGTTCTTGGGCAATATTTATCGATGTTTTTGCATTATCATTAATATCACCACGTAATATTTTTAATTGCCCAAACAGTGTTGACTCTTCATTACCAACAATCGCCTCTTTTAAAACTTTTGTTTCTGCAACCTGCGCTTGCATAGCACCTAATATCGCCTCAGGTGTTGCATGAGAAATGCTATCTTCTAGTTGCTTAGGTTTTAAAAATGAGAATGTAGACAGTGTTTTAAACACTAAAGATAAAAATATACCCGCTAAACTTGTAATAAATGCCGTTTTTAAACCCGCTAGCAACAACGGAATACTGGCTTCTATATCATTTTGGTTAAATTCTAATAAACCAAGAACTATACCTAAAAAAGTACCAAATATACCCATAGTAGTTAATAGTGTTGGAACGAACTGAACAAATTCAACTTGCCTAGCCTTTTTGGTGTAAAACAAACCTGAACCAAAAACAAAAAGCATTAAAATTAATACTGCACCGCTAACAACGTTTGTATCAAAACTGCGTAGTAAACTTTCTAGTATATCCATATGATTTATCTTTTGTACTCTCGTAATTAAATAGACAACTACCTTGAAACCTCAAAGCAGAAAACACGCATTAATGGCAAGGAAAAGAATCATAAAGAGGTATAAAATTAACAGTGGGGGTTTGGTGGTACTGCTCGGCTTTTATCCATAAAATCTTTACGCTCCCTATCGCCATCCACAACTAAAATAAAGCAATACTTTAGTCGTGGCGAGATAGTATATAAATCAACTGTGATAAGCAAAAAAATAATGATAAACAACTAAAAAAGCAGGTTATATGACCAAGCTTTAAGCTTAAATTCAGTAATAATTACTGTTCAGCCAATATTAACCATTAATTATAAGCCGTGTTATTAAGTAACTCGACTTATCGCTGTAGCTCATATTTTTATTGCGGATAAAACCTTTAACATGGCCGATTCATGGTTTTTTAAATTTGTTCGACCTAGTCCCACGGGGCCCCAGTCATCGTAACTCATCATAATCGCTTGCTTTAAACTCTCAGCACGATTGTTCTCACGATAGAAGGACTTTTTATCCTGCGGAGAGTAATTGCTGAGCCTCGAGTTACTACTTGGCGAAATTAAACATAAATTTCCAAAGCGATCGACATCCTCCATTTTGCTTGCACCTGATGGATCGGTTTGCGGGAAGTAATGCTCAACAGAGGTTCTAAAACTAAACTGAAAATCATCAAAGTGCTTTCCAAGCTCTTTTTTACCTTTACCATCAAATGTTTCACCATCTGATAAACGCTTCCACAAAAGGTAATCCAACCGATTAAACACGAAGTTCTGAACACCCGTTCCTTGATGTAATACGCCTAAGCTCTCTTCATTAAGCTCTAAACATTGACCGCCGGTGATTTCTTCAAAATAGCGATCGCTTAAGCGCTCAAGCTCAGTTAAGTACACCTCTCCATCAATGCTTAAACCCGTATCCTCTGTAGTATTCCTATTCAAAATACTTAGCGCATCATTTAACCAACGCTTATAAACTAAGGCTGGGTTTGATACATGGAACATTGCTAATATCATGCGCAATTTTTCATTTAATGTGTCTTGGTCTTTACCAAAAGAGTTATTATAGCTAGAGCTTGTGCTAGTACCGCTCGTATTAGCTATGAGTGTTTGTAGGCTCCACTTACGCTTTTCATTGTGTTGGTCTGGCTTGATGATGTAGCTATCAAGTAGAATTCGGTACTTGAGCAACTCATATACAAAGGTTTTGGCTTCTACCTTAAAGCCATTATCTTTACTAATAAACGCATCAAGTAATTTTTTATCATCAAGCGATACCCCCTTAATCTCAGGCATCAACTTGAGTACATGAAGTAAGAAATTTGAAAAGTCGATAACCGTGCCAAAGCGTTCTTCTTTCTCGCGCTCTTCATCATCGGTATTTTCACTGGGTGTTTTGTTGTCGATAATTTCGCGTAGTGTCATTGCATCTTGTTTTTGCTGTATACTCGTATGCTTTGCTTGAATCGCATCAAAGCTTTTTGGCATTGTTTGCCAATTGTCACCAAATACTTCTTTACGCAAATCAGATTGAAAACCCATCTGTGTGTAACGCGTCATATTTGAGCAAGCATCCCAAATGGTCGAAAAACAGTTTCTTTCCTCATCATTACTCAGTGTAGCCATGAATTTCGCTTTCAATACTTCGTGTTTTTCTAGCTGCTCACCACGGTTATTCATGATCTCAAAGTAGTGATTAAGATCGGTTTGCGGTGGCACAACGACTTTCAATATAGTGACGTTATCTAACAGGTATTCGCAAAACTGCTTAATTTTAGCCTCTGTATCTAGCCCTTTGGTTTTGAAGTAACGCTGAATAATGTTCAACGCAGCATGAATGTTAGGCTCTTCAGCCTCGCCACTTGACTTACCTCTATAAATATCATCTAACGCTCTGGAAGATTTTGGGCGACTATCAAAAGTTAGGTTAATGTCTAACCCTGCTAGGTCACTCTCATCCAATACTTTTCGATGCTTTAGATACGCCAATAAAATAGAAAGCGTGGTATGCCTTTGCTGCCCATCAATAGTCTCGTACACCACATTTGATTGCTGTGAGTGAGTTGTGCGCTGATAAACAACAAGACTACCCAGGTAATATTTTACTTGTTTTACGCTAACAGTTTCACCTGGCTGAGTAATAAGCCCTGCGGCATCACTAATATCTTGAATAAGCTGCTCAATCTCAGGTGCACCCCAAGCGTAATTTCGCTGATAAATAGGGATAATATATTGAATTTTCTTATCAAAAAGCACTCTAACGGATAACTGTTCCACTTGTTTCACATCACTCATTGATACTTCCCGATTTCATTGCTTCAATAAATCCTTGTACTTTCTCAGCATTATTAAACTTAGGCACTTTTATATAAAGCGGCTGAAAATTCAACACCTGTTGAGGGTGAACAGCTTTGCGAATTACTCTAAATAACCCGCTACGGCTTTTAGCGTGGTTATCAACTGACTCCATGCCAATACGTTGCAATTCAAGGCGTAAATAATATGCCCAGCGATAACAAATCTGCGCCGCTTTTTCTAACTCCACATCACCAAATTTGTCGTAGTAATACATCACGGTACACAAAAATAAATTGCGCACATAGCTATCCCCTTTACGGTGACTGCCACTGTACCTAGCGTATTTATCAACAAACAAAGAGAGCTTTGCCTTGTTACCAACAAATAAGGTTGAGTGAATGGCCATGTAGTGCTGAATGTATTCAAAAAAACGCTTACCGTTGATCATCACCTGTTCTACTTGGAATGGGTAACTCTTAGTTTGCTTGTCCCATTTTCGCGCAGGATCGCCATTAAAGGTTTCAATCGCGTAATCGAGCGCCAGCATTGCATCCACATAAGCATATTGCGTGTTATCTAAGTTAATACCCTTGAATACATCAATGTTATGACGACTAAACGTAATGCCATAATCACCGTCAATCCATCGGCGCATACGGAACAAAAACTCTCCAATTATGGTGTGCAAATTGGCTGAATCATCATCAGGGTTAACGCCTTGCTCCCACAGGCTTACATGGTGCAAGCGTTCTGTTTGTGTCGTGGCGTCCATCATTTCACGCAGGTGATACGCTTTGAGTAAATCGTGCGGCGCGAGGGCTTTACCACGGGCATTCTGAGAATCAAAAAACTGAAACGCTTCACTCAAATCATCTAATGTCACTTGAATAAGCTCGCACTTGTTAAGCACAAAATTAAGTAAATTTTGTTTTTCAGTAGTATTCAGACTGGTTACTCGTTCAGAAATGATCTGAGCATTATGTTTGAGGTTTTTAATACTGACTGATGATTCAAACTTATGTTCAAGTAAAGTGGATGCAATAGCTTTCTCAGCCCCATCAAGAATGGTGCAAAGCAGCGTTAAAGTGAGCAGCCGCTGCTGGCCATCAACGATATTCAGTGTCTGTTTTTTATTCTCATTCACTGATTCTTTATCTTGATGCAATACAACAGTACCAAGGCGATAACACGGCTTAGTGCGGTGATTAAAAATATCATCAATTAACTGATTAACGTGCTTAGGCTGCCATTTATAGGGCCTTTGGTATTCAGGAATCGTAAGTTGTTGCGCTAACAACTGCACAATAGTTTGTGGTTTATTGAAGACAATTGCCATAGCTAAAGCGCCTGTTCGACTATGGCATCGGTTAGGTGAAGTTTAGTGGTTTGTGCGTCAGTCAAACGAGCTTTGAGTTGGTCGCAGAGTGTTAGTAGTTCATCGATCTTGACTATAATGTCTCCCAGTTCCCCCTTGGGTGGCATAGCAATAAGGCAACCTCTTAGCTGTGTTTTATTAATAGAAGCAAGGTTCGTTGTTTGTTTACTTGAGCCTGCAAAGTAATCACGGGCATATGGTCCATTAAGATATTTCTCGAGCCAAACTTCGCATTGTTCTTCAAGAAAAATACGAGCTTTAAATACATGGTTTTGATGACCTACATAATCAAGTTCATCTGACCAAATAGCTGTTCGACCAACCTTATCCCAATCACCACCTTCAGTTATAAGTAGATCTCTTTTTTTCACACGATATTTTTCTTTTTCCTCAACTGGGATATCAATCTCTTTTAAGTGCTCCAAATTGAGATAGCTTCTCTGAACATTCGCCACGCTCAAATAAGGCACAGTAATGAGCTCACGCCCAGCTAATTTTCGACCCTTAGTAATTCCGCCATTGATCTCAACTATATCTTCAAACCGACACCACTCCCACCCTTCGGGTAATTCAAACGGTTTTTCTTCGTCGGTAATTTCTGGCAGTGGTTTTTGCTTTTTGATTTTTTTGTCTTTAATCAGTTGTGCTTTTTCTGCTGCTATACGCTCTAGGAGTTTGGCGGCGGGTTCGTCGTTTGGGTTTTGTGGGACGAGTTTGCCCATTACTGCGAGTTGTAAAATGGTTTGTTTTAGCGTGTCGATGCTGGCGGTGGTGGTAAATAGCGTGTCGAAGTGTTCGCTTAAACGTTGCCAGTTTTGTTGGAACTGTGCTGTGGCTTGTTCGGGCGTTGCGGTTTGCTCTGGTGCTTTCAGCAAGGCCTCTAACAGCACTTCAACTAATGTTTGATGTGCCGTAATACTATTTTCAGTTTGCGCCTCAAGCGCATCACACAAGCCCATTAACTCATCGACTTTAGCAACAATACGGCGTTGTTCTTTTAAAGGTGCGACCGGAGCTACAACAGTAACAACTGAACTTGTATTAAGCTCCACTTGTTTAGTTGAACCTGAAACTAAAGCATTATCATGATTAGGCTCTATTCTTGATTGAATACCCGGAGCCATGATAAAACACCAAAGAAATTGACTATAAACATTGAGAGGTCTAATAACCGTTACATGAGAATCAGCAACTAATGTTTGTTCTACAATATTCCCTATAACGTTGGCTCGACCAACGGTACCGGTACCCGTTGAATTCCAAAGTATATCGTCATTTAAAAGGTATCTTTCTGGTTGGTAAGCACTAAGGCTTTCATCAGTAACATACCTAGCTACATCAAGATTAAAACCTGTATTTTGAACACATTTCTGAGAAATAACTCTAACCTTACCAGACTCGGCATATTTAGGCCCTTTACCCCTCTGTATGTATGAAGTTAAATCTTGCAACCTTGACCACGCCCACCCTTTCGGCAATTCAAACGGTTTTTCATCTTCGCTGATTGCTGGCTGTGCTTTAGGCTTTTTGATTTTCTTGTCTTTAACTAACTGCGCTTTTTCAGCGGCTATTCGCTCAAGCAATACTGAAGCGGGTTCATCATTTGGATCTTGTGGCACTAATTTACCACGCACTGCGAGTTCTAAAATAAGTTCGCGCAGTTTTTTAATGCCATGAAGTGAGAACTTTTTAGATGATCCACGCCCTGACGACGATTTTTGCTCAATAGCAGTCGTCCAAATATCAAGATGTTCGGTTATTAGCTGCTCTGCGTTTGTATTTGGTGTTTTTGACTCAGCCATTACTTGCCCTCAGTATCTTTTGAAAGGGCTGCTGATAATATACCTTTAAGCTGGTCACGCAGGGCTTGTATATCGGCTTGCTGCTTTGAATAGTCGGCTAGTAGCTCTTGTGGGTTATGGCTTATTACCTCTCCTACATGCGGGTTTTTAATATCGAGGTTGTAATTACGAGCAATAATATCGTCAATTGATACTTTCCATGCTTGCTCGGTTTCAGTTCGGCTTGCAAAGCCGTCTGCCTCATTGCCCCACCATTCGAGCTCAGTCTTAAATTCTTCAAACTTCATTGGTTTGGTTTTGTTGTAATTTTTTACACCGGCTGGGTATGGGTGCTCGTAAAACCACACGTCTTTTGTTGGCGTGCCTTTAGTAAAAAACAGGATGTTGGTTTTAATACCGGTGTACGGGTTAAACACGCCATTGGGTAAGCGTATTATGGTATGTAAGTTACATTCCTCTACCAATAGTTTTTTAATTTTGGTTTTTACGCCTTCACCAAACAAGGTGCCATCTGGCAATACCACTGCTGCGCGCCCTTTGGTATTAAGTACTTCTATAATGAGTTGTAAGAACAAGTCGGCGGTTTCGCGAGTTTGCATGTCGCTTGGGAAGTGTTTTTCTATGCCATCTTCTTCAGTGCCGCCAAACGGAGGGTTGGTGATGATGACATCTACTTGGTCATCCCAGCTTGAAAGCGGTTTGTTTAAGGTATTGCCGTGTTTAACTTGTACCGGTACTTCAATGCCGTGAAGCATCATATTGGTAGTACACAGTAAATGCGGAAGTTGTTTTTTTTCTACGCCGTGTATTTGCTTTTGTAATATTTGGTGGTCGTCGCCCGATTTAACATAGTTTGATTTTACATGGTCGAATGCACACGCTAAAAAGCCACCAGTACCACAAGCAGGGTCCATAATTGACTCGCCTAGTTTTGGGTCGGTTACCGCCACTATAAATTTAGTGATGGCGCGCGGGGTACGACTAATGTCGTTTTCAATAAGTGACAAAGTGTTACCACATTGTATTTATTCATTTTAATAATGGTAACAGTTTTTGAGAAATTTACTCCATAGATAATGAAAAAATGAGGTGTAAAATGCAGTTTTGTTACTAAATCTATCGCTTACTATTGAATTGAGATAACACCGAACTTGCTAATTTTTAGCAGTATTAGATGCATTAGGTGTACTAGTGTGATTACGACAGAATCGCTTGGTAATTAAGATACGACAAAGTCGCTTGGTGTTAACTGCATTAGGTGTACTAGCTCATATCTGAACTTACAGATTAAATGAATAGGTTTAGACTTCATCTGACAGACAGCCATGAGCGATAACCGGTCATTGAGACTGGCTAAACATCGTCGTTAATAGATTGGTTAAACTGCTCTTTGCGAATATATTCATGAAAATGAGCGCTGTGCGCATATTGATGCATTTAACTTTACCTAAATAATTTAGAAAACTTAGTGATAGTAATGCCTTAGATAATTTGTTAAAACTATATAAAGTAAATAAATGAGCGTTAAGTCGGCAGAAATATGCGCGATGAGCGCACTATAAAATTGTTGAACTAAGCCGCTACGCGGAGATCCTATTCTGACCATTTGAGCCACACTTACCTTGGGGTTATCCCATAACTTGGAGGTAAGTCATGAATACACTCATTGAACAAGTCAAAACTGAAATAGTCTATCGTGGTTATTCGCAAAGTACCTGTAAAAGCTACTGTGAACATTTACTAAAACTCAGTCATTATTTTAATAGACCACTCGATTCGATTACTGATGACGAACTTAACGCCTTTTTTAACGATCCCGCTATTCGTAAACTGTCTAGAGCAAGCCAAAAAGTACAGATAAACAGCATTTGGTTTTTGTTTAAGAATATTTTACACCGGCCATTGAACTTAGATGTCGCATTGCCAAAAGTGAAGTCGCGCGCACCCACCTATTTATCACGTGATGATATGCGGCGGCTGATAGAGAGCTGCACGGATGATATGCGCTTAAAAACATTGATTATGGTGTGCTATGGGTGTGGCTTACGTATTAATGAACTGCTACGCATTAAAGTGCAAGATATCGATGGACAGCGTAAAACTATTTTAATTGAACAAGGTAAAGGGGATAAATCACGCTATGTTGTTGTATCAGATAGCGTGCTGGCTCAATTACGTTGTTATTGGAAAATGTATCACCCAACAGGTTGGATGTTCTATTCACGGTTATTAATGGATAAACCTATGTCAGCATCAACCTTCAGGAAGCCATTGAGAAAACATGCACAAGCGTGTGGCTTAAAGCACTGTAATCCACATACTTTACGCCATGCTTATGCAACACACCAACTTGAATCAGGTATGCCACTTCATCAACTGCAACATCAGCTTGGCCACAGTGATATTAAAACCACACAAAGTTACTTACATTGGTTACCAGAGTTAGGTCATGGCGGCATTGATTTGCTTGCGAGCTGGAGTAAACAATGAACGCCTTACACCTCGCTGATATTTTAAACTCAAGCCTTGAGAGTTATCGCCAACATCATACGGTGAGTTATCAACAACTGCGCGTGTGTCAGCACCTTCAATCATGCAGAACGGGTCAGCTCGGTTACCAAGCATGGCAATGTGATAACTGTGGTGAGTCACAAAAGATTGGATGTAGTTGTCGAGACCGTCATTGTCCGCGTTGCCAAGGCATGGCTACTGCTAAGTGGGTGCAAAGGCAGCAAGAGGATTTATTACCGTGTCGGTATTTCCACCTTGTTTTTACGCTCCCTCATGAGTTGAATATCATTGCGCACTATAACCCAAGCGCGTTGTACCAGTGTTTATTTAAAGCCGCATGGCAAACGCTGAGTAAATTTGCGAAACGAAAGAGGCATGGTCAGTTAGGCATGACAAGTGTACTGCATACATGGGGGCAAAACTTAGGTCAGCATATCCATTTACACTGTTTGATACCCGCAGGCGCGCTTGATAAAGCGCACTGGCATAAAATAGAAAAAGGCTATTTATACCCCGTTAAAGCATTATCAACAGTGTTCAGAGGGAAAATGCTGGCGGCGCTCAATGAATGCGATAGTTCATTCGCGAAGGTAAGCACGCCAACCAAATGGTGCGTGTATAGCAAAGCTTGTTTAACGTACAGTGAAAAGCTAGTTAGTTACCTTGCTCGTTATACCCGAAAAGGCGTAATGTCAGAATCACGATTAGTGTCAGCGACTGAAGAAACAGTGAGCTTTAAATACCGCGATTATGCAGATAACAACCGCGATAAAGTCATGACTCTGAGTTGTGATGAATTTTTACGGCGTTACTTACAACATGTATTGCCCAAAGGGTTTATGCGCAATCGCCACTATGGCTTTTTAGCTAATGCGTGTCGCAAGCGAAAGTTAGGGTTAATAAAGGCTCAAGTATCAGCAACCCCATGCAAAGCGGTGAAGCCGAAGGTAGAGCAAGAACGATTAATACCCCATTGGCCTTGCCAGTCATGCAAGACGGGTACTTTACGACTTATTGGTGTGATGAATTTAGATGAGGCGACAAACAAAGTAGCGCGAACGAGTTAGCAGCCTTGCTTGCTGCATCAAATCAATAAGTTAACCTGCTTAATTGTTCAGGCTAGCGGCCTCTGTACGTGTAAAAAATATAATTGCTTATTAAGGCAAATTTAGGTGTAATGAATACATAATAAGCGCTGAGCAATGCAGGGAAAGCTTACATAACACTCGCTAAGCTGATTAAATTAGCGAGGAAAGTGAGAGCCTCTAAAAAGCAAATTCCCATAGCATAAACAACACCAACTCTGACACACCGAGCAGGTAGCGGCTCAGTCCAACAAGTGATTATGCAACACAAACAGCGTGTCGCATAAATACTAAAATGTTATGCATTTCCGTAAGCTGGAGAAATCAGTGAACCCAATCTACGACACTAGTAATACTTTCGCGAAGATTATTGCTGGAGAGGCCCCCTGTGTAAAGGTCTATGAGGATGATTTAACGCTCGCATTCATGGATATAATGCCGCAGAAGGATGGTCACGTATTAGTAGTACCCAAGGAACAAGCGGTCACAATTTACGATCTGTCTGCAAAAGCTGCTCAAGCATGCATGCTAACCGTTCAGAAAATAGGTAAAGCTCTCGAGCGCGCTATGGGGGTGACTGGGTCAACCATATTCCAGCACAATGGCTCTTCTGCCGGTCAAACTGTGGGGCATTTTCATTTTCATGTTTTTCCGGGACCTTTGTTGGTGATAAAAGACCATGGCGTGCAGTTTGAAGAGGTTGGGAAGCTTAAAGAGATAGCTGCGTTAATCATTGCACAATTAGAAAGTCCACATGCATAACAAGTGCAGGCACGGCGACGCCCACTACATTGCGCCTCCGGCTCCATTTCGTGGGCGCGCGTGCTGCAAGCGTTATGTTACCGAATAAATATTCCAACTCATTTTTGTCCAAAAGTGAGTTTCAATCTTTGTTGTCACAATTTTTCTTTGGATAGGCACGTTGATTGAATCTAAGTTTTGATCTTTATTGTCATACATACCTTCTATTGACACGAAAGGCGGACTGGGAAGGCAAAAAAGTTTCAAACATTATTGTTATGCATACTTAAAAGTGTAACATCTCCTTTAATGGTTAATATCTGCGGTTGTAAGGGTGAACTGAACTAAAGCATAGTTCTTATAGAGGTAGTACTTTCTGTGCTGATTGGAATCTAACAGAGGCGATGTTGCCAAACTCATTTCTGCCCCAAAACGAGTTAACGTAAATGCTCTAAGGGCAGCTTTGAGCGATAACCGGTCATTGAGATTGGCTAAATGTCGTCGTTAATTGATTTGTTAAACTGCTCTTTGCGCATATATTCATGAAAATGAGCGCTGCGCGCATATTGGTTCATTTAACTTTACCTGAAAATTTTAAAAAACTTAGTTATAGCAATACCTTAGGTGATTTGTTAAAACTATATAAAGTAGATGAATGAGCGTTAAGTCGGCAGAAATATGCGCGATGAGCGAACTATTAAATTGTTAGGCAATTTTTAAATGGATGGGGATATTTCAGATGGGTAAAAAAAGTAGGCTAAAAAAAGAACGAAAAAAAGAACGAAAAAAAGCTAGCTTTACTCAAAAATTATTTAAAAAGTTAGTGTTTATTGATGGATACAATAACCCTGTTTATCGGTTCTTTCCCGAAAAATGGCAAGCAGAATCATTGTGTCAAGGTAATGTATGGATCAGTACGCTTGAAACATGCCGAAAGTATGAAGACCCATTGCAAGGCGACCTCGGTGAAGCGACGCAGACTTATAAATCCGGTCATATAGTTGGCGGTAGTGGAGATCCTGCTTTTGTAGAAATGGCATCTCGTAGTGGTATCCATATAGGTGGAGTGTGCTCAAATATTAATATTAGTGGGGCTACCAACGTACAGCGATTGCCTGACGCGTACGTTATGTGCAGCACAAAAGAATTCAGCCCTGAAAAATTATCAGATACATTTGGAAATTATTGCGTAAAAATTTCTAATCCTGCTGAGTTTTTCAAACGAGTTTCTGTGGAATTAAATAAAGAAAGCCCAATTAGGGAAGCAGGAATGGGGTTAATTCAGTATAAAGATCGAGAATTCACCGGATTGCAAGCCGCTCCTGGTCCAATAGGTTTTGTGAAACCTCGAGATCAATATGCTCCACAGAAAGAGTTTAGGCAGTTGTGGATTCCACAAAATCATCAAAATATTGAGCCATTTTTATTAAAATGCTCAAACGTAAGTGAGCTTTGTACGTTAATTGCCTAACAAGGCGTTACGAACGTCCGTAAATGGCACATATGCGACTATCAGATTTGATCAAAATCTAAAAATCACACCTGACAGATTAAGTTAAGACTTACTCACATTAGGATCGGTTAATGTTTTAGCTGCCTTTGTGCTAATTTTTGGATATTTTCTTTGTATTTTTACTCATAGTAAATATCTCATGATTGTTAATTCAATTATGAATATTTAGAGTCCGTGTTTTAGCCGTTCTGCAAAGCCATTGCGTTCAGCTAATACTTCATCGTACATATTGTAAACCTGCTGAATGTGCTCCCACAATGACTCATTTTGCGTTCTCAAATCCTCAGCGAGCGCTTTATAATCAAGATTCGATTTTTTTAACGATTCAACCTCTTTCTTAAGCTGCTCATTTTCAGTACCAACAGCAATAGCCTCTGCTTTATTTTTCTGACGCTTTTGCGCAGTCTGAATATCCGGGATTTTCTCAGGGTTGAACTTGTAAATAGCAGAGTTTGAAATTCCTAATCGTTTAGCTACTTGGCTAACGTTAATTTTTTCGTTATTAGCTGCCATTTCAGACAAAGCCATATCAATTCGATCTGCCGTTGTGATCTCAAATGATTCGCTCATATTAGGCTTCCTTCACTTTTATCGTTAACTGGTCAATGATGATATTGGCGGCTTCAAGGTTGTCATTTAATGCCGTACTAAAGGCTTTTAATCGCTGCTTTATCTCTGACGGAAATTTTTCAAATGCAGCTAATTGCGATTCACATCGCTTTTTAACAACCAGCCAGTGGGGTAGATGTCGAGGTGTTGCAATGTAGCTATCGCACCATACACAGTGGCTTGGATCTGCTGCATTACGAACTTTACATTCCGACCCCTTAGTACAGTACCCATGTGACACGCCTCTAAAGTTGTTGGTATGCTTAGCAGCAAACGTGATCAACTCTTCCATATTTTTAAAGTGAGGGGTGCTTCCGGTGGTCAGGTCATCAGCCAGTATCTCAGTTAATTTGGCGATAAAGTTTTGTCCGCCTTTCCCAGCAAGCGTGCCGTCTTGTGCTGCACCCACCATATCTTCCATTGCTTGCGATATCATAAACTCAGAGAAGCTTTCGGTTAGCCCAATTAACTCCTCCATAGACTCATATCCCCGTTGGCTGTATACCAACGACATCATGCTCTCTAAATGTTTGTACTGATACTTAATATCGTCTAAATCACCCAAACGATTTGCAACAATAAACCATGCAAAGGTATGTCTAAATTGATGGGCCGTAAAGTTGAATAAATCGCCTACTTTGTATGGCTTCTTAAACTTTTTATGGCTTGAGCTGACCGATTGGTAATTGCACCCCATGCGCTCAAGCTCGGCAATATCGTGTTCAGTAACTCTGATCGAAAACATTTTGTTTATGTTGTTAAAGCCATTTTTAGTCGACTTAGTATTTAATGAAAACTCGCAGGATTTTTTATGGGGTGACACACCAAACAAAGTTCGATTACTCAAACCAAACTCTAAATTCAACTTACGCTTTAGTGGTAATAAATCGCTGTGATGCTTTAGCAGCAAGGCTGCACGTTCACGGTAAACAGAACAAACTCTTGTGAGTAGTTTTACTGCCCGATAGGTGACTTCATTCGTTACCCATTCTAAGCTTTGGGTTTCATCTGTTGTTTTAGACAACAACGTCTTGATAAAGTATTTACCGTTTCGCTCAATAGCTGAATCATCAGTTAGTGCCATTGCTTCGCCATAACGCATACCTGTATAACTAACCACAAGCACAAAGGCATATCTGCGAAGATTTTTAATCAGCTCATAATATTCGTCTAATTCAGCAGATTCTGACTCATTTAATCCATCAACGTATGTCGAGTTTTTAAGGTACTTTTTCGGTGCGTATTCAACACCATCATTGAGTTTGATTTGCAGGCAGTGCCAATTATCGATGATCTTCTCAACGGCATTAACGTGCTCTTCGCTTGCCTTAAGAACTTGCTTCATTATTTGAATCGGAATGACTGAATGTTTATTTCTGCGTTCTTTTTTTAATAAGGTAAATGGCAAAAAATATTCATTCATCAAATCGAAAAACGGCTCGCTTTTAACTACTGAATAAAGCTTCAACCAATAGATGGCAGATAGAAGTGACTGTGCATAAGATGGATGCTTCTTTACATCAGACGCTTGCACCAAGTCCAATATGATATTGCGCAAACGCAATTCTGGCAGTTTATCTAAGCCACCGAAGCTCTCAATGCCATAACGTTCAAGCCACTTAGCAAGGCGCTTAAGGTTAGCAATATTCCTACGTATCGTAGTCCATGCAAGAGGCTCCATGCCTTGTCCTGAGCCTTGCGTATACATACCAAGTGTTAGGGCTTTAAGTTGATATTTATACTTCGGCCCAACACCGTTAAAGGTTACGGATAAATTGTTGCCTTGCGAATACCAAGAATCATCCCCGAACAATGTGATCTGTTTTTTATTCGAGCGGATATATTGCCAAAGCACCAACGGTGTGAGCTCGGCATCAATCGGTGAACTATAAGGATTAATGCTAATAAGCCCATCAATCTTTAAACAGGCATCTACAGCAGCTGAAATTCCTGTCATAAAATATCTCCCACATTCTTAACTGACGTTACTGCAAATGCCCAAAACGGATGCATTCCTCTTTCCGCCATCAGCTCCTTTCCCTTAGTCACTGCCATCGGGTTTTTAATTGCTACTTGTTCTAGTATGTCATCAACTCGCTGATGCAATGCAGTAATCGCTTCCTGCTGAAATTCATTATTTTCAATATCAGAAATACTGGCCGACATATCTGCCAAAACATAATCACGATAACTAAGCAACTGCCAAACATGGTCTGGGTCTGCTACTGTTCTAAAATGCTTGCACCACACACAAGCCAAAAAGTCACTACACCATCCATTGTCTTTACTGCCCGATAGACGCCGATGTTCTTTACCGTATTGTGACGCTTCTGAATCGTTTCCTTGCGATGCACACTCACCTGTGGGCGTTTTTTGAGTGCTACCGTCATCAACCATTAACACCTTAATTTTCGGGTCAATTTCTCGACCAGTAAAATAACGCTGCATCACATCTACTGCCGTGTGCAATGTTTGTTGTGTTTTTTCTTCACTCACTCGTTGGTAGTGCTTGATGAACGTATCGAAGGTGTGAAGTTTTGCTGATTCATAAGCACGCATTTGCTTTGCTACTTCACGGTAAAGGTGATTTGCACCATTCTTGCGAATGCGCATCGAATCATAATCAACTGTGCAACCAAGTCGCTTTAAAATAGTTTTGATATAAGCAATGATATTGCCTGCCAATACACGACTTACATTGGTTTTTTCTTTGGAGATAAATAGATATTGCCGTGTATGTGTATCCGCAAGGTAGCGATAGCTGTTGGTCAAAGTATCTCTTACATGAACTATGTCACGCATCACACTATTTACAGTTCGCCCATCTAGTGAATAGGTATCGGTGTCGTAACCTTTTCTCGGTTTTTGGATCAACACTGTAATACTTTTTTTAGCGGTTGGCAGAGAAACTTCCGTGATATCACTGAGTTCTATGTCCGTCATAGGTGACGTATTCCAGCAGCTTTTAACTTGGATGCGTGCAAAATATAATGCGATTAATTGTTTAACGTTATCCGTTTCCTTAATCCCTTTTTCAATATAAAAGATCAGTTCTTTTAATTCATCGTCACTGTATAAATCTTCAATTTTCATTCTTCTGGCGTGACGTTGATAGCGCTTAAACGACAGTTTGTAAGCCTCAACCACAGTCTGTCCTGTAATTGCCATTACCCATCTTATTGTTTCAAAATAAGACGTGCCCGTTCTTAAGCTTATGGTTTTTCCTTTAACACCTGACTGAATGCGTTGAAAAACACTTTTTTGTATTTGGTTTTTGTTTAAGCTGAGGCATTTAAAACCATGCTTCTTAAGTTGCTCTGTATAATCAGGTAATACAAATTTCACCAAAATTCGATTAAGAGTGATGAAGCGGCCATGCAAAGTAACCATGCCATAGTTTTTTTCTGGCAAAAGTTCGGTTTCAGAATGATGGATTTCTAATAGCTCATTCTCAATTTCAGGGCACTGTTTCACTAATTCAAAGTAATTAATGTGACGAAACATCTTTTCCTTTTCAAAATAAAAAGGCAGCAAATGATCAACGTAATCATGGCGATGAACCTCATGCCCAAAGTGCAGCTCTAGCAGTATAAGCAACTCAGTGAATTGATCTCTTCTTAGTAATGTCTTAGCTTCTTTAAGCAAAGCAAATTCATCTTTCTTGAAGCCATCAAGCCCTTCATCAACAAAAGCACACTTGTTCTTCTCAGCGACTATTCGAATGCTACTCACAATAGCCATAAAGCGCCTAGTCATTGACACAACATCATGCTCTAGCTCACCTTTAAATTTATCGGAATTAGCAAGCGCTTGAAGCTGTTCAACCAACAGTGGCTCAATATCGTTTAAATCAGTAACGTCTATGCATTTATCATTAATAGTGATCCGAATAACTTGAAAATGATCTGGCTTAAATGCGTTAAGCACCGAGAATAATGCCGACTGAAGTACACAGTGTTTATCTTTAATCGGGTATTCGTTAAAAACCTGTCTAAAGTGCATGGTTGAGTTAAACCATAGAAAGCCATACTCATAAAGTTGCTCAGCGACTGATGGAGCTGCTTCACACAGCAGCTGTAAACATTTTTGCGCCATTTGTGCGTTAGAGAGAGTGGTACTTCTTGCAAGCATTGACTGCTGACCCCATGCACTTATGGCATCGTTAAGCTCTTTACCTAAGCGAAAGCTTTTCCGATACCAATGCAATAAATCAATGTTTGTATCAAATACAAAAACGCTGCTAGGTCTTGAATTTACCTTGGTAATTGCACTTGCAAAGTGAAATAAACAGACCCTGAACATCAAGTCATCTTTGTGGGGTATACTTTGTGCTAAGGCCTCTAATTTAAGCCAATAGTCGTCTCGAAATAGCGAGTGAACATCTTGTATTAAGCTCTGGCAATGGTTTCGTAACACTGAATGGCGCAGCAACAGCCGTTTTAGAAAGCCAATGTGTTGTTTAATCCGTTTACAGTTTTCGTCCGTTAAACAACTGCCTAGCTGCTCTTCTAACTGTGACAAATCAAGCACGGTATCAAGCATCTGCATCTCCTGATTGCTCGGCATTAAATGCATCTTCTTGTAGTGGAGCAACAAACTCACCAAATAATTTATCTACCCAACTCGCCATTTGCTTATCAAATGTCAGTGATCTAGCGAAATTGATGTACTTCTGAGTCGTTGAAAAATCCGCATGGCCCATCAACTGCATTAGCTTGTATTGCACAAAGCCAATGGGCAGATCCTTATGGATCAGAAAGCCAGCAAGGTTTGTTGCAAAAGTTGAACGTAAATCATGAAAATCACGCTTTAGTGTTTTCCCGAATGGCGCTAATTCCTTACGCACTTTTGAGATCACATTGCCGATAGATTTACGAGACATAAAATCACCAGAGCGATTAAGAAACAGTGGAGCATCATCACAATTTCCATGTTCAAGCTGCCACTTAGCTAATCTTTCTTGATGTTCTTTGCCGTTACGATATTGCCAAAGTGATGTCATCAAGCCTTTTGATACCATTATCGTGCGCTCTTTGTCGTACTTGCCGATTATGGTTACGTAATAAATTGCTTTATTATCCAAGGCAGGATCAACAACATGACTCGCAGTAAAAGTGGCAATTTCTTCCGCTCGCAAGCCGCATTGCACGGCTAAATCTACTCTCAATTTAGCACCTTGCTTTGTTAGTTCCTTGCTGGCATAGAGCAGCTTCAATTCATCTTGGCTGTATGGTGATAAACCTGCATCGCCTGATTTCTTTTGCTTATACTTTTTAGGGATCAGCAAATCAGTCGTGGTAATGGTAAAGCCTTTTTCCTCACTCCCGTAGTCGGTAAACAGCAAATCTAAACCGCCATCTTTGCGCTTTTTCTTAATGACCTTGGTTTTATATTTGAATGGCACTTTATCAATTCTGCGTTGCTTTCTTGCCCATTCGTAAAACTGCCTAACATGGTTGATGTATAGGTTTGCTGTATCTCGGTCGATATCCTTTGCAATCACTTGTTCTATAAGGTGCTTGCGATAACGGTACACAGGAAGCCAATATTTCGCTTTATCACTGTCACTTACGGCATAAACCTCATGCCAGTCCACGTTATTCTTCTCAACCCATTGCAAAAACAAACTCATCGAATTGGCTAATGACTGCACAGTAATAAGCGACACGCCACCAAGAGGGTTCTTTTTACCGCCACGTTTAGGCGGCATAAAAAGCCCTTTATAGCGGTGCTCTAAGAATAAATTGATTTCGAGAGCGTCCTGAATTCGAACCAGCGATAACACTCTAGGGAAACGTTCAACAATGTGATCTTCATGAAAAGCAACAGTGCGTTGACCTTCCTCATCAACATTCGATACGTAAGGCAGGCTGCCTAAATTTACAGTTTGTTTTACAACTTTGGGATAATTGCCACTCAAATTAAATGCTCCATTACAATACTGCAAAATATACGCATGAGCATTTAAGGTGTCAACAACAAATTGCAGTATTTGATTACTGCAAAAATAAATTGACCTAGCCAACAATGTCAGCCACAATAATTTTCATTAAATTAATTCCGATTTTGTAACGCCAGTTGGTCATATCCCATTGGCGTTTATTTACTTTTTGAGCAAATCGGTTTACTGAACACAACCAAGGTTTAACGTTCATGAATGCAAAAATGCGCCAAGCTACTGAAGAGCTGCGCCTGAGTGATATTGCCGATATCCGCTTAGGCCACCCTTTTCGTGGCACGGTGAAGCAATACGACAATGGTGACGTAAATGTTGTTCAGGTAAGGGATACCGAGCCAACAGGTGATATCAATCAATACACTATGGTTGAAACCGTATTAAATACGAAGAAACAACCCGACTGGTTACAAAATGGCGATGTGTTATTTGTCGCTAAAGGGGCAAAACATTACAGCGTATTAGTAGAACAGGTATTAGAGCGCACACTCTGCTCACCACACTTTTTTATGGTGCGTTTAAAGCCTGAGTTTAAAGATGTGATCGTGCCCGATTTCTTGTGCTGGCAACTCAACCAACAACCTGCACAGCGTTATTTCAAAGCGACTGCCGAGGGTTCAATGCACCTAAGTATTCGCAGGCAAGTATTAGAGAATGTGCCCATTAAGGTGCTTAAGTTTGAGAAACAAAAACAACTCGCTGCAATGCACCGCTGCGCTGTTAGAGAGCAAAAAGTATTACAAAAGCTGATTGAAAATAGACAGCAACAACTAGAAGCCATTGCTATTCACGCACTTGAAAGCTCATGCGTTTGAAAGAGAGCCTAAAACAAAACAGATTTAAAAATTAATAATAAGGACTTAAAAAATATGACCACAACCAACCAAATCAATCAGGACGATATCAACAAAGCAGTATGGGCCGCTTGTGACACCTTCCGTGGTGTGATTAGTGCCGATACTTATAAAGATTTCATCTTGACCATGCTGTTTTTAAAGTACATCTCTGACGTGTATAAAGACGAATACAACAAACTCGTTGCGCAATATGGTGATAATCCAGAGCTGATCCACGCCATGATGTCGAAACAGCGTTTTGTACTACCAGAAGGCGCAAGTTTTTGGGATTTATACGAAAAGCGTTATGAAGCAGGTAACGGTGAGCGCATCGATAAAGCCTTACACGCACTGGAAGAAGCCAACGGCAGTAAGCTTAAAAACGTATTCCAAGACATTAGCTTTAACACCGACCGCTTAGGCCAAGAAAAACAAAAGAACGATTTACTACGCCACTTACTAGAAGACTTTGGTAAAGACATTTTAAACCTAAGCACAGAGCGTGTAGGCAGCTTAGATATTATCGGTAACGCCTATGAATACCTTATTAAACACTTTGCCGCTGGCAGTGGCGCGACCGCTGGTGAATACTACACCCCGCCTGAGGTCTCAACTCTTTTGGCAACCGTTTTAGAGCCAGTCGAGGGCGACCAAATATGTGACCCGTGTACAGGCAGTGGCTCACTGCTACTTAAATGTGGCGCTATGGTGCGCAAAAACTCTGGCTCTAAAAAATACGCTTTATTTGGGCAAGAAGCGATAGGTTCAACATGGGCACTCGCCAAAATGAACATGTTCCTACACGGTGAAGACAACCACCGCATTGAATGGGGCGACACCATTCGTAACCCACTGCTACTTGATAAAGACGGCAACGGCTTATTGCACTTTGATGTCGTAACCGCCAACCCGCCGTTTAGTTTGGATAAGTGGGGGCATGATGATGCCAGCAACGACCCTTATGGGCGCTTTAGACGTGGTATTCCACCAAAAACCAAAGGCGACTATGCGTTTATCAGCCACATGATTGAAACGCTAAAACCCGAAACAGGTCGCATGGGTGTGGTCGTGCCGCATGGTGTGTTATTTAGAGCATCAAGCGAAGGCAAAATCCGCCAACAACTAATTGAAGAAAACTTGCTCGATACCGTGATTGGTTTACCAGAAAAGTTGTTCTTTGGCACAGGTATTCCAGCCGCCATCTTGATATTCAAAAAACACAAGACCGACAAAAACGTATTGTTTATTAATGCCAGTCGTGAGTTTAAGTCAGGCAAAAACCAAAACCAGTTAACGGCAGACAACATTCAAAAAGTTATCGACACCTACAAGGCTCGTGAAAGCGTTGATAAATACGCCTACCTAGCCAGTTTTGATGAGATCAAAGAGAACGACTTTAACCTAAACATCCCTCGTTACGTTGATACCTTTGAAGAAGAAGCTGAAATTGATTTAGTGGCAGTACGCACAGAGCGTGTCCAGTTACAAAGCGAGTTAAAAACACTGGAAGCGGAAATGGAAGGCTATTTAAAGGAGCTGGGTTATGGTGCCTAATGGAATGAAAAGTCGGGAGGAAAATCATGGGTGAATTTGAACAAACCCGCTTAGGGAATTTATGTGACTTTACACAAGGTGTACAAATAGCTGATAAAGATACTATCAAACAGCCGCAAGATGGATATGTCAGATATATCTATATTAGAGATTTATTCACAGACAAGTTTCCCGTTTATGTGAAGGATGTATATCCAAATAAGCTATTACTCAGTGGTGATATTGTAATGGTTAATACTGGAAACACATCGGGTAGCGTTTATCAGGCGAAGGAAGGTGTATTGTGTAACAATGCATTTAAAATAGCAGTTAAAAGCTCAAAACTTAATAAGTTAGACAAAGGGTTCCTTTGGGTATATCTAAACAGTGACGCTCGTGAGCGAATGCTTAAAAGGCTATTCAATCCGGCAGGACAACCTCACGTTGGACATAAGAATGTTGCTAGATTGGATATATCACTTCCACCACTCCCAGAACAACGCAAAATCGCCAAAATCCTATCTACGTGGGATAAAGCGATTAGCACCACTGAGCGCCTAATCGACAACAGCAAACAGCAGAAAAAAGCCCTAATGCAACAACTGCTCACGGGCGCTCATACCCAAAGAAAGCGCCTACTTGATGATTCAGGTAAACCGTTTGAGGGAGAGTGGGAAGAAGTTAAGTTGGCTGATGTCGTTGAATTTAATAACGGTAAAGGTCACGAAAAGCATATTGTTGAAGATGGCAAATACTTAGTCGTAAATTCTAAATATATTTCATCTGATGGACTCGTGAAAAAAACTACTGACTCCGCCTTTTGCTTAGCTAATGTGGGAGATGTTTTAATGGTCATGAGTGATGTGCCAAATGGAAAGGCTATTGCAAAATGTTTGTACGTGGATACTTCTGAAAAATTCACTGTAAATCAGCGTGTTGCTAGATTTCGTCCAAAATCAATCAACTCAATCTTTTTATATTACACCTTAAACAGAAATAGCTATTACTTACAATTTGACGATGGTGTAAAACAAACAAATCTTCGCAAAGATGAGGTGTTGGATTGTCCAGTTTTTAGACCAAGTGATGAAGAGCAACAAAAAATTGCCTCTGTATTAGTTAATGCAGACCAAGAAATCGAGTTATTAGAACAACAACTCGCAGACCTAAAACAAGAGAAAAAAGCGCTGATGCAGCAACTATTAACAGGCAAGCGCAGAGTAAAAGTGGATGATAAGGAGGTCGCGTGATCACGCAAAAGCGACCTCGCACTATTCAAATCTTTTTGCCTACGGGCGACCCTGCGGGTATTCGCATTGCTGAGACAAATTAACACAGCCCGATAATTGCAGGTAGGCAGCTAGTTAGCGTGAACTAGCTATAAAAAGGAGTATATAGACCTATGACAGATGAACTCATTCTTTACACCACTGATGATGGGCAGTCGCAGTTTGTGCTACGCACGCTGGATGGTAATGTGTGGCTTACACAACTTGAAATAGCGCAGCTATATCAAACCAGTAAGCAAAATATTAGCAAGCACGTAAAAAGCGTATTAACAGAGAATGAGCTGTCTGAGGCCGCAGTTGTCAACTCTAAGTTTACAACTGCGGCAGATGGTAAAGAGTACCTTACCCAGCTGTATGCACTGCCAATGATTATTGCTGTAGGTTACCGTGTTCGCTCAACCCGAGGCACGCAATTTAGGCAATGGGCAACTCGCACCTTAAGCGAGTATTTAAGCAAAGGGTTTGCGATGGATGATGAGCGACTTAAAGACCCCAAATGGGATTATTTTGATGAGTTGCTTAAACGTATTCGCGACATACGTTCGTCAGAAAAGCGCTTTTATCAGAAAGTGCGTGATTTATTTGCTTTATCTGACGATTATCGTGCCAATGAAAAAGACACCGGTTTATTGTTTGCTGAGGTGCAAAATAAACTATTTTACGCCGCCACCGGGTTTACGGCCGCAGAGTTAGTGATAGAGCGAGCAAACCCTGATCTGCCAAATATGAACCTGACCAATTTTTCGGGCAATCGTGTGCGTAAAGCCGATGTGGTAATAGCTAAAAATTACCTGCAAGCCGATGAGCTAGATAAGCTTAACCGATTAGTTAATATGTTTTTAGAATTTGCCGAGTTAAGAGCAAAAAACAAACAGCGTTTAACGCTTGAGAACTGGCGACAGTATGTAGACAACTTTATAACGTTTAACGAACAAGCTTTACTGGCCAATGCAGGCAAAGTGAGCCGTACACATATGGAAGAAATAGCAAAACAGCGCTATGAGCAGTTTGACAACCATCGTAAATTAGAAGAAGCAACACGCGAAGATGAGCGCGAACTGCAAGCATTAGAACAATTACAACAACGCTTACAGCAACAACAAAGGAACAAGGATGACCATGCCAAATAAGGTTAAAAGCAGTGTTAAATTTCAAGAAGAGTTTAGCGCAAAAATTCCTGCGCTAACGTTGCTGATTAACTTAGGCTATACGTTTATTCCACCGAGTGAGTGTGAAGCTCTTCGCGGGAACACGTTAGCAGGTAACAAAAAAAGTACCCATCAGGTGGTGTTGTTACCTGTGATGCGTGCCTTTTTAGCCAAACAGACGTTTTCGTTTGCAGGTAAGCAGCATACGCTCTCAGAAGCGGCCATTGATAAGGTAATGCATGAGCTGAACCCTGCTATGAACTTGGGGCTAAAAGCCGCTAACGAGAAAATTTATGATGCGCTAATGTATGGCGTGAGTGTGACTGAATTTATTGATGGTAAAAAAGCATCCCCCACTATTAGGCTGATTGATTGGCATAATATTGATAAAAATGCGTTTCATTGTACCGAAGAATTAGTAGTACAAAATGCCGAGGGCACAGGTAACCGTAGACCTGACATTGTGTGTTTTGTAAATGGGTTGCCATTAGTGGTGATTGAGGCAAAACGCCCCGATTCAAACAAAGAAGGTAAATCGACCAACTTTGCAGCAATCTCTCAGCATATTCGTAACCAAAAGCAAGATGAAATACCGCATTTATATGCCTACAGCCAGTTATTATTGGCCATAAACGGGCATGAGGGCTTGTATGCAACGTGCGGCACCCCTGAGAAGTTTTGGGCAAAGTGGAAAGAAGAGCATATACCGGAAGCTGAGTTTGTCAGGCTTAAAAACCATACATTGCGTGATGAGCAATTAAATGCGCTCTTTAATCATCGCCCTGCAAAAGATAAAACAGATTACCAGTCGCTTATTGCCGCAGGTGAGCTGACGGTAACCGACCAAGATAGGCTGATTGTAAGTTTATTACGCCCTGAACGCTTATTAGATATGACCCGCCTGTTTACCTTATTTGATAAAAAAGCTGGCAAGATTGTAGCTCGATACCAGCAGGTGTTTGGTATAAAAGCACTTATTGAGCGAATTAATACATTTGATGACTCTTCTTCCGCTCGCGGCGCTGGCGCACGTCAAGGCGGTGTTATTTGGCATACTACGGGCAGTGGTAAGTCGTTTACTATGGTGTTTTTATCCAAAGCGCTTATTTGGCTTGAAGAGCTAGCGCAGTGCCGCGTAATTATTGTGACTGACCGCGTTGATTTAGAAGACCAGCTAAGCCGTACGTTTGCTTCTGGTGGTGTACTGACCGACCGCGATAAAAAAGATGCGATGGCGACCACAGGTAAGCGTTTGGCCGAGCAAATTGGTCAAGGTAACGAACGGGTTATTTTCTCGATCATTAATAAGTTTGGCTCTGCCATAAAACACAAAGACTGTTACAACGATAGCCCTAATATTATTGTATTAGTGGATGAAGGTCACCGCAGCCAAAACGGTGAAAATAATATCCGTATGCAGCAAACCCTACCTAAAGCGGCTTTTATCGCCTTTACAGGTACGCCGCTATTAAAAGACGATAAGACCGAAAACAAGTTCGGTAAGATCATTCACTCTTACACGATGCAACAAGCGGTTGAAGATAAAACCGTAACCCCACTTTTGTATGAAGAGCGTATACCAGAGCTAAACGTTAACGACAAAGCCATTGATGCGTGGTTTGAACGCAGTACCAGTAAGCTGAGCGACAAACAAAAAACCGATTTAAAAAGAAAGTTTTCGCAAAAAGGTCAGATTTATCAAACTGCCGATCGCATTATGTTAATTGCCTATGATATTGCCGACCATTTTCAAAACTTTAAGCATCAAGGTTTAAAAGGTCAATTAGCCTGTGACTCTAAAGCCTCTGCAATACGTTATAAAGAGGCTTTAGATAAAATTGGCACCGTGACATCAGTTGTTGCAATGTCGGCTCCTGACACGCGTGAGGGGCATGATGTAGTTGATCAAGAAAGCAAAGACATTGTACAAAATTGGTGGAAAGCCAATGTTGATAAAATGGATGAAAAAGCCTACACCAAAGCCATTATTGAAGACTTTGGCAGAGATGACGGCCCTGACATCATGATAGTGGTTGATAAACTGCTAACGGGCTTTGATGAGCCAAAGAACACCGTACTGTATATTGATAAACCTCTAAAAGAACATAACCTTATTCAAGCCATTGCCCGTGTAAACCGTTTACATAGCAAAAAGCAGTTTGGTTACTTAATTGATTACCGAGGCATTTTAAAAGAGCTTGATACCACCATTGAAAAGTACCAAGACCTTGCGGAGCGTACCCAAGGCGGCTTTGATATTGATGATCTGAAAGGTTTATATAACCGAATGGATACGGAATACAAAAAGCTTCCGGGGCTGCACAGCGATTTGTGGGCGATATTCGATGGGGTTAAAAACAAACAAGATGGCCCCGCTTTACGCCAAGCATTGGCACCAAAAGTACATGAGGTTGGTGGTAAGCTTACCGATACCAATCTTAAAAAGCGTGATGACTTCTACTCAGCACTAACCGCATTTTCAAACTGTATGAAAGTAGCGCTACAGTCAGCCACCTACTTTGAAGATAAGTCGTTTGATAACAAACGCGACCTATACAAACGAGACTTAAAAGCCTTTGTAGATTTACGTAAACAAGTACGTGAGGATGCCGACGAAACCATTAACTATGATGAATACGCAGAAGATATCCGTAGCTTGCTCGATAAACACATAGCGGGTATTGAAGTAAAAGAACCTGACGGGGCGTATTTAGTCGGTAACTTGGGCAAAGACGTTAAGCCACAGGATATGAGCGATGACGAAGCGCGTAACCAAACAGATAAAATTACAGGCCGAATCACTAAGATGATTGAGCAAGACTTAGCTGACGATCCGTATGCGCAGGAATATTTTTCTAAGATGCTTAAAAAGGCCATTGAAGATGCCAAAGCGATGTTTGATGCGCCAGTAAAGCAGTACATATTGTTCGCTGATTTTGAGCAAGAAGTAAAAGACCGCAAGATCGCTGATGTCCCTAATGACTTTATGGATGACGCAGGCAAGTTAAACAAACATGCCCAAGCCTATTTTGGCCTGTTCAAACATTTATTCGATAGTGAGCTTTTAACTGAAAAGGCACTGGATAATGAGAAATTGGTAGCGCTTGCTTTTGATATTGATGCCGTCGTAAATGACGCGGTTGCTGAGTATTCCATTAACCCTGCGGAAATTGAAAACGCCATACACATGAAGTTGTTACCTATGTTGTTTGGTGATCTTGGCCTTGATAACGCTCAAAAGCTGATTGAAGAAGTGTTAAAGATAACCCGATTAGGCATAGCTAGAGGCTAATGTAAGTGACGCAAAAAACGGTAGCCGCTGCTATTCATTCTGAAAAAAGCAGCGCAACAACCAACGAACGAGGTGTTTTTACTTATGGTAACGACACCATTTGCTATGATGTCATTCGTAAAACAAAGCCTAGTGATAACACTAAGAAAACCGCTCGCAAAGTAATTATAAAGATTCACCCTGATCAACGTGTTGTAGCTACTGTGCCTCATGATGCTAGTGATGATGCTATTGTTGATGCCATGCAAAAGCGTGCAAGATGGATATGGCAAAGTATTAATGACTTTGCAAAGCAAAAAGACACGGTATTGCATAAGCGTTATGTAAGTGGCGAAACCCAATTTTATTTAGGTAAGCGCTATGTACTCAAGGTCATTGTTGATGCTGAGCAAGTGCCCAGTGTGAAGCTCAGCCGAGGCAAATTGAACGTCACACTCAAGTATGAAATAAGCAAAGATACTGCCCCGGATAGTCAAGGTAGCCGCGCTGCGAAAATTAAACCGCTAATCGATAAATGGTATCAGCATAAAGCAAAAGCTATTTTCCATGAGCGACTAGCCGAACTACTTCCTAAGACCACATGGGTAACAGGCATTCCGTCTTTTCGTGTGATGGCAATGAAAAAGCAATGGGGAAGCTGCTCTACCAAAGGTAACTTGATGCTCAATCCACACCTAGTTAAAGCCCCGAAAGAATGTATTGATTACGTGATACTGCACGAGCTTTGCCATATTGCAGAACACAATCACAGTGAGCGCTTCTGGCGCTTATTAACCCAAGTAATGCCAAACTGGAAAGAAGTAAAAGCCAAATTAGATGACATGGCGGAGATGTATTTGAATGAATAAGTCAGAATTAATATCAGTTTGTATTAGTGACAATAGAGTATGCCCTATGCCCCCTCAGTGGGTTAAATTCGAAGAGCTATTATCAGAAATGGGCAATGGTAAACCGCCTCAATCACTTATTTTGGGTTATTGGTTTGATACTAGTGATGAAGAAAAACGCAAATGTGTTCAACAGCAGATTGACTGGGCTTATGAAAGAGGACTACTCGATTTTGCTATTGAATATTTAACCCAACTTAAACCTAACCAATGGCATACAGGATACCGCAAGTAATATGAGTAAGCATAACGAACACTCGTCATATAGAGAAAAGTTAATTGAACATTTATTTGTAGGAGAGTTACTGAAACTATCTTGGCTTGAACATGAATGCGGTCTTGAGGTAGCAAAACCAGAGGTTGATAATTCAGGTTACGATATCATTGCCGAGTGTTACGGGGTTGTTCGGCATATTCAACTGAAGGCATCGTACAGGTCTTCCTCAACAACCCAGCAAAAAGTGCATATAAAATTAGCGGATAAACCCTCAGGCTGTGTAGTTTGGATCATATTCGATGAAGACTCTTTAGAGTTTAAAGAGTTTTTATTTTATGGTGATCAAGCTGGTGAACCTTTACCGAACATAGATAACCTTAAGATAGCCAAGCACACCAAGGGAAATAAGGACGGGGTTAAAAATGAGCGACCCAATATTCGAGTTATAAACAAAGGTCAGTTTGAATCAATTAATTCAATAGGCTCTTTGTTTCAAAAACTATTTTGCATCACTCCATCGGAAGCTCCAGATATAACTGAGCCTTCGTCAGAATTACAACAAGTGAACTCCACTTTAGATGAATTTACTAAATTACATAGAATCAAGATATGGTCGCAAAAACCTTGGCAGAAAAATCATCAATTGATTAAAGGTTTTTTAGAACTTGAATCAAGTAATGGTTTTGTTGATTTGGACCAATTAATCGAATACTGCTCAAATCACTTTGATGGCGCAAAAGGCGAATGGAAAAATAATTTCAACTCCATGAAAACTGATCTTGGAAACGCTCATGGCAAGATCTTTTTTACTGTTGGAAATAGGTTAAAAATTTATAGTGAAGCAAGGAGAGAAATAGATAAATTTAATTGGTAAGCGGTAACAGTTTAAGCTGCTTTATGAAGGTGGCATTCGTTAGTAAAAAATGAAGATGACATTATATAAAATTCGCCGGCGTTACCTGCGCTTTGTAAGTCTTTTAATATTTGCTCGTACAGGTCGCCAAATAAGTGGCGCTCTTTTGAGTCGGTAAAGTCTATTTCGTTTAGTTTGTTAATCACTTGGCGCAGTAGTGTGCCGTTTTTCATGTAGTTGAAAGCATCGCTAAATGCCTCTTTTACTACATAGCCGCGTGGGTTTTTATCTATGGGGGCTGTTAGGTTTTTAAGCTCTGGGAATAGCTTGTCGTTTACAAACTCTAAAAGCTCGTCACCTGTTATGCCTTCGTTATCGGCTGCCCAGTTACGCCATAAAAATTGCTCGGGGATTGGCTCGCGATAGTCGTCTAATTCTAGCTCTAGCTCTTCTTCTTGCGCGTCGAATACTTTTAAAAATAGTAACCACGACATTTGACCAAGGCGTTGTGCGTCGCCATCGACACCGGCGTCTTTACGCATAATATCTTGAATAGACTTAATAGCTGAACTGATAGACATAGGTTTCTCTTGTTTGATTATTTTTATAAACAGCGGCTAAAAGCAAATATGAAAGCTGTTTAATTTAAATGGTTTAATGCTTTGCTGACGCTAATACATAGCGACAGCAAAGATAAATTTAGGCTGTTTTAGGCGCTGGCATTTGGTAAATTTCGGCCTCAAGCTCTTTAAGTGCTTGCTCGTATTGTGGTTTGCCACCAAAGCCTTTTTTTACTATTTCACTTAGGCTGCCTATTTCGTTAAACGGCGCCACTTTAAGCGCTTGCATAGATTCTATTTCTTGCACGCCTACATCGGCGTATTTTAACAGAAGGTTCTCGAGTACGGTGTGTGCGGTACCCGAATATTTAGTGAAATAGTTACGTTTTTGTACGTTATCTGCGCGCTCTTTACGGGTTAGTGGAGGTTGGTCGTAAACTACATGGCAGATCATATCAAAAGGGTCCATGTCTTTGCCCACTTCTTCTTCAAGGGCTGACCAAATAATGCCTTCTTCGGCAAGCTCATCTATTACGGCTTGTTTGCGGTCTGACTCTTTCCAGCGTTTTACAAAGTCATCCAATGAACTGTACTGCTTGCTCATGGTTTTACGGGTGTAATCTATAAATGACTCGGTAACGAGTTTACCGTCGGTATCGTAATACTGTACTCGCTCTGCCACTTTATTAACGGTAACACCCGATACGTGGTACTTAACCATTTTGTTAGTTTCATCGTCCCATTCGCCATCTAGCGTACCATCGCCTTTAGAGTCATTTATGGTGTCGTTATTGGCATCGCTTTCATCACCGGTTGATTGATCATCGAATACGCTATCAGGTTGCTCTTCGCCCGTTGTATCGTCTTGTGATTCAATATCAACGTCTTCGTTTTCAATGTCGGTTGGCGTTATTTTTATTACTTTTTCTGGCGTGCCATCAAAACGTTCATCGGCAAATAACTCAGTGGCTTTTTTAAAGTCGAGTATGGTAAACCATAGCTTGCCGTAGCGGTCGTCAATACGGGTACCACGGCCAATGATTTGTTTAAACTTGGTCATTGATTGGATGTTTTGATCAAGCACTACTAGCTTACAGGTTTTAGCGTCTACCCCTGTGGTCATAAGCTCTGAGGTGGTAGCAATAACTGGATAAGCACGCTTAGGACTACAAAAATTATAAAGTTGAGCTTTACCTAATTCATCATCGCCAGTGATCTTCATCACATATTTATCGTTTTTAGCCATTTGCTCTGGATTTAAGTTGGCAATGGCACAACGCATACGCTCGGCGTGATCTATGTCGTTACAAAATACAATGGTTTTAGCCATAGGATCTGTACGCTTTAAATAGTTAGTAATGGTTTCTGCCACAAGCATGGTCCGCTCATCAATCACCATTGTGCGATCAAAGTCTTTTTGGTTGTATATGCGGTCTTGTATTACTTCACCGTTACTATCAACCTGGCCCTTAGTGGGTCGCCAGCCTTGTAGGTCTACATCGAGATCGACACGTACCACTTTGTATGGGGATAAAAAGCCGTCTTCTATGCCCTCTTTAAGAGAATAGGTATAGGCAGGGTCGCCAAAATAGTCAGAGTTTGATACTTCCTCAGTTTCTTTTGGTGTAGCGGTTAAGCCAATTTGAGCAGCACTTTTAAAATAAGTAAGTATTTCACGCCAGGCACTTTCTTCGCTTGCGCTACCTCGATGGCACTCGTCAATAACAATAAGGTCAAAAAAGTCAGGGTCTACATTTTTAAATGCTTTTTGATGTTCTTCTGGCCCTGTCAAACCTTGATAAAGTGCTAAATGTATTTCGTAAGCGGGATCAATTGTTCTGCCAGTAATTTTGGTCATTGCTGTGTCGAACGGCGCAAAATCACCACTTTGAGTTTGATCTATCAAAGCTGTACGGTCGGCTAAGAATAAAATGCGCTTCTTAGCCCGTGACTTCCATAAGCGCCAAATGATTTGAAACGCGGTATAGGTTTTACCGGTTCCGGTTGCCATAACGAGGAGTACGCGGTCTTTACCTGACGCTATAGCTTCTACTGTTTTATTAATTGCTTGGAGCTGGTAGTAACGCGGGTGCTTGCCACTACCATCATCATAATAGGCTTGGTTTATTATAGGAAGTTGCGATTCAGTATAGCCCTTGTAGGCACAATACTTTGTCCACAGTTCTTGCGGTGATGGGAAGTCTTCTAAGCGTATTTCGGTTTCGAGGTTATGCGCATCAGGCGTGCCTAGCTTAGTTTTATCGTGGAAAATAAAGCCATCTCCATTAGAGGCGAATATAAACGGCACATCGAGTAGCCTGGCGTAATCCAAGCCTTGTTGGAGTCCTTTATTTACTGAGTGTTTATTAGCTTTAGCTTCAATGACAGCAAGCGGCATACTGGGTTTATGGTAAAGCACTATGTCAGCCGATTTAACCGTTTTACGTACACCAAGTTGCCCACGTACGATTACTTTACCGTCACGTAATTTAACCTCTTGGCGTATTTGGGTTATGTCGTCCCACCCTGCGGTTTTAACTGCGGGTAGAATAAACTTACTGATTATATCGGTTTCGCTGAGCTTTCTTTTATCCATAACTTAAACCATCCCTAAATACTACGCTATGAGCCAACAAGGCTTTGCGTACAACTCGTTGATTCAACGTGTTTCATGCTGTTTAGTGATGCTATATAAAATAGGGTGAATAAGCAAAAATAAAAGATATTAAAAGTTAGCTAGTTGAGTTAATAAAAGTATTAAGCTAATTATTGCTATAACCAAGCTGAAATAGTAACTCATTGCTATATTGGTTCAGAAGATTAAAAGCTTTTTCTTGCTTAACGTTCATCTGTCCGCCAAAAATTTTATACTTAAGTGAGCTATGTTTTTTAAACATCCTCAAGTTATCTTCAAGCAACTTACCAAAGTGATTGGCATACTCGGTAATGTGGTAATGATGCTGCTGGACGGTTTTAAGGTGAGCCGTTGCTTCAGATTCAAGGGATGTTAACTTTTCTATCTCTGCCAACAGTTCAACTTTTTTCATCTTTATTTTTTCGACTTTTTTATATGAACCTGTTACTGCAAAGTACATTGCGGGAGCTGCTATTATGCCACCTAAAACCATAAACCCTCCAGCCATACCAGCTCCACCTGCAGCGATAGAACCACCACCAAACCAAGCTAGTGTTGCGTTTGTTGCAGCTATACCAGAGAGTGAGGTAATAGCAGTACCTGTGGATGCACTACCTATAATGGTAACGACGCCCCAAGCACCAATAGCTGAAGTACCACCCACTAAACCACCAAACCCTGCTTTGAGTGAAGTTTTGAAACCATCGGAGAACTGCTTTAACTGAATTAAAGTTACTTTTTGATCAACTGACTTTCTGTCACTTGTAACATTAGATTTAGTTTGTAAAACCTTTCCAACTTTTTTTAAAAGTTTATTTGTTTTCTCTAATGTAAAGCCGATAGAATTTAAGGCTTTATTCGTCTCATCATTAATCAGTTTTAAATTTTCAAATACTGGCTTATACAGGGTGTTGTGTAAGTCTTCGTAATGTTTATTTTGGAGTGCTAAGTGATAAGTACCACCTAATGAAAAACAACCAATTAAATATTTACCTGTAGATTTTAATATTTGCCTCTTATTGCTTCCCTGAGCAAAAAACACTCCCTCAAACTCATGTTCTAAGTACTCAAAAGACTCATCAGAGATCTCAGTAGGTGTTTTATTACTATAATTTACTATGGCTTTATAAGCGGTAATGCTATTTTTTGATTGCTTTAAATGAGCAAGGTACTGTTCTTTGACTTCGCTGTAATACATTAATTTACTTCCTTGTTAACCAATACCCAACTTTTGAAAATATAAATAATAGAAGTCGGACAATTATTTTTAAGTTATAAGGTTACAGGATTTCTCTTATCAATATCACCAAGGATTCGCATAGAAATACACTTAAGTATTAGAGTCACACTTTTTCTAAATCATAAAACTAAAAAAGCGCCCTAGAATTGAGCGCTTTGCATTTCGGACAAATAAACAGGGTTATACAAATTTAAATAACAAATATTGCAGCATAGCTTTCATACTACGCTTATTACTTTGGCGATATTGCTCATAGTTAATTATACCAATAGACATTTTAGTGCAAAACAAACTTAGAGCGATAAACCAAGCAAAATTTTGAGTCGATTGGTACTGGACAGAAAGTACCGCTGAGCCACCAAATACAATGGTCGAATAAACGACTTCTATTCGATACCGGCTAACTGCTTTCAATATCTCAGGCATTAAAAGCCGTCATCAAATGCATTAAAACAATCGTGCTCTATAGAGTCTCCTATCGACTCTTCAATTTCATAAACAGTCATGACCCTATCAGGTTGGCCCACCACATTGCCGCCTACATCAACCATATTAGCGCTCGCATTTGTGATAGGTAATCCTGTTGAGGGATTAATAGCAATATCATTAGCGTCGTTTTTCATTTTTTAAACCTTCTTAATTATTAATTTATGCTATCAAATTTAATGATTTCGTGATAAAAAACAAACTGTTTGACTGCGCAGCTCAGCAACAAACAGTTTGAATAAGGCATTCACTTTTCTTCTATTTTCACTTAATTTTTTTAGTAAAAACCCTCTCCTCTTTATCTAAAAAGTTTATTAATAAGTTTAATTTGAAGACGTTTTTTGTCTGATAGACGCTCTTAAAACGCATTTTTCGGCACGACAAACTGCAAAAAAAGCGTCTCAGAATGAGACCAATAAGCGCGTAATGTGGCATAAGCGAAGCTTAGGACACATGGAGTTGCGCGAATGTACAGCTGGTCTGTACCAACCGCGATAATGTTTCGCATCAGCGAAATTCGATTAAAATTTGGCACAAATTGATATCGAACCATCTATTTTCGTAGAAAATTAAAGCAGATGAAAAAGGCGAATAGTGAGGAACTCACAGCCTTGTTAGGCGCGGCAGTATGGCGGTTGGTACAGAGCGTAGCTCGGTGCATTCGCGCAGGGTCTACAACGCTAGCGCGATAGCGCGTCGAGTCAGCTCGTTGCGGAGCAACACCAGAGCTGGCGGGCGTTTTAGACCCTATGGTTGAACAACGAAGTTGAGAAGCCATCCGCTGAAAGCGGCTTCTCTTTAGTGTTTTCATCCCTCGTTTCATTTAAAGAGCAAACGTACAACGTCTTGTAATGAATATCGTAATATTTTTTCCTAATTGAAATAAAGAATAACCTATAAAGTAAGACCTCCTCTTTAGGAGGAGGTCTTACTTTATAGGTTTAATTCACACAAATTTTCTACGTTTAAAAACAAAATTAAAAAAATTAAAAATAAATCGGCGGATTTTACATAAAACGCAATTAATTCGTTTTTCGACATCCTATTTAGAAATTCCGAAATACTCAAATCTTATAAGGAATTTATAGTATGAATGACCAAAAACATACCCAACAATTTTCACAAAACAGTGAATCAACAAACATGCCTAATCCATTACATCAATTAAGAAAAGCCGATAGCGTACTTAGTATTGTGCAAGCTGACATTCCTCAACCATGCATTATTGTACCTTCGATATTAACAGCCGGAGAGGCTACGCTGCTTGCTGCCGGAGCTGGCTCTGGAAAAACCTATATATCTCAGTATATCGCCGCTAGTGTTGCTGCTGGCATTACTAGCTTTGGTAATGAGCCGTGCGAAGCTAAAAAAGTTTTGTATATTGATGCTGAATTAGGCTTACATCAGATACAAGCACGTTTTGGCAAAATTTTTAACGCGATAGGTGCTGGACCTAATGGTGATTATTTAAAAATTATTCATAAAAAAAGCTTTAAAGGGGGAATACCTGACCTTGCGACATCTGATGGCTTTGATGCACTCGCCAGTGATATTCAATGGGCCGATGTAGTGATTTTCGATAACCTATCCGCACTGTATACATCCGCAGAGGAGCTCAATCAAAACGACTGGAACTACTACAACAAATGTATTGATGCATTACGAAACGAAGGAAAGGCAATTTTGATACTGCACCATACAGATAAAACAGGCAAAAACTACCGAGGCCATACCGAGATTGCGCGTGCAGTTGATAATGTGCTCATTGCAGCAAAAGATTTAAAACTGAGTACTAACGCAGTGACTGTGGTTGATATAGCGCAGTCTAAATCACGCAACGGCGCCAGTAGTGAAAAGCTTATGAGTATCGCGTTTGGTGATATATATAACGATGGGCAATTTTTGATGGTTCGCGCTAAATAAGCAGTCAATTTCGCATACTCGGGAGTTATATAAATTATGACTCCTGATTTAGTGAACACGAATGCAAAACGATAACGACTGTACTCACCAATACGCCCGCTATTTTGACATTGATATGCGATATAACGCAGGTGCTAACAACTATCAAAAAGGTATGAACCGGACTGCTCTAACAGTCCTTATTGCGGTCAGGTTTTCTATTGTCGCGCCAGTGATTATTCGCTGGCTCTATAATATTAGTCAACCTCAAGCACTTGCCCATTTAAATAAGTTAGTAGATGAAAAGCTGTTAACGATGGTCCCTACACACAGAAGCCCTGATGGGCGGGTTTATATTCCAACTTACTCAGGAGCTAAATACGCACAGGAGCAAACCAGCATTAGTACTTACATTCGCTCAAAATCAAACCCCGCACTGCAGGTTAACCACAACCACATAATGCACGACTTAATGAATGCATTTATTGCTCTGCGCGGATTACATAAGCATACCTCTGATGGCGTTTACAGACCGCTATGGACAGGATTTTTATCTGAGCCAGAATTTAAACGATTATATAACCAAAGCAGTGCGCGAATTGTAGACGGTGTGGCCGTATTACCAGATAAAACCGTCGTTGCCATCGAAATTGAAAACTCATTTAAAAGTAAATCGACACGTCAGACTATACTGCTCAAATACCTCGCCTCACTTAAAGCAGGCCATTACCAACAGGTATTTATATTTTCACAATCTGCGCAAATATTTGATGATATAAAAAGATTGCACACTCAGTTGATGGATGCACTCCCCGAGCGAATAAATAAGAAGACCCAACAACCATTTATGACTCCTGAAGATGTTGCATTACTACAATCTGCGATTGTGTATCGCACAAAATTTTGTGATGAAATTACAGCGTTATTTTACTCATAAGCCGAAATATAAACGTGGAATAAAATGTTTACCCCAACAAAAAAAGCATCATCCGATGCTTTAGTGTTTTTTATTGCGGCTACAATACAGCGCAATTGTTTTAAATGTTAAATGCCCTATATAGCAAGCCGCCAAAGTGAGCGTATAGGATTGGATAGTAGGTAATATTAAATAGGTTTTATTTATTAGCCCCTCATAGTAAAGCCAACCGAAGGCGATAAATATAAAGCCAAACATACTGAATACCTCTGCTATAGCGTTAGCAATAAACTCAATCCATTTCTTCTTAGTCATAGCTATTGTCCTTTTTGTCCTTGTCACCTTATATAAGTACATAACAGAGGATTTATTAGGCTTTTGCCTTGCTTTAAAAACCAATCACAAAAATAAAAGAGAGCAAACTAAGTTCGCTCTCTTTATTATTTTGTCAGGTTACATTATGCGATTAAGACAACGCATTCGTGCCCTACCGCCAGGTCAATCGCTATATTGCCCTCCCCCTGCACAACCATCTACTCAGTAGATAGCATGACAAAGCTCATTTGATGTGCAGTGAATCACCTATTAGCTCTTCAGATTATGTAGCTTGCATAGCGACAAGCTGAGTGCAATTTTTTGGGGTAATGGATATGCAGGTATGTTGTGGCTTTACATTAATAATTAACTCCGCAGAAAGGGAATTACAAAGCGTACCGAGTAGTTCACTTAGGGTTTGTATATTTTCAATATGTTTCAAGTCACTCTTTTCTATTACGCTAAGGCAACTTTCTAAAAGAAAAAATATCCGTGCTTGCAAAGTACGCGTCAAACATTATTATTAATAAAAACTTATAGTCGGAGAGTAGTTATGACTGAATTTTTAATGATGATTTTTCCAGCGATAGTCCTCACTATTGGCTTTGCATATATCGCGATGAAGCACGGCAAAGAAAAGTAAAATTAAACTTAATTAGAAGCTAATTTTTAAGTATAAGAAAACGAGCCAAGAGGCTCGCCAGAGTTTATGAGCTTTCTATTAACCGTAACCAACTATCTTCTGCAGCTGCAAAATACTCACTGGGTTTTATCATAAATAGCTGCTCAAATTCTGCACTAAACAAGCTGCAAAAATTTGTTATGTCTTCAATATGTATGAGTAAAAAAGCATACATCTCAACCCCTTCCAAATACCTCTGTGAGAACTCAGGGTTAGCAGCTAATAACTGTTGAGAAATACTAATACCCAAAACACTCCCTGCGCTATCTCGGTGTAAATAAACGTAATTGGTGAAGCCCAGCTCTAGTGCTTGCTTATCAATAACGTCAGCTAATAGCAAAATAGTTGAACTGTCATCCCACGGTGACTGACTGGCGCGTACATATTGGCGAATAAACGGTAATTTTTGGTCTTTCATGATTTTTCCTGGTTAATTTGTCCTAAAACTAACTAGGCATAAGCCTGGAGAAAAATTGAAAGGTATGAAATAAACGACGTAAATTTGCAAAACACACCAAAAACGTTAAGGTTAAGAAAGTGTTTCAAATATTGAGAATTTAAGATGAGTGATTTTATATGGTTATTACCGGCTGCTGTGTTGAGCATAATTTTAATTAGGCTTGTTAAACAAGCTAAAAAAATAGATTAAGTAAAAACAATACAAAACTTTTGGTTGTAACCGTCGGCAGTTAAAGTGACCTATAAGTCACTTTAAGGCCTAAAATACGGCTTAATGTTACCTATAAGGCACTTTATAGTGAGAGTTAAAAAAGAAAAATCTAAGTTTTACTTTTGTTAACTACCAATTATCTTTTCCAAATTAACTCTATAACCTACAAAACACAAATCTAAGATTCAAAGACTCTACAAGTCTAAAATTTCAACTATTCAGTTAATGAAATTTGCCTTTTAAGGTCATTTTTAAGATACTAACTAAGTGCTAACGAGTTACGTAAAATCGTAGCACAAGCCATAGCACGACAAAGTAACAATCTGTTTTTAAAGACTTTAATTGAAAACCTTATAACTATCACAGTTAATGCATTTACTATTTATGAGTAGAGCCACTATTTAGCCTTTCTAATTAAAATCATTATAAAACATAAATATAGAGTTAAATTAAATGTTTTTTGACTACTTTTAATACAAGTCCAGTTCAATAATAAACCTTTATTTTTCATTAAATCGTAGCACACATTCCTAACACACCGTTTTACTTTTGGGTGTAAATTACAGCCGCGAATTATGCCTATTTCTCTCTATTTCTTTGTTGATCTTAATCAATAAAAATAGCCGTAAGGCCTTTATTTATATAGGTTACAACAAAGTGAAAAACTCTTTATCAACACTTACCAAGGCTCAGTACACTAAGGCAAAAATAGAATGGAATCAGCTCAAACCGCCGTTTTCTATGCAGCACATAAATCGGTGTGCTACGCTGGCTCAAAATATCATATTTTTTGAAGAAAAAAGCATAGGAAAACAAGGCCTTAAATCTAGTCGGACTAAAAAATTATCGAAATACGAAGCACAACACCATATTCGACTAATTTTCACCAAGTCTGGTACAGCCATTTTCTATTCTAATTTCCCTAAACCATCTGGCATAGCCAATACCAAATTAGGTGAAGTACCTGAATTAACGATAGCAAAAGCGCGTAAGCTTACTGAACAAAGCTTAATAGAGCGCCATAACACCGCACCTACCAAATTTGCAGCTTCATCGCTCAGAACATATCAATGCAGAATAAAAAAGCTCAGGCATCATCTCCCGGCTTAAGCGAGCGTTCCAATCTCTTTCAGCTGGAGAGTTAGAAAAAGTTATTGATAACATCAATAAGGCAGAATCCAATAACCCAGCAGCTGATATTGACGACTTTTATGTATCTGACCGTGTAGAGAGCCCCTAACTAAATATACATATCATGATCTAACTATAAGGGTATTAATTATCTAAGACGCCCGCTTTCATATATAGGCGTAACCCAGTATTTTAATGATGTGTGTTGGCATACAGGGCTTAATGCTGTTTTGATAATTTGTAGCTGCGCTAATAATATATGCACCTCAAACTGATAAAAGCTGCGATGCCCTTCTACTTGCTCAGCAATATCAAATTCACTGTGCTCCTTGCTGTAGCCTTCAATGTTTTTTAAGTTAAAGCCGGTAATGCAGTCTATGCCAATTAATATATCAACCACTTCATCTTTTATGTTTGTGGGTACATTTAGGGTAAAAAGTAACTGTTCAGCCATGTTTTTTCTCCAACCAACCATAAAAGATAGGCAGTAAATAAAGTGTTGTAATTGTTGAGGTAATTAACCCGCCAACAACCACAATCGCCAATGGCTTTTGAATCTCAGCGCCAGGGCCGGTAGCGAATACCAGTGGCAGTAAACCAAACATTGCGGTTGTGGCTGTCATTAACACTGGGCGAAGGCGTCTGCTTGCGCCATCTAAAATGCGCTGCATTACATTGGCAGAAAACATTTTCATTTGCTCTAAGTGGCTGATCATCACAATACCATTGAGTACCGCTACGCCAAGTAAAGCAACAAAACCAACCGATGCAGGCACCGAGAGGTATTCGTTACTAATAAACAGGGCAATCACTCCCCCCATTAACGCAAACGGAATATTAGCAATTATCAGCGTTGATTTAGATAACGATTTAAACGTGGTAAATAAAATAATGAAAATCAGTATTAATGCCACCGGAATAAGCACCAGCAAGTTTTGTGTTGCACGTTGCTGGCTTTCAAATTCGCCACCAAACGACAAGGTAAAACCACTGGGTAATTTTATGCTGCTATTAATTTTAGCTTCCAGTTCATTCACATAACTAACCACATCGCGGTTATCCACATTAACGCTTACAGAAGCAAAGCGTTTTGCTTTTTCTCGCTCTATTAACAATGGCCCCGTTTTAAAGCTAATATTAGCCACCTCTTCAAGTGGTAGTAGGCTGTTGTCGGGCATTAAAATTAGCTTTTGCTTTAATGCGCTCATTGACGATAACTCAAAGTGTGCTGCGCTTTCGCTTTTTTGTGCATTAAACACAATTGGGATCACGCGGTTTCCTTCTTGAAGTGCCGATACCTGCAAGCCTTCTAATTGCGACTTTAAATAATCGCTTAATCCTTCGGTGGTTAAACCAAACTGACTAGCAACCTCAGGAATAAGTTTAATATTTACGTATTTACCCCCTTCAATAAGCGCCATTTGCACATCACTTGCGCCGTCAATATTAGTGGCAAGTGCAGTGATTTTTTCAGCTAATGAGGCAAGTGTCGCAATATCATTACCAAATACTTTAATCGAAATATCACCGGTACCACCGGTGAGCATTTCTGATACCCGCATTTGTATTGGCTGAGTAAAGCCAATATTTACCCCTGGAAATTGCGTAAGTGTTTGTCGAATATCCTCGATTAGCAGCGCTTTGGAGTCAAAACGCCACGTATCTTTTGGTGCTAATTCCATAAACACATCGGTTTCGTTTAACCCCATAGGATCAAGCCCGAGTTCATCGGAGCCGGTACGGGCAACAATTTGTACGATTTCTGGGGTGTTTTTTAGCAGTGTGGCTTCAATTTGTTTATCGATATCCAGCGAGGCTTGCAAGGAAATACTCGGCGATTTTTCCAGTTGCACAATAATGTCGCCTTCATCTAAAACGGGCATAAAGCTTTTGCCAAGCCCCTGAAATAACACCCCACTGAGCACTAAAACAGCGACTGATATAACACTAATAGCCACCGGCTTTTTAATTGCTTGGGCAAGTGTTTTAGTATAAAAGCCTTGTAATAGCGTCACCATTTTAGGTTGGGTTACGGGTTCATTTTTTAATAACAACGAGGCTAAAATTGGAATAACCGTTAACGACAACAACAGCGCACTTAGCATGGCAAACACGATAGTTAACGCCACTGGGGTAAATAACTTGCCTTCTAGCCCTGTTAACATTAATAGCGGTGAAAACACGATAATTATAATGATTGTGCCTGAAAACACTGGCGTCGCGACTTCTTTACATGCGCGATAAATAACATGCAGCCGAGGGAGGTGCTGATTATTAGCCAGCCGATTTACTATGTTTTCAACAATAACTACCGATGAGTCCACCAGCATACCAATGGCAATCACTAAGCCACCTAAACTCATTAAATTAGCCGATAAATCAAACTGATTCATCATTATAAACGTCAGCAATGCCGACATAGGTAAAGACAAAGATACCACCAATGAAGAGCGAATATCGCCTAAAAACAAGGCTAGTAGCACTATCACTAAAATGATAGCTTGGCCTAATGCGCTGGTAATGGTGCTAATTGCGGTATTTATTAAGTTAGAGCGGTCGTAAAACACATTAATTTTTGTGCCTTGCGGTAATGAAGCTTCAATGGTGCGAAGTTTATCTTTTACATCTTCAACAACTTGCGCTGTATTACTATTTTTAAGCGCAATTATAAGCCCTTGTACCGCCTCTTCACTGTTTTTAGTGACTGCGCCATAACGGGTTAAACTGCCAACGTGTACCGTGGCAATATCACTTAACCGAATAACCTTATTTTGAGTGGACTTAATCACAGTATTTTCAATGGCGGTTATATCGGTGTATTTGCCCTCAGTGCGCAAAATAAAAGTGTCGTTGCCTTTTTCTAAGCGCCCTATGCCACCGTTTTGATTCGTTTGCGTGATTGCTAACTTCATTTCATCAAAGCTAACTTGATGCTGTTGCATCAATAAGGTGTTGGGAAGTATTTCATAGGTTTTTGAAAAGCCGCCAAGACTATTCACATCTGCAACGCCGGTTACAGTGCGCAGCAATGGACGAATTTGCCAATCTAAAAGCTCTCTTTTTTCAATCAGCGATAAGTGAGTACTTTCTATAGTAAACATGAACACCTCGCTCAAAGGCGTGCTCATTGGCGCCATGCCGCCACTAATATTACTGGGCAAGGTGGGCAAAATATTTAATAAACGCTCATTAACTTGCTGACGGGCCCAATAAATGTCGGTGCCCTCTTTAAAGTCAATGGTAATATCCGTAATAGAATATTTAGTAGTAGAGCGCAGCATTTGCTGTGACGGAATACCCAGTAATTCGGTTTCAATCACCCGTGTTACTTGCGATTCTATTTCAAGGGCGTTCATGCCGGGTAATTTGTAAACTATTTTAACTTGGGTGGGCGATATTTCTGGAAAAGCATCCACCGGAATACTTAACCAAGATTTAGCGCCAATGGCCATAGCAACAATAACAAAAATACTAACAAACAAACGCTGAGTAAGTGAAAACTTAATAAGCTGGTTTAACATTTACTCTCCCCCTAAGTGAAGCAACATACCTTGTAGCGCACTTACCGAGCTTATTAGTATCTTCTGATCATCTAGGTTTTTATTGGCAGTAAACACGTAGTCTTTGCCTTGTGTACCTTTGAGCTCAATCGGCAGTAACTCAAGGTTATCGCCAGATTTTAAAGCAATGTAATTAACATCTTCAAATTCAAACACCGCTGACTTTGCTATTTTAAAGCCTGTTAATTTATTTACCGGTGTGACTTTGATGGTTTGCCCCAGTGTCAGCTGGCACTCATTCGAGCTTAGCGACGCCCATACTATTTGATGGTATTTATCTACAATACTGTCATAGCTCTCAATATTTAAGCTGCAATTTTGTGACAGCTTAAAATGCGCTAACGTGTTGGTAAAACTAAGGGGGACATTAATCTTAACGCGAATACTACTTGCATCGATAATATCAAACGCGGTGTCACCCATCACACGGTTTCCCGACTCATTAGTGAGTTTTAAAATGCCCGTTTTTGGACTCACTAAGGTCACGTTTTCATTATCATCAATGTTTAAAAATGCCATTTGATGTTGCATATGTTCAAAATTTAGCTTGGCTTCAAAATAGCTTTTAGTAATTTCAACCCATTCAGAGCTTCTTATTATTTTGTTTTTTAAGTGCTGTTGGTTTATGTCGTAATGGCTTTTAGTAATAGCGAGCATGTCTTTTGCTGATTGATAGGCATCTAAAAAATGGTGTACATCGCTGCCCTCAACGCTTGCGATAGTGGCGCCCTTTTCTACCATGCTGCCGTTAGGGTATAAGTAACGAACCTGCTGTACATCAAACGCAAACAGCACCGTGTAATTGACCCCGGGTTTGAAATTGACTTCACCAATTAAACTTTGCCCGTTAATAAACTCTGTTTTTTGAATTGGCGCAAATTCGACATCAAAACCACTGAGTGAAGAAAGCTCTACAGGTGCTAAATTTTGTGAAGCATGCACAGGGATAAGTGTTAATAAAGCCACCATAAAGAATAAAAATAACGTATATTGAATACGTAAAAAGTGAAGAATTTTTGTTGTAAAATTTAACAGCATTGCGTTTGTTCACATTTGATTAATTTCATAGAATGAACCATGACTTTTTTAGACTGTTAAATCATCAGGCAAACGCCGTACGTACCCAAAAAAAGCGTGACTCACGGTATGGGACATATGTCCATTGTATTTATAAACAATTGATAATAGAGGATTTAATGAAAGACAAGTTAATCGCAGCCACCTTGTTAATAATAATGGTGCTAAACTTTTTTGATGTGATAATAGATTTGAAACTAGGAGTACCACTGTGGCATATTTTTTCTGAGAGCTTAATCGTTGCCATTTCCGCAGCCGGTGCTATTTACTTATTTAGAGATATTCGTTCGAGTACCGCCAATATCAATGTGCTGAAACAAAAATTAGCTCATTCAAAAAAAGAACTTAAAAACATATCACAAACAATGATGGATGCGCGCCATGAATACAGTGGCGTTATTCAAACCCAGTTTTCACAGTGGGCATTGACACGCAGTGAGCAAGAAGTCGCCATGTTGTTACTTAAAGGCCTAAGCTTTAAAGAAATAAGCGCGCTAAGAAGCACAAAAGAAAAAACCGTCCGTCAACAAGCTTCCGATATTTACAGCAAAGCCGATGTAGAAGGCCGACACGAGTTTGCTGCATGGTTTTTAGAAGATTTTATGCAACAAAACCATTATCAACCAAAAAGTACAGCTATAAATTAATCTAAAAAAGCCTTGACATGCTAGAGTCGGTATTTCGAGTCCACTCGGTCATCCAACCAAAAGTAATAGAATCACTTATAAATAGAAGCAGGCTCTACTCTTAATCTGTATTGTAGTGGTTAGGCGCTTTTTTCATTTAAATTAAATTTCTTAAGTTTTCTTTAAGTTTCACTCGTTAAGTTTAAACCCTGAAATATAAACAGGTTTAAATGAGCGAGCTTATGCAATTAGCCCACACTTCTACATCATTAGGTTTAACACAAAATAACAGTCAGTTTATTAGTGCTCGTATTGATGATGTGCATCGAAAAAATCTCGAAAACACAGTGAAAGAAGGTTTTTTAGTTGCGTATAACGCTAAGCTTACTTCTTTTATGCCACTACTTTGCCAATATGTTACCAAGCAAGGAAAGTGCACGTTAGGGCTAAGGCAAGCAACTTCGCCATTGTTTATTGAGCAATATTTAGCATCACCCGTTGAAGATTTTTTAGATGAGAGCATTTCTCGCAATAAAATTTTTGAACTTGGTAATCTCTGCTCTACAAATCGAAGAGCAACTCTTGCACATTTTATTATTGTTAACGAAGCTCTGCAAAGTGTGGGGGCAAAACATTTAGTGTTTTGTGCAACCAACAAAGTGCGTGCTTTATTGCGCTTACTTGGTGTTACGTGTACTGAAATTGCACTTGCGAGCAGTTTTGTAGTTGAGAACCCATTAAAGTGGGGCAGCTATTACGCCAACCAACCAACAGTATGCATTGTGAGCCTAGAGCAAGCTCACCAACAAGTATTAAATACCCCAATGCTTTATAGTTTGATGCAGCAAAACCACTGCAATATCAATTCTTTGGTAAATGCATTGGTGAATGTATGAATTACTATAATACTCATTCAGTATCGCCATTAATTATTGCCCATAATAAAGATCAAACACGTGAAATTAACGGCGATGAGTTTAACCAGCAAATACAAAAAGTAGTAAAAATACTACAAGGCTTTAGCGGCAAAGGTATCGCTTATAAGCTTGATAATACACCCGCTTGGCTTGTTATTGATGCTGCTACAGCGGTTTCTAATAAAGTGGCTGTGCCAATTGCTCACTTTTTCAGTGAACAACAAACTCAATATGTATTAGTGCAATGCGGCGCTAATTTATTTATTAGCGACACGCTAAACCATTTACTTGAGGAGCCTGTTGCCTCTATTACTGTGTTTGAACTTTACACGTTATATATTTACGAAATAGTTGTGGCTAAACCGAACAGTTACTTTCCTGAAACTCAAAAAGTAACATTTACATCAGGCTCAACTGGGCAGCCAAAGGGCGTGTGTTTATCTGCAAAGAGCCAAATGCAGGTAGCTCAATCTCTTTGCGATAAAATTAATATTAAAAAGCCTGTTCATTTATGTTTATTGCCACTAGCTGTATTGCTTGAAAATATAGCTGGTGTGTATGCCCCTTTAAAAAGTGGCGGTACAGTACACTTAATACCATTAAATGAATTAGGCTTTGTTGGAACTGCATTAAAACAGCCCGCACAGCTTATTGCTGCTATTGATAAAGTTAAGCCAAATACGCTTATTTTAGTACCTGAACTATTAGCATGCTTAGTTACTTTTGCTGAGCAAGGTTGGCAACCGCCTAGTTCGTTGCAGTTTATTGCAGTGGGTGGAGCGCTTGTCAGCGAAATGCTAATAGTTAAAGCGCGTAGCTTAAACTTACCGGTGTATCAAGGTTATGGGCTGTCTGAGGCGGCATCTGTAGTGAGTTTAAATACCCCCACAAACGATAACCGCCAAAGTGCAGGCTCTGTGTTACCTCATATTCAAACCAAAATTGAAAATGGCCAGCTTTTTATAAAAGGCGATTTGTTTTTAGGCTACTTAAACCATCAACCTCACAACAAAAAACAGTGGTATGGAACCGGTGATCTAGTCGAGCAGCATCAAAATACCTTATTTATTAAAGGCCGATTAAAAAACCTAATTATTACCAGCATGGGGCGCAACATCAGTGCCGAGTGGCCTGAATCACTATTACTCAGTCAAAGCGGTATTTTACAAGCGGTTGTGTTTGGTGAGGGGCGACCTTTTCTGAGTGCCATTATTTACGCCGATACAAAGCTAAGTAACCCAGTGTTAGCTCAATACATTAACGCAATTAATAAACAACTACCCGACTATGCTCGAATTCAAAAGTGGCATCGTTTAGCTGCCCCATTAAGTGTGCAACAAGGATTATTAACAACAAATAATCGCCCAAAACGAGATGCCATAAGTAAGCAGTACCATGATGTGTTTGAGCAATTTTACCGACTTGGAGAAGTAATTAATGAGTGATTTTTTTAACACCCTTAAAGAGCAAACTAAACAAGAGCAAAATTACCTGCTTGCAGCGCCGATTATCCAGCGTGTTTTTAAAGGCGAAGCATCACTTGAAGAATATGCCTCGTTTTTAGTGCAAGCGTATCACCATGTTAAGCACACTGTGCCTTTAATGATGTCGGTTGGTGCACGATTAACCGACGAACAAGAGTGGCTGCGCGAAGCCGTCGCAGAATACATTGAAGAAGAGATAGGTCATCAAGAATGGGTACTTAATGATATTGCAGCCTGTGGTTTTGACAAAGAAACAGTACGGTGTAGTCAGCCGCAATTTGCTACCGAAATGATGGTGTCGTATGCGTACGACTCCATTGCACGTAAAAACCCGCTGAGTTTTTTTGGCATGGTGCATGTACTTGAAGGCACTTCTATAGCGCTTGCTGATGGCGCGGCTTCAAACATTGCAAATGCTGTGGGCTTACCTAAAAAAGCATTTAGTTATTTAACCTCTCACGGTGCACTTGATATAGAGCATGTAAAGTTTTTTGAAAACCTTATGAACCAAATAACAGACGAGGCGGATCAACAAGCCATACTTCATGGTGCAAAGCGCTTTTATCGTTTATACGGCGATATATTTCGTGGACTCGATGACGAACCACTTTTTAAAGCAAGTGCACAAGGCAAATTGGCATGAGTAGTTCTTTATGTGTGCTCACTGGTGCAACAGGCGGAATAGGGCAAGCAATTGCTAAAGCCCTATATGCAAAAGGGTGGAAGTTACTACTTGTAGGGCGAAATACCCAAGCCCTTGAAAAACTGAGCCGTGAATGCCCAGACAGTGAAATATTTACAGGCGATTTAACCGACGATACAACACGTATTGACCTAGCAATAAAAGCCAAGCAACTCGGTGACGTTAAATTACTTATTAATAACGCAGGTATAAATACAATGCAAAGCCTTGAGCACACAAGTAATGAGCAAATAGATAATATGCTCATGACTAATTTGTCGGTGCCTATTAAACTATGCCAGCTATTTTTAGGACAGTTAGAGTATACCAAAGGCACTATTGTTAATGTGGGATCATCGTTTGGCAGTATTGGCTACCCGTTTCAAACGCTTTATTGCGCCAGTAAATTTGGTTTACGTGGCTTTACAGAGGCATTATCACGTGAGTTGAATGGTTCAGGCGTTAAAGTGACCTATTTAGCACCAAGAGCAACAGATACATCTATTAATAGCAGTAAAGCGCGGGCAATAAATAAAGAGCTCGGTAATAAAATGGACTCGCCAGAATTAGTTGCTCAAGAGTTATTAGCACTAATAAGTTCAAACCAAACAAGGCGCTTTATTGGTTTTCCTGAAAAATTATTTGCACGCATAAATGGCGTATTCCCAAGCGTTGTTGATAACGCTATTGCAAAGCAACTTCCTAAAATTAAACGCTTTTTAAGTTAACAAACACACACAAGGGCAAAATTATGTATAAATTTACACTCGCATTTTATTTAATATTAACGGCTATATTTACCACCGTAGTACAGGCAGATGAAGCGCAAGACCTAATTTCTATTCAACAAAAGTGGGCTATTGCCAACTACGAGCTTGAAGACGATGCGCAAATAGATGCGTTTACGCAATTAAGTGAGCAAAGCGCGTTATTTGTTGAAAACTACCCTAACTCGGCACAACCGCATATTTGGAATGGTATTGTGTTAGCTAGTTTTGCCGGCGCAAAAGGTGGCTTGGGTGCACTTGGTTTAGCAAAAGAGGCAAAAGCGTCACTTGAAAATGCACTTTCAATAGATGGTGCTGCATTAAATGGATCGGCTTACGCAAGCCTTGCAACGCTTTACAGCAAAGTACCTGGTTGGCCAATTGGTTTTGGTGATGACGACAAAGCTGAAAAATTATTTAAACAAGCACTCGCTTTTAATCTCAAAGGCATTGATACTAATTACTTATACGGTGAATACTTGTATGGCGAAGGCGATTATAAACAAGCTAAAGCACGACTACTTGTAGCACAAGCAGCGGGCATTCGTGATACTCGTGCAAAAGCAGATGAATATCGTCAACAAGCAATTAGCCAGCTATTAGTAAAAGTAGATAAAAAACTAAAAAGATAAACACACAATGCATTTATTACTTGTTGAAGACGATGCCTTAGTGGCACAAGGGCTTATTCGCTCTTTGCGCCAAGAGGGCTACAGCGTAGAGCACAGTGGCACAGTAAAACACGCCTTAGAGTGCCTTTCTAGTGGTGAAATTGAGCTTGTTATTCTCGATTTAGGATTACCTGATGGCGACGGCTCGCAAGTTTTAAAACATATTAAATCGCAAAAAAAAGTTATTCCGGTGGTTATTTTAACTGCTCGCGGCGGTATTGACGACAAAGTTAAAGGGCTTGATATGGGGGCTGATGACTACCTTGCAAAGCCGTTTGACCCCGCTGAGTTATTTGCTCGATTGCGAGTAGCAAGTCGGCGCATTAATCAAACACAATCAAGCTTATTGCGCTGTGGTGATGTAGTAATGGATACTTCTGCCCATACAGTATTGCTAAGTGGGCAATCACTTACCCTACCACGAAAAGAATACATGCTTTTAAAAGCGCTGATGGAAAATCTGGGAAGGGTGCAATCAAAACAACAGCTCGAAAATAAACTTTACCAATGGGGTGAAGAAGTTGGCTCTAATGCCATAGAGGTACATATTCATCATCTTCGTAAAAAATTCCCTAGCGATTTTATTAAAACCTTACGTGGTATCGGCTACGTGGTTGGTAAGCGTTAGAGTATGTTTATATTTCGAGGTTGAAAATGTCTATTCGTAAACGCCTGACCTTAATTTTACTTTCAATGATGGTGCTAACCTGTTTTTTAGCATTAGTAAAAGGCTATCAAAAAAGCATGCACCACGGTGAAAACTTACTTGATAATGAGCTTAAAATAGTGGCTGGCGTTTTAATTGAACAACCATTAGCACTAACCACAAATGCAGCACAAGTAAGTAGTAATAGTGCTCAGTTGTTGTACCAAATTTGGCATAATAATCGTTTACTTAGTGGCTCATCGAGTTTATCAAATAACTGTGTTAATTTTAGTGAAGGACTTCAAACTGCAAATTTAGCAGGGCAACGTATGCGAGTGTTTGTAATGAGAAAAAATACTCGTAAGGTTATCGTTGCTGAACCTATGGCAAAGCGGTTTGAATTAGCTGAAGCCGTTATTTTATCGGCAATGTTACCTATGTTATGGGCAGTTCCTCTGCTTGCTATTTTTATAAGCTTTTTTGTTAAATACGCATTAGCCCCTCTTACCCGACTGTCTAGGCAGTTGGCTTCTCGCCAAGCAAACGACTTTACCCCAATTAACTGGCAAGTAACCGACGAAGAAATTAAACCTGTTATTAATCGTTTAAACGATTTATTTAAACGAGTAGAAACTGCCTACTTACGAGAGCGCTTTTTTGCCTCAGATGCAGCTCATGAGTTACGTACTCCGCTTAGTAGTCTAAAAATTAATGTACATAATTTAGCTAATAAACAAAGTAACTCGCAAAATAATCAAGAATTAAAAGCAATGTCACAAGGTATTAATCGCTTAAGTAATATTGTTGAACAAATGCTAATTTTAGGACGCACTCAGCCAGAACAGTGGCAAAAGCAGTTTAGTGAACAGTCATTGCTAACTATTACTCAACAAGCCGTGTCGGAGCAATACGATAAAATAGACGAAAAAAACCAAACTATTAGCCTCGAAGGTAATGATTTTGTAATTAATGGTGATGAGTTTACATTAACGACGCTTATCTCTAATTTACTCAGTAATGCTATTAAATACACACCTAATGATGGTCAAATAATAATTAAATTAGCATCTAGTAATAATGACTATAGTTGGCAAATAGATGATTCAGGTTCAGGCATGACTGAAGAGCAAAAAGACCGAATATTTAATCGCTTTTATCGCGTAGGTGGCGATCAGCATCCATCAGGCGAGCAAGGCGCGGGTTTAGGCATGGCGATTGTTCAACACATAATTGCTATTTATGACGCAAATATTCATTTAGCGAATAGTCATTTAGGCGGGCTAACCGTGAAGATTACTTTTACAGGAGTAAAAAGTGACTAGACGTTTATTTAATCAATGCCTTTGTTGTTTGCTATTTTTGTCGTTTAACGCGGCGAGTAAAGAGTACCTTATTATTTTAAAAGATCACTTGTTCTATCCCTCACAAATTACTATTCCCGCGAATAAAAAAGTAAAGCTATTGATAGAAAACCAAGATAGTACACCAGAAGAGTTTGATAGTTTTGATCTAAACAGAGAAAAAGTGCTCTACCCAAATCGTAAAAGCATTATTTATATAGGACCGCTTAGTAAAGGGTATTACAAGTTTTTTGGTGAGTTTTCGCCAAATACAGCTAGGGGCGTTGTAATAGTTAGCGATGAAGGGGCACAGCATGTTAATAAATAGTTTAGTCATGAGCCTTAATCAATTACTACCTGTGGCTATTTTATTAGTGCTACTACAAGTAGTAAAAAAACAGAGTTCTTTGCGAATATGCTCTGCTGTATTAATTGGCGCGGTAATGTCGTTTTTGTACATGCAAAGCGCATCGTGGGTGAGCCAGTGGTTTGAATACCAAGGGTTAGAGTACTCACAAATAGGGCTATGTATTACTATATTTATTGCTGTGTTGGTATTTGCACTAAAGCAAAAGTCAGCGGCATTTTATATCGCAGTTATAAGCACAATAACGCTGTATTTAAGCCACTATATTATTTACCTCACCAGTTTTTGGCAAAATAATGATGCAGGGCAAAGCTTATTTATTGGCACTTTATTAGGTGTTGGAATTTGTTTAAGTTTTAGCGTATTGCTGTACTTTTTAATGAATGCAATTAAGCACCGTTTTGGTATGTACCCGCTTTTTACTTTGCTTGCTTTTAACAGCGCGGCTAAGTTATTAGTCGCACTGGATTTGGCAAGCCAAATAGACTTAATTACCAACACCTCAACCGTGTGGGATTTACGTGATTTGTTAAGCGAAAACTCTGAGCTAGGCCGCGTACTGCGTGCTCTTGTTGGTTACGAGGCCACTCCTGATTTAATGAGTGTACTTATATATAGTACAAGCAGCGTGTTATTTTTATTAATTTGTTACGTTATTCCAGCTTCAATGACTAAGGAACGTGTATGAAAGCACTCAACCTATATTTAGCGCTTAGTTTTACCGCTTTTTGTGTGTTGTTACTTCCAACCCAGGCAAGTGCTGATGGTATTGTTGTTGATAAGGTATATCACCCCTATGTTTTACCTTTTGAACGTGAGTTTGAGTGGCGACTGGTATCGCATCAAACTGATAGTGGCAATATATTAGCGCAGCGCTTAGGTGGTGGTGGTGCTATTAGCGATACAATGGCACTAGAAGGGTATTTAGTTGGTGAGCGAGACGATAACGGCGATTTTAGCTTAGAAGCTTACGAGCTTGAATTGCGCTGGCAGTTAATTGAGCAAGGTAAGTTATGGGCTGATTGGGGCGCATTATTTGAGCTTGAAAAAAAACATAACGAAGATGTATACGAAGCAACCTCGGGTTTTGTGATCGAAAAAGAGTTTGGAAAAACAAGCCTAACATTAAACGCTTTTTTGGTTTATGAATGGGGGCAGGATATTCAAAACGAATGGGAAAGTGAGTTTAGAGCACAATATCGCTACCGGTATCGTTCTGCTTTTCAACCATCTATTGAGGTTTACGTAGGTGAAGACTTTGTAGGAATTGGCCCTGGTTTTATAGGTTTGCAACGTTTTGATGGACAAAAACAATTAAAATGGGAAGCGGGTTTTATCACTGAGATAAGCCAATCAGAAAAAAATCATAGTTTTAGGCTCGCATTAGAATTTGAATTTTAATAATGAATAAAATCTAAAAACGGGCAGTTACACAGAATCCGTACAGGCTCCACAACAGATTTTCCATTCATTAAAAAATCACTCCCATTGACTGTGTACCAGAAGCCTCAAGATACAAGTGGTCAATAAAATTTGGCCACAGTTTTAGAGTTTTTGTATCTAACCTAAACTCGTTTAGCACTACGCTAGCGCTATAATGATATGGTCTAAGATTATTATTAAACCCATTTATATAATCACTAACGTTTTATTTTGTCACTGTGAGCTCTTCAACTAGCTTTATAAATTCAGGCTGTATCATGAGTGTATTTTGTAATTCTGTAAAAACTTCTAGCACTATATCTACTTGCTCTTGATGAGTATTGGCATGTTCAAACAAAGAAAGCATTGACCTTAAAATAACAATTGGATGCCATTTATTATGCTTGGCTCTCGGATCTACAGCAGTATCTATATACTCCCAATCATTAAATAATAATTTAAAACACGCTTTTAAATTATTATAATTGTCTGAATTTTTTATCATCTCTTGGCCTGTTCGATTGAAATCAAAAACTAAGCATAATTTTAATTCATTATTTATAAATTCTTTAACTCCGTGATCTCTTCCATCGAGCAACACACCGCAAAATATACCGGGAAGCCACTGCCTGCCTTTATTTTTAATGATAGGGCAAAATTCTAACCCAACTCTTGACTCAGTTCCTTGGCGTTTAAATACGGGTTCCATCCCGATAGTTTGTAACGGCCATTCTCGTTTTTGAGCCGTTTTAAAGATCGAGTCAACTTGCTCAATAAATTTTACTGCTTCTAAATAATGAGCAATAGAGAAACGATTCATTGGGGACTTTGGTCCTAATCCTTCAGATTTAAGTAATGATAAAAAATCTTCTATTGCCCAACTTGCGTGCTCATAATTTACTTTATCAACTAAACTTATTAAGCATTTATAAATATCCTCCCAGCACAATGCTGCATCTGGATTTTGAGCATGTTGAAAAGGAGTAGCTGTTATTAATATAATTCTGTAATCGTCATAAGTTTCAGATGCATACTCACGATAGTTTTTCAGCTGGTTTTGATGTAAGTCTGATTTTACTTTATGTTCGAACACTAAGGTGCAGGTCTCCCAACTTATAACTAAATCAGGGAACTTATTATTAAAATTTTCCTGCGTTGATATAAAAACTTCACCATCGGGTGCACTAATTGACGATTGCAATTTATTATTTATACATTCGAATACGCTCTGTAAAACCTCGCGGTTACTTCGCAACAGCCAAGCAAATGCTTCTGTTATAAAGTTTTCAAGGGGATCCGTATTTTCCCGAGGACGATACTTTCTTAAGTTGACTAAAAGGCTTTCCATAATTATTACCTGTAAAAGTATTTTGTTAGTTAACAATATAAACTAACTTAAATTTCGTTAAAAAATGAATTAAATTATATTTTACGAATTTGCCTTTCGATCTAGAACGATGGGATAAAAAATAAATTACATGCTTAAAATAATTTAGTTTTACTTCTTTATCTATAATTTTCAATAATTCATTTTTAGGTGTTCTTTAACTTCGAAGTAGCACCTAAAACTGATGTAAAACAAGTGCATAGTTTTATTCCTATGCGCAATGTTTAATGCATTTTGGAGATTATAATCCAATGCGTACTTGTTATTAAATTAGAAGTTGAAGCTGTGCTCCCATTTAAACACTATTTATTAGCTCTTATCACTCTAAGTTTTTTGATATCTGATCCTTTAATTTCCATAGAACGGGCAAGGGCATTGAAATGTTCTGCGTCAGTAGCATGCAAAACTTCAGGCTTTTCAAAATCTAAAAAATAAACAAAGTGCCCTAATTCGAATGCGGTGTTAATTCTTGAACTCGAAAAGCGTCCATCACTACCTCCTTTATGGAAATCTGTAATTAACACCTCTGTGCTCGCGAGTATGTGTTTGAACATTACATGATCTGCAATATCCCTTGGGGTATATACCGAATCAAAGCGCGTCATAATGCAATTTGTAACTTTTATGCCCTAACTTTTAGTTACTTTTGTATTTGTTACAACGTTTAAGTGGACTCTTTGAGTATCATGTTTTAATAATGCAATTTTATTGTCTAATTTTACTAAATCAAAAAGGCCAAGCTTTTCTAATAAAACTAGCTTTTCGTTGTTTGAAATACTGAGGTAGTGAGCCAAATTAACCTCTTTTAAGTTGAGGTTATAATCACTATCAGCTACGTTGCTAATGAACAACTCCCACTAAACGCTGCGCGTTTTGAAGGAGTTTCAAAAAGAAAGCCTAAGCTACCTTTTTAGGCTGGTTCCCAGCCTGAATACCTAACGCCCAGTTTAAGTTAACTTGCGCACTGGCTACATCGCGGGGCTTCTCACAACCACATTCGCATGAGTGCCAGCGCTCTGCTAAGGATTTCTTCTTCTTAGCTCCGCAGTCTGGGCAGGTTTGACTTGGCTTAACTTGCTTTGTTGGTACTTCAACAAATTCGCTACTAGCTTCTTCCGCTTTGTATCGCAGCAAATTAAGAGTCATGGCTGGCGCGGTGTTCAGAATTTCCCGATTCAGACCAGCCTTTTGTTTCACCATTTTTCCGTTTTTCTCGACAGTACCTTTGGCACTGCGAGTCATGTTCTTAACGGTGAGTTTTTCGGTGGCGATCAATGCCGCCACTTCAACTAATTTTGCAGTTTCTTTATGAGTAAAATCGAGTCTTTGACGGGCGATTTTCTGGTGGA
>NZ_JBEOOE010000023.1:0-57463 GCF_040308885.1 Pseudoalteromonas sp. 120-MNA-CIBAN-0494
GGGAAGTCCCAATGACAAGTGTGGCAATTATGCTAGAAGTTGCTAGCTCCGCGTAGCGGCTTTGTTCAACAGCTTATAGAACACCACTATGGGGGTTTATAACCCCCCAAAACGGCGTATATTACATAGCTTAATAATTCCATCAAACAACTCTAATGTAAACAAGTAATTACGTGTGTTATAAAATTGCCCTTGTTAAAATGCCCCAAAACGACTTTTAATAATGTTATCGGACAAAACCGCAACTATTGCCAATTTATACAGTTATTAATTATAAAATTTAGCTGGTGTGAAACACCCTTTTTTAACACGGAAAAAAGAACACATATAATGAAAAGTGTGCAAAAACACGATTGATGCTTACCTTCAATGAGTATGGGTTACAACTTTTATGTAATTTCATGGTACGCACTATCCTAGTGCTAAGAGCGATAACGCGGTTGAGTCGTTTTAAATTAATTAAATCAATGTACAAAAAAGCGCTGCAAATATGCAGCGCTGTCATTACTTAACGGTTGTTTATTTTAACTTTGTACTTAAAATTAAAAGAAGCCGAGCGGATCTTCGCTGTAGCTTACTAATAGGTTTTTAGTTTGTTGGTAGTGACCCAGTGCGAGTTTGTGGTTTTCGCGACCAATACCTGATTTTTTATAACCGCCAAACGCGGCGTGGGCCGGATACATGTGGTAGCAGTTAGTCCATACACGGCCTGCCTCAATTTTACGCCCCATACGATACGCTTGGTTCATGTTGCGGCTCCATACACCGGCGCCTAAACCAAATTCAGAGCTATTGGCAAGTGCCAACGCTTCGGCTTCGTCTTTAAAGGTCGACATTGAAATAACCGGGCCAAAAATCTCTTCTTGGAATACCCGCATGTCGTTGGTGCCTTTTAATAGCGTAGGCTGAATGTAATATCCGCCGTTAAGATCATCGCTTAACTGCTCTACGTTACCACCAGTAAGTACTTCGGCACCTTCTTTTTTACCAATTTCGATGTAGCTTAATATTTTATCGAATTGCGCTTTAGACGCCTGCGCACCTACCATGGTTTCGGTATCTAGCGGGTTACCGCGTTTAATTTGTGCTGTACGCTGTAAAATGCGTTCAATAAATTGCTCGTAAATATCTTCTTGAATAAATAGTCGCGATGGGCAAGTACATACTTCACCTTGGTTAAAGTAGGCCAATATTGCGCCCTCTATTGCTTTAGATAAAAACGCGTCGTCTTTGTCCATTACATCGCTAAAGAAAATATTGGGTGACTTACCACCTAGCTCTACCGTTGACGGAATAATATTTTCGGCGGCGCATTTTAAAATATGTGAACCCACTGGGGTAGACCCCGTAAAGGCGATTTTAGCAATGCGGGTGTTGGTAGCCAAAGCTTCACCTGCTTCTTTTCCAAAGCCATTAACTACGTTGAGTACGCCCGCTGGCAATAAGTCGCCAATCACTTCCATCAGCACTAAAATAGAGGCAGGGGTTTGCTCTGCTGGTTTTAGTATTACACAGTTACCCGCAGCTAAGGCTGGGGCTAGCTTCCACGCTGCCATTAGTATAGGGAAGTTCCACGGAATTATTTGCCCAACTACACCTAACGGTTCATTAAAATGATAGGCAACGGTAGTTTCATCAATTTCACTAATACCGCCCTCTTGTGAGCGCAGGCAACCTGCAAAATAACGAAAGTGATCGGCGGCTAGTGGAATATCGGCCGCGAGTGTTTCGCGAATTGCTTTGCCGTTGTCCCACGTTTCGGCAACCGCAAGTAACTCTAAATTTTGTTCAATACGGTCGGCTATTTTTAGTAATACGTTACTACGATCGGTAACCGATGTGGTGCCCCACTGCGCTTTTACTGCATGGGCTTTGTCGAGCGCAAGTTCAATGTCGTCTTTGTCGGAGCGCGCTACTTTGCAAAACACTTTGCCGTTTACAGGGCTAATATTTTCAAAGTACTGGCCGTTTACTGGCTTTACCCATTCTCCACCAATGTAGTTTTCGTATTGCGCTTTAAAGGTAATTAGTGCATCTTTTTCGCCTGGATTTGCATAAATCATAGTGACACTCTCTTGTTGTTATTAGCTAAAAGTCGAGCTATTAAATAAGTCTTTTTGCTTTATATTTAATCAAGTGCTGTTTTATAATTAATCAGCATTGATTGACATTAGACTATCAAACACTTAAAAGCATGTATTGCTGTCCACAAAAGTTGTCTATGAGTCCAGATTTAAAAGGGATTAAAATGCATACTCCGCAATTAAATAAGCAACGCCAGCAATTAAAGGTGCTAATTGAAAATAAAGTGACCTTTGCTGCCGATAATAGCGAGCTAAGTATTTACGATACTTATGAAAATGCGCAAAAAGTAGCTTTGCATTCAAAAGAATTACTTTTTTGCGCCATGCTTAGTGGTAAAAAGGTAATGCATGTAGAGAGCTGCCAATATCATAAGGCATTTTTACCTCACGAATCCTTTGTATTAGCACCAGAGCAAGGGGTATTAATTGACTTTGAACAAGCATCTTTAAACGCGCCTACTACCTGCCTTGCTATTGAAATAAGCACAGACAAAATAACGCAGGTGGCTAATGCACTCAATATTGAGCAACGCTTTGCCAGCGATGACTTATTTGCCTATACACCACAGCTGGTACATAGCCAGCACAATATCCAAACCCAACAACTTTTAGCGCGTATGGTGCATTTATTTAGTGAGCCCGACGAGCAGCGAGGTTATTTAATCGACTTATCGTTAAACGAGCTTATTACCCGTTTGCTACAGCAGCAAAGTCGAGATTTATTGCTAAAACACGGCAATAATCCGCAGCTTAAAACACCGGTAAATAATGCGTTGCAATACATAGAAGAGCACTTAAATGAAGCATTGGATATAGAGAGGCTGTGTAAAATTGCCTGTATGAGTCGCAGCAAGTTTTATCAACAATTTAAGTTGGCGTTTGGTACGAGCCCATCACTGTGGCAACAGCAACTTAGGCTTAAAAAAGCCTATAGTAAATTGTTACAGGGGCGCACGGTTAGCCAAGCGTGTTATGAGCTGGGTTTTAATTGCCCTAGCCATTTTAGCCGATTATTTAAACAAGCCTATGGCGTACCACCAGCAAACATTGCCAAGAAAAACCATTAAGTGGTGGTTTAGATTAATTTTATAGCGAGGTTAATTAACGTTTCGTAGGCACTAAATACGCCTACGAAACTTATTTTATTGTATTTTTTATGGCGCATTAATACTGCGTATTAAAACCAAATTTCAACCTGAGCGCCTGCAACTAAGGCACTTTCGTCGCCCTCTTTGCCTGCAACACTTAACCCAGATTCTTGCCCAGCAGCCTTGTTCCAATCAAAGTTACTTAGATAAAAGCGTAATGATGGACGCGACCAATATTCGGTAGAGTCGGCTGTTGCTTGTAATGCTAGCGCATATTTCATAAGTGTTTGCTCATCATTTTCAATGCCGTTTGTTTTGGTTTGATAAGCGTTATAACCCAATTCACCAAGCACACTCCAATGTGGCGATATTGAATAATGCGGGCGCACACCAACACTTTTTAGGGTGTGGTAATCAGATGATTTTTCGTACATTACCATGTAATCTAGTTTAAATTTTTCGGTAATATCAATTAAGCCATTATTAAAAATACGAAAGCCACTTGAGCTGCTATCTGCGGCATAATCAAAGCTTCCGCCATCAGTACCGGCAGCGCCTGGGTTTTGCGCCATGGCGCCGGTACCATATTGAATCACTGTTTTTTGATCAACATTGCCTAACTGCTTTTGCCATTGCACTGTAAACGTTCTGCCATCGGTAAGCCCTGCTTCATCAATTGCATCATTTACAAATAAGTTTTGCAGTGCAAATACCACTTTACCCGCATCGCCTACATCCATTTCATAGCGTACGTCGGCCATAAAGTTTTGATAGTTAGTATCTGCAGTGGCTTTGTTACCTGTAAGTTCGCCCTCGCCACCATAAGTGATGGCAGCAAGATGCAGCTTATCGGTTTCATTTACCGTAATGTCGGACACACCCACGCCGTTACCCGAGCTTTGCATATGTTTGTAATCTAATATATGTACGCTACCAACTGCCTTATCGTAATAATATCTGCGGCCAATCCATAGCGTACCATTATCGAGTAAGTTGTCTGTTTCTACATAAAGCTGCCTTGAGCGTCTAGACCACTCCTCCATTGCGGTTGGATCTCTTGAATCCCCGGCAAAGTCCATCATAAATACGGCTTTAAAATTAACCCCATTTAGCTGCTGTTTTTTAGTCAGCTGAAACTCGCTGTAGTCTCTGCATTCGTTACCTAAGCGATAATAAACCCCCATCATTTTTAGGGTAGTTTAGTGAATAACAAGAGCCATTATTTTTACTGCCACTCCCTATAATGGTGTTTGTACCTGAGCGAAAATACCCATTAAATTCAAACCCATTATCCAATTCTTGCTTAGCTTTAGCCTCATCCTGCGCTTGCATTTCATTATTAATTAACTGTTTAACGTATGCAATATCTTCATCCGATAAACCAGCGGGGCGCTCTGCTGCGTGAACACTCATTGTAGCTGCGCATAATATTGAAAGTAGTGATAAAGAGGGTTTAATTCGTTTGTTATATTTCATGTTTACCATAGTCGTTGTGGGGTTACATTAAATGTATTTGCAGCGCTATTTAATTAAAATGCAGCCGTAATTTAGCTAAGCAGTGCTGGTTGCTAGCTACAAATACGAAATTAGTTACTTTTAAAGATGGAGTTTTTAGTTAACTTTGTGTCAGTAAAAATTAAAGGCATAAAGCCGTTAACTTTAAGCTAACTATTTTGGCGCTAATAATGATCAGCTACGATAACTCGTAGTAAATGAGCTGTGATCAGTAATAACCAATTTGAAAAGGATTTTATCCAACCACTGAGGGTTATTCAATATAGCAAACAGCGATAGTATAAGATTTTACAGGGGTCACAAACCATTGATTAAAAAAGGAAAACACAAAGTAAACATAACAAAAACACAGAGGAAACAATGAGCCCACTTACTTACATTTCAGCGTGAAAAACCACCGCGCAATAATTAAACTAATGACGAGTTTTTTGATTATCTGCGCAACTGTAAAATTAATCTGGTAGCTGTAAAACGAGGGTTAGGATGAAATAAAAGAAGAGTAAACAGAGTAATAAAACGCATGATAAGCTCCCTCAAAAGCGCTGCACTTAAACGCTATTAAGGGATAACGAGGGGATTTAAATCAAGCTAAATCAAACTAAAATAACTAAAAGCACATAAACTAATACCGGCTAATAACCATACTAATCCGTAGCTTTGCCAAAGTATTGCGTTATTATAAACCTGCTGCGGGTTATTTTTGTCAACTAACAGTGTGCAGGTTTTACCTTGTTTAAAACGGGTAAACATTTTTTCACGATATTCCACTAATACACTGTGCACCTGCCCATCAAAACGAAAACTCACTAGCATAGTTGGCTGATGCAACATTTCGGGTGCTGTTATTTGATTATTTGCCACGGCAGTTATTTGTTCTACCACACAAACCCGCCAGTGGCGTTTACTTACTTTACATTTTAACCAGCGTACAAATGGCAAAGTGCCAATTATTATAAATAAAACCCCCAACCACAACAGAGCCATACACCCACCTTTGTTTTTATTTTTATAGTTTACTAACAACATACGCAGCAATCAAACTGCCTAGCACTTAGATTAATATAGCGCATTGGCTTTATTAAATACATGCTCAGATTACAAAGTTTTACCGCAAGCAACTTGCAGTTAACCTGCCGCACAAGCACAATAGCCGCATAAAAGAGGAGATCATTATGACCACAATTGGTATTGGCACCCAAACCAAAGAACAAGCACTCGCTAGCTTAAGCAATATGACCAGCGATTTAACCCCTATTCAACCGGCAGAATATTTATCTCGTATAGCCAAAGCGCAAACGTATATGCAAAACAATGGCATTGATGCCATTTATTTAAATGCAGGTACTAACCTCGCCTATTTTACCGGTATGCGTTGGTATGCAAGTGAGCGTTTAGTTGGCGCAATTTTGCCTGCTAAAGGTGAAGTGCAATACATAGCTCCTTATTTTGAAATTGGCTCACTCAATGGTTTTAAAGTAATTGACGGGCCAATCCGTGGTTGGCAAGAGCATCAAAACCCATATCAGTTATTTGTTAATATATTAACGGAAATGGGTATTGCGGCTAATGGCACTATTGGTATTGACGAAAGCGCGCAGTTCTTTATTTTTGATGGTATTAATAAAGCGCAAACGGGCTTAAATTTAGTGAATGCTCAACCTGTTACAGCACATTGTAGAATGCATAAATCAGCCAATGAGCTGGCATTAATGCAACGCGCTATGGATATGACCTTAGTGGTTCACCAAGCTACGGCAAGCATGCTGCACGAGGGTATTAGTACCACTGAAGTTGAAGAGTTTATAAAGCTAGCGCATCAAAAAGTAGGCGCGCCGGGTAACTACTTTTGTATCGTGTTATTTGGGCTTGCAACGTCATTTCCGCATGGGGTAAAAGATCCGCAAATCCTCAAAAAAGGCGACATGGTACTTATTGATACTGGCTGTAAAGTACATGATTACTTATCTGATATTACCCGCACTTATGTGTTTGGTGAAGCAACTGATCGCCAACGTCAATTTTGGAATAATGAAAAAGCAGCACAAATTGCAGCTTTCAATGCAGCAAAAATTGGCGTGCCATGTGAAGACGTAGATACAGCTGCGCGCAGCTACTTAGCTGAGCAAGGTTTAGGCCCTGATTATCAAACACCTGGTTGCCCGCACCGTACAGGCCACGGCATTGGTTTAGATATTCACGAATGGCCTTATTTGGTAGGCGGTAATAAAACGCCACTAGCCGCTGGCATGTGTTTTAGTAACGAGCCAATGCTGGTTATACCGGATGAATTTGGGGTGCGCTTAGAAGATCATTTTTATATGACCGACAGTGGTGCAAAATGGTTTACCGAGCCTAGCCACAGTATTGACGACCCGTTTGGTTTACAAAGGTAATATAAGCTCTAATTAACTTACATTTGTTTATTTGGCTTAAACGACTATTTACTACTGCGCAGTGCACACCACGCGCAGTAGTTTATTTTGTGAGTTGACGTTTAACCAATCGCTGTTTGTTTTTTTGTACGTTAGCCAACCATACTAAGGGTAAAATAATTAACGATGCGCCAATTATTAAGCCAAGTGTAGGTACTTCGCCAAACCAAAATAACCCAACAACGACAGCTGCCACTAAGCCACTATATTCAGCGCTAGCAACTTGGCTCGATTCGATTTTGCTATAAACATACACGCAAATTCCCGCATAAATTAAAATAAACAGTGTAGAGCCAAACGCAGTAATAAGTGCGGCCCAATGCCATGGCTCGTTTTCCCACAGCGCCAAACCTAATCCCACAGGCATACCTACTAAATTGGTAAGTAACAAAGTTTGCATAATACTATGGTGTTTAGGTAACTTTCGTATTAGTACATTATTTATTGCCAGTGTAATTGCGACTACAAGTGCAAATATAGCCGCCCAATTAATGTCGGTAGGCTGAATAACAATAAGTACCCCTATAAAGCCAATAACAGCCACAGCTATGCTGCTTTTTGTTAGCTGTTCACGAAATATCATTACTGCTAAAGGCAGCATTAATAAAGGCGCTGCATAAAAAATAGCGTTAGCGGTTGCAAGCGGTAAAGCTTTGAGCGCAAACACCATAAATATAATACCAAATAACCATACATGTCCGCGTACCGCATGCCATTTTAAACCGGCAAATAAATGTTTTTTATTCGCCGACAAACAAAACGGGAGCAAAATTAATACTGCGGTAAGTTGGCGCATAAATACAAACTGAAACGTGGGACTTTCTGCTGGTAAAGTTTTGATTATAGCATCAGAAAAAACCGCAATAATATTACCCACCACAAGTAATGTCATGCCTAAGCCAACCGATATTTTTTGCATTGTTACTCCGTGCCCGCAAATTAAAAACGCTAGCATAGAGCAATTCGTTTAATTATGTATAATGATTAAAATACTTTTAGTATGAGTTTAACTAATAATGAAATTGCCCCCATTACGTGCTGTTCAGTGTTTTGAATCTGTAGCGCGATTAAATAGTTTTTCTAAAGCAGCAGAACATCTAAATGTGACGCAAAGTGCCGTGAGCCATCAGGTTAAATTACTAGAGCAATATTTAAACGAGCCGCTATTTAACCGCAGTGGCCGTAGCTTTTCGTTAACCGACGCGGGCAATCGTTACTATCAAGAAGTGAGTCATTCATTAACCAGTTTAGCCTCTGCCACACAAAAAATACGTTACGGCGAGCCTGGGCATATTCGTTTAGCACTTTATAGCTCATTAGCTGTAAAGTGGTTAATACCGCGATTAGAAAGCTTTAAACATGACTCGCCAGATATCGACTTAACTTTAAATATGATTGTAGATGAGGCGGATTTTAGCGACCGTGTTGCCGATTGTTTTATTACCACAACGCCACCTAAAGGTGAGTTTGTCAGCTTATTTTTATTTGCAGAAAAGCTTTACCCTGCTTGTGGCAAAGGCATGTGGCAGCAATTAAAAAATCAATCGCTGCCCAATGAATTATGGAAGCACCCGCTGTTGTCGGTGCAGTATGATGAGTCAGAGCAACGTAGCACCAATGACTGGCAGCAATGGTGTAAAAGCGGCGGCTTTGAGCTGCCTAAAAACGTAAGAGTTAATCACTTTAGTCACGTTATACTGGCCGCAGAAGCTGCGCGTTATAATTTAGGTATTACGCTTATTGATGCGTTTTTTATTGCCTCACAGCACGATAACCACTTAGTTAAGTTGCCACTGCATGGAGTTGAAACCGGCTGTAAATTTTATTTTGTATATAAAAAATCGCGAGCAAAACAAACCGATATTATTACCCTAAGCCGCTGGCTAAAAGCCCAGTGGGCCGAGGTTAAAAAATAAAATGAAAGTATTAAGTCATCATACTTTATGCCAGTTTATAGCTATAACTATTATTTGATTTTATACTATCTCTATTAATTTAAGCACAGTCTTTTTAAAGGATAATCATAACTCATGAGAAAACCGGCCCACTGGACCTTAAAAAGTATCGCTCTAGAATTAGGTGTGTCTAATGCTACGGTTTCTAATGCGTTTAATCGCCCTGATCAGCTATCGGCTAAACGCCGAGAAGATATTCTTGCAGCGTGTAAAAATTTGGGCTATTACGGGCCTAATAAGGCCGCGCAATCATTGCGTAATGGCACATTTAATATTGTCGCTTTAGTACTGCCCGATAGTGTGGAATACATGGTGTCGGATCCTGTGGCTAGCAGCTTTATGCGCGGTGTTACTTCGGTGCTTGAAAAAAACGGCATTAATGTTTTATTGTTTTCAGGTAATAGCGATACCCTTAATAACATAGTCGACTTTGTTGATGGTTTTATTTGTTATGGCCGTCCTCGTAATAATGCATTGGTTGAGCAGTTAAAAATAGTGTCTAAACATGTGGTGACTATTGACTTTGATATAGCCCGCAATGCCTCTGTAAATATAAATAATGAGCAAGCCAGTTACGAAATTGCTAGGCACGTTATACATAATCAAAATGATAAAGTCGCTATTTTGGGACTTAGATTACTTGATGAAAACGTATTGTGCCGCGTGTATGAGCATTACGAATTTGAAGCCGGACAATCTATTTCTCATCAACGTTTACGTGGTTATCAACGCGCTTTAAGCGAGGCAAATATTACGGTAGCTGACGATCGTATTTGGAATATACCTGAAAGTAGCGAACGTTTTGCCAATATTGCTGCAAAAGAAGTACTTAGTGCATCACCGCATCCTAACGTTATAATTTGTATGAGTGATTTAATTGCCCTTGCCACAATGCGAGAAGCAATAAAGCAAGGCATAAAAATAGGTGAAGAACTGCGTATTGTGGGCTTTGATGGTATTGATGAAGCAGCCCGGTTTGTACCTCGCCTAACCACTATTCATCAAAACAGCCAAGAAAAAGGCGTTATAGCCGCTGAATTATTTATTTCTAAAGAAGAAAAAACTCAGGAAGTCAGTTACGAATTAGAGATTGGTGCGAGTAGTTAGCTTACAAGCCTTGTAATTGTTTTATGTATTAAAAAGCCAAGCTTAAGTAGCTTGGCTTTTGTTTTACATGGCGTTTATAAATTACTTTTACAGCATTAAGCTAAAAATGAATTTAAGTTAATCGTTGTTTCTTCATCACCGTTTAGCTGCGTAATCAGTGCATGGCGTAATTTAAAATCAACAGTAAGTGAAATAGTTTGCTCACCTAGTTGCCACGATAAACAACACATACTGCCTTCACCTTGGGCACTAAATTCACCTGCAAACGCGGGGTGTGAATTGCGAATTTTAATTAATTCAATTAAACCTTTTACTACAGGCTTATTCAAGGCTTTGTCGATTATATTTGCATCTAAATATGGGCGGTTAATATCACGGCCAACATTTGTATTAGCTAATAGATCCATATCATTTTCACAGGCAAATAAGCCGCCGTAATATACTTGTGGTACACCTGGTGCAAAAAATTGAATTGCACGCGACAGTAAGTAATCAAAGTCTTTAGCGCCTAATGCGTTGTAGTACGTACAGTTAACTTGATATAAGTCGACATTACTCGCCGCAGCGCCCGTAGCTTGGCGGCTTTGGTTGTTACTGTTGGCGTGCATTGTTTCTACTAGGTTATCAATCTGCTGTGCATTTAATAGCCCTGGCTTGTCGCCCATTGGACCTGCGTCAATAATGCCAATACCGTCGTGTGTATCAAGTACGGTTAAGCAATTGCGTGGCGAAATTTGTAACCATTTGAGCAGTGCATCTACATCGTTGTTAAATAAGCTGTGTAAAATAAGTGGTGGTAACGCAAAGTCGTAAACCATATTTACACGTTTTGCCACTTCTACCTGAGTTTGATAATGGCTATGTATTTCTGCAATGGTTTCCATGCCTAAATCGTTTGCTTGCTTAGATAAGTTATCTAGGTAACCAAATGTTTCATCAAGCATAAAGCAATTAGTGCCCGCTTGCTTAATGGCGTAGCCCGCCGCATCTAAACGAATAATATTTACATTGTTAGCCGAAAATTTAGTAAGTACGTTATTTAAATACGCAACACCGGCTTCTGCTTTTACGTTTATATCGATTTGATTGTCGGTAAAAGTGGTCCAAAAATCATACGTTTGGCCGTCGCCACAATGCATTGGCGTAAAACAGCTACCTGGGCGTGGGCGGTAAATTGCTTTTTGCTCAGCTTCGCTCATACCATTTGGAAATACATCTTCTTTGGTTAAAAATAAATCCCAAAATTCTGATTGCTTACCTTTAGCTAATACATCTTGAAACTGAAAAGACTGCGCCGATACATGGTTAACAATTAGGTCTGCCATTAAGTCGAGATCTTTACCTAATACTTGTATGTCTTCCCAAGTACCTATTCTAGAATCAACTTCACTATGATCAATAGGGTCAAAGCCAGCATCGCTGCCATCAATAGGATTGTAAAATGGCAATAAGTGCACACCACCAAATACGCCTTTTAAAGGGCCGTTTAAAAGTGTAGTTAGCGCGCCTATATTTTGGCCAGTGATTCGATCAGCGTATGTGATCAATTGAACTTTATTCTTCATCATTGTGTGATTACCATGTTGAAACTTAATCGATTAAGATATATCTTTAACTAGCGAGTAAGAATTTACAAGTAATTTTTAATAATTTTACATACAAATTTCGTGGCTCACGTAATACTACAGTAAGCAACTGACTGACTTACGAAGTGTTAATAGAGAATTTAACGAGGAATAAACACATGACAAAATCACACACACACGTAAGCAGCGACCCACTGCAACAAATACGCTGGCTTACATACATGATGTTTTTTATGTTTGCCATGACCTCTGACGCAGTCGGCATGATAATCCCCGAACTTATAAAAGATTTCGGTTTGAGCATGACTCAAGCTAGTGCATTTCATTACGCTCCCATGGCATTAATAGCCTTTAGTGGCTTATTTTTAGGCTTTTTAGCTGACAGCCTTGGCCGTAAGAAAACCATTATGCTAGGTCTATTAATATTTTCTGCGAGTTGTTTTTTATTTGCATTTAGCACCAGTTTTACTTTCTTTTTAGTATTGCTTTGCTGCATAGGCTTGGCCATTGGTTTATTTAAAACCGGCGCACTGGCATTGCTTGGCGATATTTCGCATAGTAACGACGACCACACTAAAACCATGAACAAGGTTGAGGGCTTTTTTGGCATTGGCGCTATTGTAGGCCCTGCCCTAGTTGGTGTTTTATTAGTGCAAAACGTAAGTTGGACATACCTGTATATTACTGCGGGCGTAATGTGTTTAATTCTTGCTTTATTAGCATGGCGCGCAGACTACCCTGACGTAGTAAAAACAACTGAAAAGCCAGCCTCTTTGGCCACCACCCTAAAAATGGTAAAAAACCCCTATGCACTTGGCTTTTCTTTGGCTATTGCACTTTATGTAGCGACTGAAGTGGCTATTTATGTATGGATGCCAACGCTATTAAAGGACTACACAGGCTCTTGGCCGCTCCTTGCAACTTATGCACTTACTATATTTTTTATACTACGTGCTGCAGGTCGTTTTATTGCCGTATGGTTACTAAACCGTTATAGCTGGCAAGGTGTTATGGCTTATTTAAGCTTAGGTATTGCGCTTTGTTATGTGGGCACACTTATTGGGGGGGTTGATTGGGCTGTAGGGTTATTACCTCTTTCAGGTTTATTTATGTCTATGGTTTATCCAACTTTAAACTCTAAAGGTATATCGTGTTTTCCTGCTGAGCGCCATGGAGCCGTAGCCGGCGTTATATTATTTTTCACCGCATTATCAGCTGCTTTAGCTCCTTTATTTATGGGTATGATCAGCGATTACTTTGGCCATGTGCGCTATGGCTTTTACTTAGCAACAGGGTTTGCCGTGATTTTATTTGTAGCTATGTTGTTCAATTATTTACGCGACCCATCAATGAGTGCTTTACAAGAAAGTAACCCAACAGCTTAATAAACTTGTATCTCAATACAATAAAAAACACTTTTAAAATCAACATATGAATAATAAAAGAACAAATTAAACACAAAATGATTTGCTTATTGTAAAATATTTGTTATTTTTACTTAATCGATTAAGTAAAAATAACAAATCCTATTGGGTTCAACACAATGAGGCGTTAACATGACAACACACCACACACCTTTATATTTAATCAGTGCTTTGGCACTTGCTGTAAGCCAAGGCGTTCATGCACAAGATGAGCAAGAAACCAAAGTCCAAGCCAACAAGGGCCTTGAAACAATTGTTGTTACCGGTGTACCTCGCCGAACAACCATTATGGCGTCGAGTTCATCAGTAAGCAGTTTATCGCTTGAACAAGTAGAGGTGTCTACACCTCGCTCAACGGCTGAAGCATTTAGAATTATTCCGGGTGTTCGCGCCGAATCAACTGGCGGCGAAGGTAACGCTAACATTGCTGTTCGTGGTTTACCTGTAGCATCGGGTGGCGCTAAGTTTTTACAACTACAAGAAGATGGCCTTCCTGTTATGCAGTTTGGTGATGTTGCCTTTGGTAATTCAGATATTTTTATGCGATTAGATAATACGGTGCAGACTATCGAATCGATTCGTGGTGGCTCAGCATCTACTGCAGCAAGTAATGCACCTGGTGGCATTATTAACTTTATCTCTAAAAATGGCAAAAGCGAATCTGGCAGTGTGTCTACAACTCTAGGCCTAGATTATGACAGCGTTCGTACAGACTTCGAATACGGTACTTACTTAACCGATAGCGTGCGTTTTCATGTTGGTGGTTTTGTTCGTCAAGGCGAAGGCCCGCGCGAAACAGGTTACACGTCTAATAAAGGTGGCCAAATAAAAGCTAACCTTACTAAAGATTTCGACAACGGTTACGTGCGCCTTTATTACAAACACTTAGACGATAAAAGTGTTGGCTACCTTCCTATGCCAATGTACTCAAATGGTGACTCTATTGCTGGCTTTGATGCGCAATCAGACACACCTCACTCAGCGTTATTTACTAAAACAGTACGTTTAAATAGTGAAAACCAAATCAGTAGCGGCGATATCCACGATGGTATGAATCCAAAGGTTGACTCTGTTGGTTTCGAAGCTGTATTTGATTTAGATAACGATTGGCGTATCGAAAACCGTTTTCGTAAATCATCAATTAGCGGTAACTTTAATTCACCTTTCACAGAACAAGTAGGCAGTGCAACATCAATAGCAGAAAGCATTGGTGGCGCAGGTGCAACCTTGAGTAACGCGAACACCGGTGAAGCGTTTAACGATGGTTTAGCAATGAAGATGGTGACATTTGATGTCACAATGAATGACTTTGGATCTATAGTTAATGACTTTAAATTAACTAAATCGTTCGACGATGATACCAGTCTTACATTTGGTTACTATGCATCTACGCAAAACATTGCGATGTCGTGGTTATGGAACTCTTACGTAATGGAGCTCAAGGGTGACAATGCTGCATTATTAAATGTAACAGGTGCCGATGGCACTGAGTTATCTGAAAACGGTTTATACGCTTACAGTGCATTTGGTAACTGCTGCCAACGTGATTACGATACGGAATACGATACACGCGCCCCTTACGTAGCATTTTCTACTAAGCTAGGTGATGTCAGTATTGATGCTAGTGCTCGCTACGATAGCGGTGAAGCTCGCGGAACATACGCAGGTGCAGTGACTTCAACAGTAGATATGAACCGCGACGGTGAAATATCAATCCCTGAGCAAAACGTTGCAGGTATTGATACTGCAAACGCAAGTCCAGTAAATTATGACTGGAACTATTCTTCTTATTCAATTGGTGCTAATTATCAAATTGACCCAAGCCTTGCTACGTTTGCACGTATTAGTAAAGGTGGTCGTGCAAATGCTGACCGTCTTTTATTTGGTAAAGTACGCGCCGACGGCTCTGTTGCAAAAGAAGACGCTGTTGATGAAGTAAACCAGTTTGAGTTTGGTGTTAAGAAGCGCTTTGATTCGTTATCAGTATTTGCTACTGCGTTTTTTGCCGAAACTGAAGAGCAAAACTTTGAAGCAACATCACAAACATTTTTTGACCGTGAATACGAAGCAAAAGGGATTGAAATAGAATCTACTTACTTTATTGATGCATGGGATTTTCGCGGTAATTTAACCTGGACCGATGCAGAAATAGCAAAAGATGCGCTTAACCCAGATGTTGTAGGTAATACGCCACGTCGTCAAGCCGATTTAATTTACTCATTAATGGCACGTTACAACTATGAAAAAGGCGCTGCAGGGGTAAGTTTCATTGGTACTACCGATGCGTACGCTCAAGATAATAACGACTTGCAATTTGACGGCTACACACAGGTAAATGGCTTTGTAAGCTATGATTTATCTGAAAACCTTAATATTGCGCTTAATGTGAACAACCTATTTGATACAGTAGGTATTACAGAAGCAGAAGAAGGCTCAGTACCTGAAAACAACATTATTCGTGCCCGTGCTATTAACGGCCGCACAACGTCGGTAACTTTAAAATACGCTTTTAACTAAATGTGTATTGCGCTGCGGTGAGTAGTCACTGTAGCGCCTTTTAAAGTATGAATAATTAACACCCTTCACGTTTTTTAGCCTAGCCTTGCTAGGCTTTTTAGGATATTCCAAATGACCAAACTTCTGTGCTTAGGCGAGCTATTAATTGATATGCTGCCACAAGATGCGAATAACTCTGCCTATTTACCTATACCAGGTGGCGCACCTGCCAATGTAGCTGTTGGCTATGCAAAACTCGGAGGTGTAGCTGCATTTTGTGGTGGTAGAGGGGACGATCATTTTGCCAATCAATTAAGTAATGCATTAGCGCAATACAATGTAAATACAGACTATTTATTTACCATTGCAGGCTCACAAACCGCTATGGTTATAGTAAGCCTTGATGAAACCGGCGAGCGTAGTTTTGGCTTTTATCGCCATAACACAGCCGATGTACTATTAACCCAGGCGCATTTAGTGCGTATAAATTGGCAAGAAATAAGTACACTACACTTTTGCTCAAACACATTGACCGAATCAGCCATTGCCAGCACAACGGTTAAAGCGCTAGAACTTGCAAAAGCGAATAATAAGCTCGTCAGTTTTGATGTGAATTTACGCTACAGCTTGTGGGAAAACACAAACGATATAGCAAGCAATGTAAAAGCTTGTTACACCTATTGTGACATAGTAAAACTCTCGCGTGATGAGCTTAATTTTTTAGCCCAACATAGCGATACAACGAGCGATGATTACATTCAAACACTATTAAATACCGGAGTAAAACTGGTGTTTTTAACCGATGGGCCAGAGCCTGCAAAGGTTTACCACAGCGCATTTACACTTAACGAATCGGCACCAAAAATAAACGCCGTAGATACAACAAGCGCGGGTGATGCATTTATAGCGGGGGTTTTATACTACTTAAATAAATTGGGAAGTGATTTACCACTAGCAGATAAACTAAATGATAAAGCGAGCGTAAAAGACGCCCTGCACTTTGCTCTTAAATGTGGCTCAAAAGCCTGTTTAACTAAAGGAGCCTTTCCGGCATTACCTGTATTAGCTGATGTAATTTAAACGATTAAAGCCCCATATTATGAGGCTTTAAAGTAATTTATCCGTGTGACTTCTCATAGGACAAAGGTTTACAGCGAAACTGCTAATCAATCTATAGTTGCGGTGGTATTTTAAAGATATCGAACCTCGCAAAATATGATTTTCTTTGAGTATAGGTGATAGCTTAAGGCCCATACTGATACAACTCAAAGATCAGCTATAACGGGTGTTTTGCTACTTCATTTGAAGTGATTAATTATGCATTTTTTAATCGAGTGATTTGGTTTGCTACATCAGTTAAATAACCGGTTTTAAGCCAGACTGTTGCGCCTGTACTTCCTGCTTTAGCATTAACAGTGCTATTAATAGGCACTCTTAACCAGGTATTTTTAATAAGGGTATCTGTTTGCTCGTTAAGCAATCCCTCAAGTACTAACAGCTCAGCCCCATCCTTTGCATTTATAACCATGTCGGCGTTAGGTTTAAAGTGCAGTAAGCTTACCTCTTCAAAGTTATCTTTATATAAAGAAATTACGCTAACATTATTAAACTGGGGGTGCGTAACGCCTTGCATTTTTTTAGTGTGTAAACACACATGCTGTCTATCTTGTGGTTGAAACTGCCACAATTTTACAAATATTACGCAGCCCCCCTGAGATCCCGGTTTGTGCTTTGACTGGGGAGGATTGCGAATATAACTACCTACAGGGTAATCGCCGTGCTCATCTTGAAATACGCCATCGAGCACTAAAAACTCTTCACCACCTGTATGTACATGCGGCGAAAATTCACTACCAGGCGCATAACGTACTATGCTTGTGGCGCGAGCAACTTCATCGCCTACTCTATCTAAAGGGCGTCTATGCACTCCCGCTATTGGCGAGGCTACCCACTCTAGTTTTTCACTATGTACAACAACGCGCTTACTAAAATCAGCGGCTATTTTCATTTTGTACTTCCTAACTCAGTTAAAGCAATTAACAAATAATAGCAGTTATATTAGTGGCATTAAATTAAGTCATGTTATTTAGCCGTAAGTGTGATGGAGCTTTATTATTGGGCATAAAAAACGAGCAGGTTTAGCTGCTCGTTTTTAATTAACACTTATAATTTATGATCATTTTTTAATTAATAACTTTTACTCTGCCTTTGTGCTTAGAGTGCACTATGGCAAGTGTAATAAAACCAATTACCGCTACCACTGCACCAATTGGCTTACCCATATCACTTGATAAGTTAAGACCAATTGCCGCTGTCATAATGTATGAAAGCGTCACTGCTGTAGCAATTACTGCAGGAATACTGGCAATCCAATGGAATGCACCGCGGTCAAACAAGTACTTAGTTGCCAGCCATAATACGCTAGTAGAAAGCAGCATGTTTGAGAACGCAAAGTAGCGCCAAATAAGCGAGAAGTCGAGTTTAGTCATAAAGTAAGCAATTGCTAAAATTGGAATCGCTACTAATAAGCGGTTACGTAAGCTTTGCGGAATATTAAACGCATCAACCACGGTTAAACGCAGTGAACGGAACGCAGTATCACCTGAAGTAATTGGGAATACAGCTACAGCAATAATAGCCATAACACCACCAAATACACCTAAGTAGCTATTAGCAATATGATTAACCACTAAACCTGGGCCACCTTGATCAAGTAATGCTTTTAAACCGGCATAACCTTCTGGGAATGCAGCAATACCAGCAAGTGCCCAAACACAACCAACAATACCTTCACACATCATGGCGCCGTAATATACCGGGCGTACATATTTTTCGTTTGTTAAACAGCGTGCAATAATAGGTGCTTGCGTTGAGTGAAAACCACTAATAGCGCCACAGGTAATTGTTATAAATAACAATGGCCACGTAGGTAAACCATCCGGATTTGGCTCTAAAAAGTCATGTGCATGGTCACCACTAAAGTAAGCTAAAAAGTCACCTGCAACGGGTAAGTGTGGCGCGTTAATCAATAACGAAACTGCAATAGCAACAGTCATTACAATCATTAAAGCGCCAAAAATTGGGTAAAACTTAGTAATAATTTTATCAATTGGTAGCAAGGTCGCTAAAAAGTAATACGCTAAAATAGCCAACACCCAAAAGGTGTTATTTGCCAGCATTGTACCTTCAAAAAAATCAAGGTTACTTAATAAGCCCGCAGGGCTCATAATAAATACTACACCTACAAAAAACAGTAGCATGGCAGTAAATATCAGCATAAAGCCTTTAAATACAATATTGTAGTAATGCCCGGCTATTTCTGGCAGGCTTTTTCCGTCTTCTTTTATACTCATAACACCTGAGAAGAAGTCGTGAACAGCACCACCTAACACGTTACCTAGTACAATCCAAACTAGTGCAACGGGTCCGTATAAGGCACCAAGAATAGGACCAAAAATAGGACCTACACCGGCGATGTTTAAAAATTGAATTAAAAATGCACGCACAGGATGAATAGCCACGTAATCAACACCTTCGCTAAAGCGCTTTTGTGGTGTTTCAATCGTTGAGTCTAAACCTGCTTGCTTTTCAACAAAGGGACTATAAAATTTGTAACCCAGTATTAAAATTGTGATGCAGATAAAAAAGATGATCATAAAGCATGTTTCTCTTTTTGTATTTGTATTAAAGAGCGCACTGTTTGCCGCTCCGGCCTTTCATTCCGTGAATAATCGACGAACATTAACAAAGGATTAATATTCTTACTATAAGACGTTTAGCTAATACTATAGTCGAATAAAATAACTTAGACCTATTTCGTGGCCTTATTGAGTATTAACTGTGCAGAATGTAAAGATTTAGAGTAATAAAAAAGGCAGTTTTACTGAGTAAATCTGCCTTTTTTAATCTGCCCGATAAGTTATCGATAAAAATTAATAATACCTTATCACCAATTTATTTATGGGTTCATAAACTCATTTATTTGTTGATGCGTTAAAGTAGGTGTTGCTCCGGCACTTTCGGCGACCATAGCACCAACAGCGCAAGCAAAGTCAACCGCATGTTGTGCGCAATCACTACTGCACAGCTGATAAATTAACGAGCCTAAAAACGAATCCCCTGCGCCAACTGTATCAACAACACTAATTAAATAGCCTGAGTTATAGTAGTTTTCGCCTTTAATGGTGAGTAATGCGCCATGGCTGCCTTTAGTTACACATAAATATTCGGTATTAGTTTGTGCAGCAATAAAGGCTAAGTTTTGCTCAAGCGAATGAAACTTACAACCCATAGCTTTAGCAATTTCGTATAGCTCTTCATCGTTTAATTTGATGAAGTCGGCTTTGTTCATTAAATCTACGAGTGTTGCTAATGTGTAGTGAGGCGCACGTAGGTTTACGTCAAATACTTTAAAGTTTGCTACATCAACTAATTGATTTAATGTTGCCAAAGACGTTTCGCTTCGCCCTATTAGGCTGCCAAATACAAATACATCGCTACTTTTAACTTTACTAAGTAACTCATCGGTAAGCGCTATATTATCCCACGCAGAGTCTGCCACTATTTCATAACTTGCAGAGCCACCACTGTCGAGCGTTACCTCAACCGTGCTAGTTTTTTTGTCACTATTAATAGCAATGTATTCGCAGCTTACGCCTTTGCTAGTAATTTCGCCTAGTAGCTCAGCGCCTAACTCGTCGTTACCAACAGCGCTGATCATGTCGGCTTTAATGCCAAGTGAGTTAATACGCACACACATGTTAAGTGGCGCGCCACCTAAGCGTTTACCTGAATCAAAACAATCCCACAGTACTTCGCCAAAACAGCTAACACTTACGTTTTCGCCTGATTTATGATTAATTAAAATGCTCATAATTAGTTACTCTTTTGATCAAGTACAGCCTGCATAATGGCTTTAATTTTACTATTAGGTGCATACAACGCAGCAATCGACTTTTTATATTCAGCAGTAAACGTTTCGTTATGCTCAAGCTTACCAAACAAGCTTGCTAGCTTTAAAAATGCAGTTGGGTTAGCTTGGCTTTGCTGCGCGTATGCATTTAGCTCTTTTTGCATAGCATCTTGAATTTCAAGCTTTTCGCCTTTTTCACTTACACCTTTATCGCTGTATAAACACCAAGTAGCAATGACAAGTGTTGCCAACGATATATCTCGACCTTGTACTAGGTTTTCGTTAATTGTAGCAATAATAAATTTAGGTAATTTAGCTGAGCTTTCACTGCAAATACGCGCCAGGCTGTCTTTAATATTAGGGTTAGCAAAACGCTCTATTAACGTATCTTTGTAGCTTTGAAGATCAATACCTTCAAGCGGTTCAAGGTTTGGCGTTACTTCTTTATCCATAAAAGCACGTAGGTATGTGGCAAATAATTCATCAGATACCGTTTCGTCAATTGTGCCATAACCATGAATTGAACCTAATAAACCAAGCACAGAATGCCCAGCATTAAGTAAACGTATTTTCATGGTTTCATAAGGCGTCACATCAGTTACAAACTGTGCACCAACAACATCCCAATTTGGGCGAGAGTCACTAAATGTGTCCTCTATTACCCATTGTGTAAACGACTCACAAGTAATTGGCCACTCGTCGCTAACACCATAGGCATCAACCACGTAATCAATATCACTCTTTTTAGATACCGGTGTTATGCGGTCAACCATCGCATTTGGAAACGATACGTTTTGCTCAATCCACTCACTTAGGTTTTTGTCTTGCTCTGAGGCAAAGGCTAAAAGCATTTTACGTGTTACGTTACCATTATGCTGAATGTTATCGCACGACTGTACTGTAAACGCGCCCAAGCCTTGCTCTTTACGCAGTTTTAACGCAGCAGTAATGTAACCAAACGCCGTAATTGGGTCGTTCGGGTTATTAATGTCGTTAATAATATCTGGATTGCTGTAATCAAACTCACCCGTTGCCGGGTTAAAGTTATAACCGCCTTCGGTAATAGTAAGCGATACAATTTTAGTATCGCTGTGTGCGAGTTTATTAATTACCGCTTGTTTGTCCTCTGGAGCAAACAAAAAGTCGATCATTGAGCCAATTACTTTGTTATCTATTTTACCGTCTGGGTGTCTAACAGTTAGCGTGTAAAGGTAATCTTGCTGCTTTAAAATATCACGCAGACCACGGTTACCCTCTAACAGGCCAACACCACATATGCCCCACTGCTCAGAGCCTGGGGTTTTTAAAAGCTCGTTAACATATACCGCTTGGTGAGCACGATGAAAACCGCCCACGCCAATATGAATAATCCCCGCTTTAACGGCGCTACGGTCGTAACTTGGTGTGTCAACATGGCTTGGTAATTGAGCCAAGCTTTGTTGGTTTAGCCCTGTAACAAGAGCGTTTGTGTGTTGATGTTGCGTCATGGTGCGACCTTACTAAACAAAAATAAAATATAAATTACGATACTGTATTACGATAAGTAATTACGATGCTGTATTGAGTACTTTATGGCGTTTTAACGACCAGTACGCAGTAACAAAATAAATAACAGTACAAATAAAACAGGCAATTTCGAACTGCGACTTATTAGCGCTGTACATCACCATAGTGTCACTGAAAAACATCACTTGGCTGGCAAATATAAAAATAATCACTAATGAAATAGTCGATATGCCATTAAGAACTTTGGTAAATACAGAGCTATCAATTACTGGCTTTGGAATGTCTTTAGCCTCAGCTGCTTGATATTCTTTAATATTACGTTGCTCTTGCTCTTCTGCTGCAATCTCTTGCGTGTAATCTTCACCGGCACCGTATTTTTTAGCTAAAAGTGTGTAAATAACGATGGTGAAAATCCAGGTAGGAATAAACAAGTAGTAAAACGACATTATATCAATTGCGTTTAAGCCAAAACCGAACACAAGTGCAAGTGCCCATGAGGCAATAGCAGGGATGCTGCGGGTAATATTTTTATATTTAGCCCAGTAACGTGTTAAGCCAATTTTAGGAAATAACACATGCTCGGCAAATACAATGCCGCCCACTGGCACAACTAATAAACCGGCGTAGGTAAGTAGTGGTAGCATTTGTGAAAATACAAACGGGAAGCACGCAATAATTACGGTTACCACACCTACTATGGCGGTGGTGCGCTCACGTGACTGATTAACAAATATAGATTGTGCTGCAAGGCCAGCGCGGTAAAGGTTTGCGTTAGCTGTAGTCCAACCGGCAATAATTACAATAACAAAGCCAGTCCAACCTAATGCATGGTATGCAACATCGCCCGGATCAAGTGACGAAATGGTTGTTTTAAGTAATACCGCAACACCTGCGCCCATAATACCAGCAGAGATCCACGCTAAGTAATGACCAAAAAACATACCCACACCAGAGAACAAGCCATAGCTTTTGCGTTTAGCAAATCTAAAAATAGCCATGTCGATTAAACCAAAGTGAGTAATTGAGTTAGCAGCCCATGCAAAGCCAATCACTTCTAGTAGGCCAATGCCTTTTTCACCATCGGCCTTGGTGCCCGTCCAGATGGAGGAGTCGCCTATGGTCATAAAGTCGCTAAAGCTAGTTAAAGAGGTAGACCCTAATACGTGGTTTGAAAGTTCAGGGAATAACGCGAACGAGCCTGCAATAAATATAACAAATAGCCAGGGCGCGCACAGTTTTGAAAAGTCAGCAACGGTTGAAAAGCCATACATAGCAACAAATACAACAATAGAGCCAACGGCTAAAACAATAGCGACAAACCAAAAACTGTTTGGATACCAATCAAGCTGCGCGGGTATGTCGAACAAAAACCGCACGGCCGTGGAGGATACCGTGATCATGGCCGCTGATATAACACTAAAAATAACTACATTAGCCCAGTTATAGAGCTTGGTCATTGAGTTACCAGCAATTTTGTTTAAGTAGTTATATAAACTTAAGCGGGTTTGTACTGCAATGGGTGCCGTAATTAGCCACCAAGAACACATTGCTAACAGGTTACCTATTAATAACCCCAATAGAATGTCGATGGTTGATGCGCCTAATGCAACAAAGGTTGCGCCAATAACAAATTCAGTGGCAGCAACATGTTCACCAGCGTATAGCCCTGCAAAATGTTTCCAGCCGTGAAGCTTATTATTAGCAACCGGAAGTTGCTCTTCGTTTACATCTTTAAATGTGTGTGTGTGTGGACTCGTTGCCATGGTATTTCCTAGTTGTTAACAGCAAAGTACTTAATACCTAAAGACTTTGCTTCTTATAATTTAGTTTTATAAACGCGTAACCACTTGTTTTAGTTTTTATAATTAATACCAGTACTAACAACGCTTATATTTTGCCACTTATAAACCCTATAAATGTGTGTTGGTATAAGTAGCCATGTTTAAATGTTTTTACTTTTAAGTGCAGGATAAGCTGTAAAAAACTGCTGCCAATGAGTTAAGTGAGCAATATTTGGATACGCTTTATGAACATAGTTAATGGCCGTTTGCATGTGCTGCCCGCCACTGTAATGCAGTACTTGCATATTGGCATTTATGGCTGCACATACGCCAGCTTCGCTGTCCTCAATTACCAAGCAATGCTCTGGTTTTACGCCCATTTGCTTAGCTGCATGTAAAAATAAGTCGGGGGCGGGTTTACCACGCTTTACTTCACTGCTGGTAAATATCGTATTGCTAAAACAGTTACTTAAATTAACTATATCTAATGCTTTAGCTGTACGTGCTGGACTGCTACTTGTGGCAATACATTTGGGCACAGCTAAGTTATTAAGTACTTCGTTTATGCCATCGGTTGTACTGAGCGCTGAACCAAACTCGTTTAAGAGCGCTTCTCGGTAATCATCTTCAAAGCTATTTGGCAAAGTGACATTAAAGGCGTTTTGGATTTTTTGACTTACGGTTTTAAAATTACACCCCAAAAAGTGTTGCTGTACATATCCGCGGTCAATGTTAACCGTTAAATACGCAAGCATATCAATCAACACTTGAGCGCTGAGTATTTCACTGTCGATGACTACCCCATCGCAATCAAATATTACTAAATCAATTTTAGCGTTCATTGGGTTACCTTAAACATTTACTTTTTGTGCAAAACACCAGATGAGCATAAGCCCGGCTAGCGAGCATATTCCCTTTGTTGTTTTTGAATGTCAACAAAAAGTGAACGAATTTACTTGTCGCTACTACAAACATAAATAAACAAAACTAAAAGCCGCTGTATTTAATCAAGTTTACAAAAAATATATAAACCTAAAATTGGATCTAAAAGTATATTTTAAGCCCCTCTTGCAATCTTATTTATGAATTATTCCAATCTATTTAATCAACTTTACCGAACAAAGGAATATTCATACACTCCTCAACAGTTAAACAGCCAGCAGCACTGCCGGCAATTTTAAATAATAAGGTCGACATGAATATTTTATTAAACGCAATAAACAAGAATACAAAACTAACATTAAGCGCGTTAACACTTGCGATGGCATTACCAGCAAGCGCGGCTACATTAACTAAAGACAACGGCGCAGCTGTTGGCGACAACCAAAATTCAATAACTGCAGGCGAGCGCGGCAGTGTGTTATTAGAAGACGTACAACTAATTCAAAAACTACAACGCTTTGCACGTGAACGTATTCCTGAGCGTGTGGTACATGCGCGTGGTACGGGTGCTCATGGTGTATTTGTGGCATCTAAAAGTTTAGATGATTTAACCATGGCAGCACCTTTTACCGAGGCCGGTAAAGAAACTGACGTTTTTGTACGTTTTTCATCGGTAATTCACTCAAAAGGTAGCCCAGAAACACTGCGCGACCCACGTGGCTTTGCGATTAAATTTTACACCGATCAAGGTAACTGGGATTTAGTGGGCCTTAACTTACCGGTGTTTTTTATTCGTGATGCAATTAAATTTCCAGATATGATCCATTCATTAAAGCCATCACCTGTAGATAACATTCAAGATCCTAACCGTGTTTTTGACTTTTTTTCATACGAACCAGGCTCTACTCACATGTTAACGTGGGTTTATAGCGACTACGGCACACCAGCAAGCTTACGTAAAATGGATGGTTGGGGTGTTCACTCTTATAAAATGATCAATAAATCGGGCGATGTTAAGTACGTTAAATTTCATTGGGTAAGTAAACAAGGCATTGAGAATTTAAATGCAAAAGAAGTCGCTGAAGTTCAAAGCCAAGACTTTCAACATTTAACGCGTGATTTATACAGCGAAGTAAATAAAGGTAACTTCCCAGAATGGGATCTATACATTAAAACGCTTGATCCGTCGCAGCTTGACGACTTTGATTACAACCCATTAGATGCAACAAAAATGTGGTTAGGTGTAAAAGAAGTGAAGGCAGGTACATTAACGCTTAATCGCATGCCAACTAACTTTTTTCAGTCAACAGAACAAGTAGCAATGGCACCGTCTAACATTATTGCGGGTATTGAACCCTCAGAAGATAAGTTATTACAAGGGCGTGTATTTTCATACGCAGATACGCAAATGTATCGCCTTGGTGCTAACCATCAACAGTTGCCAATTAACCGTGCAAAAGTGGAGGTAGTTAACTACAACCAAGACGGCGCAATGAACTATGGTAATACTCAAAGCAACGTAAACTATCAACCAAGCCAAGAAAACGTAGCTGAAAACCCAATTGCCCGTAGAAGCCAAACGCAACTGCAAGGTTACGTACAACAAGCCGCCATTAAAAAGCAGCAAAACTTCGCGCAAGCAGGTGTTTTATACCGAGGTTTTAGTAAGCAAGAGCGTACTAATCTGATCAATAACCTAGCGGGCGATTTAGTAAAAATAAAAGACAGTAACGTTAAGCACAAAATGCTTAGCCACTTTTACAAAGCTGATAGTGAGTACGGTACACGTTTAACTAAAGCCGTTAATGGCGATATTAAAATAGTTAAGCAGCTTGCAGCTAACCTGTAATTAGCAAGTTACAAAACATTAGTCCCAACTAAACAAGCTGTTATATAAGTAACCACAACCATGAGGAAGGAGGCAACCAATCCCCTTCCTCTTTTTAAAAGGTATAAAGTAATGCGTAATTTATTAATTATAGTAGTGCTACTAATAAGCTTTACCAGTAGTGTTTACGCTCAAAATACAACGGATACACAAACACCTAGTACACAACTTGAAAACCAACACTCAGCGCAAACACAATACGAGAGTTTATTTGCTTATTACTTTGCTGCTGCACGTACCAACGATACCGCTGTAATTAAGCAATTTGTAAGTGCCGGCATTCCTATCGACAGCTATAACAATAAAGGTTACACCGCATTAATGATTGCCACTTACCATGGTAATAAAAATACGGTAAACACACTTTTACACTTAGGCGCTAATGCTTGCATGGAAGACAACCGAGGTAACACAGCCCTTATGGCCGCTATTTTTAGAGGTGAGTTTAGTATAGCCAAAACACTGGTATCACTTGATTGCGACAACGCACATCAAAACAAAGCAGGCCAAACAGCCGAGCAATTTGCACACACATTTGGCCAGCAAAAAGTGCTCAATTTACTCACGCAGGTTAAAACTCTAAATAAAGTTCAAAAGCCCTTATAAAAGAGCTTTAGGTGTAACTAAACTTTAGCGGACTGCTTATTTAAGTCGTTACTTCTACATTATATTTTTGGGGTTTATCTCGCGTTACAAAGTAGCAAATTAGCGAGCCAAGTGTTACCAGCACCACTCCTTGCCAAAACGAAGCACTTAACGTAATAGACAAATACAACGCCGAAATAATAGTAGAAAACACCGGCGTAAAATACGAAAGCGTTCCAAGCAGCATTAAGTTACCGCCAATAATCGCTTGATTCCACAGTGCATAACCACTGCCAACAACTACACCCGCAAGTAACAATGTCATGCTTGAGCTGATTGAAAACGTTAATGGCGCTTCATTACTAAAACCATATTGCGCCCACAAACTCATTGCCGTAACAGTAAAAAATAACGTAATAGCATTTTTACCATTACTTATTTTTTGCGTTACTACGCAATAAATAGCCCATATAAACGCGGCAGCTAATGCCATTAAATAAGTAGCAGGATTATCAGCAAAGTTAGTAACTAACGTATCGACTGACATTTCTTGATCGCCCGTAATACACCAAGCAACCCCTAAAAAAGCAATGATCATACTTGGGTAAACCCAGTAACTTACTTTTTTACGCCCAATAATAATAGAGAGCAATATAGTCAGCGTGGGCCATAAATAATTAATTACCGCCATTTCCATAGCCTGATGGCGGCTATTTGCCATACCGATAGAAAGTGCCAAGCAAATTTCGTACGACACAAATAATAAAGTACCTACTACCAAGTAGCGTTTCGAAAATCCACTAAACTTAGGCACTCCCATAACCAAAATTAAAAATATCGCACTTACAGAGTACATAGCCGCAGCACCACCAATGGGGCTAAACAACTCAGAAATATCCCGTAGTAATGCCACTAAGCAGCTCCACAGTAATATTGCAGCGACTCCATAAAGTGTATATTTATTTTTGCTTATAAAATCCATATTAAACCTAAAGTACTACTTAATAATTTGCAGCTAAACTAACAGTAATTTTTTGTTTTAACAATAACATGCCGTTAATCTGCAGTGCATAACTAGCATTATCAAAGCTAAATATTATCACTATAGTTATAAGCAATAAGCGTAAACAGCCATTCAGTGTTTAAATTTAGCAAAGCAGCACAAACGCTAGATAAATTAAAGTTACTGACTCTTTTGTCTCGTATTACCACTTTTACAGTGGTGTGGTTAAATAACTCACTAAACAGAGAAAGCAAATATGAACAAGTTCACGACTCCCGATCTATACGACGAACACCGTGATAGCGTACAAGTAGCCGACTGTGGATTACAGCACTTTGGCAACAAAACCACCTTTAGTGGTCAAGTCGTTACTGTAACGTGCCCCGATGACAATTCGTTTGCCGCTGAAATACTTCATCAAAATGGCGTAGGTAAAGTGCTGGTTATTAACGGCTTTGCTAGTAAACGCTTTGCATTTATTGGCGATATTATGGCAGAGCGTGCTTTAAAAAATGGCTGGGAAGGTATAGTTATAAATGGTTGTTGCCGAGATATTGAGATTCTTGCTACCTTAAATTTACCTATTATGGCGCTTGGCTCAACACCACGCTGTACGTTAAAGCGAGGTTGTGGTGAAAATAATCAAGCTATTGCCATGTTAAGCGTCTGCATTGAGCCTAATGATTGGCTTTACGCCGATGTGAACGGGCTAATTGTGAGTAAATATAAACTTAGTTAGTTGCTAAATCACAACTAAAATAGATTAGCTGCCGCTTTTTTAATAAAATCTGAAACAAAAAAGCCCAGCATTGCTGGGCTTGTGTCATATTAATAGGTAACTATTTTATTAGTTAAAAGTTACCGTCACTATGTTTGAACACACGTTTTCAGTTACACACACTTGATAGTCGTACGCAGGTAGTGTTGCACCACGTACATAATCACGATAACGACCGTTATCTGAGGTTGTGCCTACTAACTCGCCATTACGATATACATTTAATGACTGAGCACCCACTTGCTGCCAACTTAGCTCTACACGCATTGTGCCTAAGCGTGATTTATTAGCGCGCTTAAGGCTTAGCTCAATCTCTACATCACTCACTACTACAGTTTGAGTTGATGCGTTGGTATTGCCTTCGCTGTCGGTAACAGTTAATTCAACTTCATAGCTACCCGCCACTGCATAAGCATGCAAAGGGCTTGCATCGGTTGATGTAGCACCATCACCAAAGCTCCACTGCCACTGTGTAATATCGTTATTAGCATCTGTGCTACTATCGGTAAACGAAGCCGTTAAGCCTTGTGTTTCAACGCTAAAACTAGCACGTGGTGGTTGCGGGCTTACCTCTCCAATTGCACTTAAAGTAAGTGACCAGCCATTTATATTACCTGTATCAGCACCGGCAGTGTCTTGTACATGTAATGCCCAATCGCCAGTGGCTACTTCGCCATTAAATGCATCCGAAGTGAAGCTTTTAATAATATCGTCTGAGCTACCGCCCTCTTTATTTTGTAACGTTATTGTAGTGCCTTGCGCTGAGATAAGCTTTACAATTAAATCACCAGACCAAGTATGACTAATGTTAACATCGGCAACTGTATTAAAAACGGTTAACTCATCTGCAATCGTAATTACAGAGCTTACACCTTCTGGCGCATTATCAGGAATAGCAATATTTTCATCACTGCTGTAAGTAAAATCATTCAACCCCATAGGTTTAACCATTAATTTTACAGTGCTTTCCTTAACTCTATCATCCGACGTTGCTGTAACGGTAAACTCATATTCACCCCACTGCGTCTCTTCAGTGGTAGGTACTACTAACTGTACTTCTTCACCTGGGCGAGCAGTGTTTCGTGAAAGTGACGCTGAATCTAAATTACCTGTCAATGCAAACGCAACATCACCATCCCAATTGGCAATTGAGCCTACACTAAACGTATAGCTTGCTGACTCACCCGCAGTGATCTCCTGTGACAAAGGGCTAACGCTGAGTTTAAAGCCTGGGGTTGGATCTGCGTCAATTAGCGCTTGGTTTACATTTAATCGTGTACCAGCAACCGTTTTACCCTGTAGTGCTGCGTTGGCATCGCCGCTACTCATTAATAACTCTTTTAATTCTAACGCTGTTAGATCTGGGTTAACTGATAAAGCAAGTGCTGCAGCACCAGCAACATGAGGCGTTGCCATAGAGGTGCCTGAGTAACTACTATAAGCGTTTCCTGGCACAGTAGATAAAATGGCAGTACCTGGGGCACCTAAATCAACACTTGTTAAGCCCCATTGTGAAAAGCTCGACATAGCATCATTACGATCTGTACTTGCTACAGATAAAATACTATCGTGCTCATAGCTTGATGGATAATGAGGGTTAAGATCATTGTCTAATGCATCGTTACCTGCCGCAGCTACAAAAAGTATATCTGCCGCTTCGCTTGCATCAATCGCTTCAGCAAGTGCTTGGCTAAACCCGCCGCCGCCCCAGCTATTGTTTAGCACACGAAGGTTAACACCTGAATTTTTAAGGCTAATCATATAATCAATACATTTAATTGCCCCAGAAGTACTCCCCGTGCCATCAGCAGCTAAAAATTTACAGCCAACAATAGACACTTCATGGTTTACCCCTACAACACCGATCGCATCATTGCCACTTGCACCAATAGTCCCTGACACATGAGTACCATGCCCTTGGTCGTCCATTGGATCGCCACTATCAGTAATTGCATTGATACCATAAATGTCATCTATGTAACCATTCCCGTCATTATCTATACCATCTCCTGCAATTTCAGCGGTATTTACCCACATATTACTTGCAAGGTCATTATGGCTATAATCAACACCGGTATCGATTACACCTACCACTACATCTCGGCTACCAATAGAAATAGTCCATGCTTCTGGAGCATCAATATCTGCATCAACGGTACCACCTGACTGGCCTACATTATGTAAGCCCCAAAGTTCATCAAAACGGGGATCATTGGGTACATTCGCAATACTAACTTTATAATCAGGTTCTACATATTCAATGGCTTGGTGCGACTTTAAGCGCTCAATCGCTTCTTTGGTGCTCATGCCCGCTACTTTAAACTTAGCAAGGCGACCTGAAAGTAATGAGGTATAGCTGTCATCTATTTCATCATTATTTAAATCTGAAATTTTAGCTCTAACTAAAGATCTTGCATGCTTTCGCATTGCTGGGGTGGCATTTTTTTTATATTTAACAATTAAAGAATCACTAGTCGCTGCATCTTGTTGTTGCATCACACCAACATCGGGCACTTTAGCGGCGGCTAAGCAAGGTAGGAGTGCAAGTGTAATAATAGATAATTTTGTTTTCATTGTTCTATCCATAGTTTGGGTTAACTTAGTAACACTAAGTAATTTTATTTACTACTTCAGTACAAGGGATCACATGGCAAGCTATTAGAAAACAGCTAAAGATAAAATTACACAAGCAAGAAAAGCAAAAACCAATCATTTTGACTAGATTTTCATCGGAAAAACATAAAATACAGCCGTTGTTATGAACTTGTTAAATAAGTTAAAAAGCGTAGACCTCCTTCTTTTTTACTGCTTTTTGCATAAAACCATAATAAAAACAAAAAACAACCATAAGCACATGAAATATAAGCACTTTAAAATTGGTAAAAAATGATGATTTAACAAATTAAAATTAACTAATACAGTTAACACCATGATTATTGTTTCACTGTGAGCAGCTTGTACTTTATCTAAGATGCAAATAAGCAGTGAGCGCTGGTCATACTTAACACTTTACATACTTAAAAGTAATCAAGTGGATCACAACACATTATATCAGCACGGCATGCTGAAACAGAAAATACCTAATTAAAACAGATAATATCTAGGTATTTTATTTTTACTATTCAAGGAGAATAAATAATGAAATTAACTAAATCAATTTTAAGCTGCGCAGTTGCAGTTGCAATGGGTGCAAGCTTCGCTTCTTATGCAAATACAGATACTAAATCAGCCTCAAATTCAGAAATAGGTACGGCCATTTCTGTAATGAGCGCATCAAATAACATGACTTTGATACAAAACAACAACAATAACGATGCATTATTAGTACAAGTAGGTGATAACAACACCATGCTTGCTACCATTGATGGTAATGAAAATTACACAGAAATTACGCAAAACCAAACTGGTAATTACGCAGGCGTTGCTACTGTGGGCAATAGTAATACAGAAGAGTATTCTCAAGATGGTGTTGCTAACGGTTTAATCTCGCAAGTAACCGGTGATTACAACTCTTTAGTTGTTGCCCAAGAGGGTGTTGGCTTTTTAGTAAATAACGAAGCTATAAACATTATCACGGGTGACGATAATACGATTGATGTAGCTCAGGGTGCTGGTGGCCATTGGTTTTATAACCTTGATATGCAAGGTAATGCCAACGAAATCAGTGCAGTACAAACTGGTGAATGGCACGAAGCTGAAATAACGTCATTAACCGGTGATCAAAATACTATTGATATTGAGCAATCAGGGGTTTATTGGAACGCATTTACAATCAATTCTTTACAAGGTAATGATAACGACCTTGATATTGAACAAGATGGCTCGCGCAACATAGCAACCTTTAGCGATGTATCGGGTGATGCTAATGAGCTAAAAGTTGAGCAAGATGGTGAATCTAATGCAGTTAACTTTGCTGCTATTGTTGGTAGTGATAACGAAATAGACCTTGATCAAGAAGGTACTAGCAATACAGCAGATTCGGCTCTATTTTTAGGCAATAATAATGAAATTACTATTACTCAGTTAGATACTCTCAACTCAGCTACAGCTGAATTAATTGGTGATAATAACGAATTAACTGCAACTCAAAATGGCTTTGGGAACGAAGCATACATGGGTGTTATTGGTTCAGATAATGAGTTTTTAATTAACCAAGTTGGTGATTTAAATGCCGCACATCTGGTTAACTTTAATGGTACTGGTAACGATGTAGATGTATTTCAAAATGGTGACGAAAATACAACAGTTGTAGAGTCTTCTTACCCTAATACGGCACTAACTTCTAATGATAACAATATTGATATCATGCAAAGTGGTGTAGCAAATGAAACCATGGTTACTCTTGCTGGTATATTAGATAGTAATACAAACCGAATTGATATATCGCAAACCGGTGAAATCAACTTAGTTGACATTATGGTTGAAGGTAGCGGCCATAGCATTGATATTTCACAAGAAGGTGAAGGAAACTGGGTTACAGGTATGGATCAGTCAGCCTTTTTAATTGCTGGAGAGGATGTTTCATTTACTGTTAATCAAATTGGTAACGATAACCTTGTTCAAGGCGGCATAATCGGCTCGAATAACATGGTATCTGTTACGCAAATTGGTGACGGAAATACAGCTACAGTTACGCAAATGTAATTGCTAAGGTGGGGGGGAGGTATACTTCCCCCCTTTTATAATATGAAAAATAATAAAAGCATATATATTAGCTACTTACTATCAGTTTTACTGTGCTTCTCACCTGCAGCATTTGCAAATGATGAACTAGAAATAGATGGCTTATTACTCGATAGAAGTATTAGCCGTTTTGGCCATCAGTTTTATTACAAGTTTTCAAACTACTGGAGAGACTTACCTTCAACTGCGGGGTTTAATATTGAAATAAAAGAAACCGTGCTACCTAAGGCTGGCACCAGGCTTTCTTTAATAATGAATAACCAACTTATTTATGCAACTTATTTAGGTCGTAGGTTAGAGCCTCTTGACGAACGCGTTGAACAAGCAGTTTATATTGTAATAGATGCAATGGCTCGCTCAAACATGGCTGTATCGTCTCCCGATATGGCTGTAAACGGATGGTAAAATGAATAAAATACTACTTATAATAATAACTCTAAGCTTTTCAGCTAGTGCAACTGAATTAATTTACACCCCAATTAACCCAAGTTTTGGCGGCAACCCACTCAATGCAAATATGTTGTTGAGTAAAGCTCAAGCGCAAAACAAACACAAAGCACCTGTCATCGAAAGAGATTATGCAGAACAATTTCAAGACTCTTTACAGCGTACTTACCTAAATAGAATGGTCAGAGAAATTACCAATATGGCATTTGGTGAAGACTCTGAAGACAGCATATTTAATCAAGACTCTATATTTATGAGTGGTGACTACCAAATTGAAGTGATCACCAGTACCACAGATACTATTACTGTAAAAATAACAAATATGCTAGATGGCACCATTGTAATCATCGAAGTACCGAGGTTTGGATAATGTATAAACTGCTAATAACAATAATATTACTTACTTTAACGGGCTGTACAACGATAGGAAATTTAATTCCGCCATCGCAACAAAAAGCCATAAGTTTAGAGCCTACTGAGATTTTTGCTGATTTAAAAAACTTACCCAAGCCAATGGGCAGCATTCCCGTCTCTGTTTATTCATTTAGAGATCAAACGGGTCAATACAAACCGCAAACGAATGTTAGCTCTTTTTCAACCGCAGTTACTCAAGGGGCTAATTCCATATTAATTCAGGCATTGCATGAATCAGATTGGTTTACACCGGTTGAGCGCGAAGGGTTACAAAACATTCTAACTGAGCGGAAAATCATTCGTGCTGCCCAGTCAGAAAACCCAAATCAAGCCGATTTACCGCCATTAACAACAGCTAAAATTATTTTAGAAGGCGGTATTATTAGTTATGACACCAATGTAAAAACCGGTGGCCTAGGAATGGAGTACTTTGGTATAGGTGCATCTGAATTATATAGAGAAGATGCTATATCTATTTATTTACGTGCCGTAGACGTACGTACAGGGCAAGTATTACTCTCGGTAGCAACCAGTAAAAAAGTATTGAGCCAAGAGATGCGTGCAGGCTTTTTTAGATATGTAAGTTATAAGCGCCTTGCCGAGGCAGAAGCCGGTTATAGTGATAACGAGCCAATGAGTATTTGTGTTACTCAAGCAATTGAAAAAGCACTCACTGATCTTATAACTAAAGGTATTGATAAAGGCTTGTGGGCTAAAAAAGCAAGTTAAGTAACAAATAAAAATGGCTACTTATTAAAGTAGCCATTTTTAATGTATGTAATTATTGTTTACTCATTGGTAATAAAACCGATATGTAACGCTGCGCCCAGTTGGCCAGCTCAACCCTATTACGAGAACTTGTTTTTTTAAATGCACTGTATAAATGAGTTTTGACTGTATGATCGCTAATATTTAATTTATCTGCGATAACACTATTACTCGCCCCCTGCGCGATAAGATGAATAACTGAACGCTCTCGTTTAGTTAAATGTTGATAATCGTCCTGCTTTAATTCTATGCCTTCGTGTAAACTACTAAACGAAGAGGTCGCAACTAAAATGTCGCTGAATGCTTGGGAGAGTATCATTCTAGTAAACCATAATTCGCCTGCATTTATTTTAACTAAACCTTTAAAAACTTCCTCACTTGGCGTCGATTTATAAAACACACCATTAACATGGTTAAGTAGTAAGTTTTTCTCACATATTGCTTTACGCTCAACATTAAATATCACCACATTATACTGCCTCGCTAAAGCGATTAAATCTGCAGGTACAAGGTTGTGCCAATTATGCGTGGCGCCATCAATTAAATACAAAGTATATTGTGAACGTTGCTCAACGTTTGGCAGTGCATCATCCATATTTATAGTGTTGAATAAGGCTCGGAGAGTTCTTAAAATATCTTGATAATTATACGAGCAAGCCGATGATTTTAAATTTGTTTTTATAAATGCTGATTGCTGTAACATAAAACTCTTCCTTAGAATTCTTATGTAACACTACCTAATTTTTGAACAACTTACAATACAGTTTTTACATTCGTTCACAGTTGTTAACCACCTGTTTTACAGCTCACGATAAGCATGCTTTGCTGCCTTACGTATCTATTTATTTAACCCAAACTAACTATTACTTATTGCATAACACACCGTAATTAACGAAGCCAAAATTAACATCAGTAGAGGAAAACTAGTAATAGTCATTTAGAATAAAGCTGTAAAACAAAAGCAATCAATAAATTTAGTTTATAGTCGCTTTTAACTTATTTAACGCATCAACTGAAAAGCCTCTATCGTAAAAATAAAGTATTTTACCGCTGTTATTTATAAGGACTACACGGGTATTATTGGGATTTTGATTACCAGTAAATTTTTGTACTTTTTCGCCGTCTTTATAAATAGTGATTACCCCAGCCCAAAGCTCTTTTGGAATTCCTTTGCGCATACCACTGTCTATAAATGCACTAAACATGCGAGGTGCCATACCAGCAATAGTGGGTAGTTCGTAGGTAGGAATAACTACACCACTCATATCTAAGCCAATTAACCAGCGATCAATGTCAAACTGACTATCTTGCTTATAGCCTATAAGCAAAAGTGTTTTATCTGCATTAAAATCGCTTGGAATAGTCACTTTATTTTGCGTTAAACTTTCGCCGTCAATCGTTGGAAATTGTTTACCAATTACTTGCTGATTTGGGTACTGAGTAGAACATGCCGCTAAAAATATAAATAAAAAAGCAGTGAGTATTGATTTAGCCATAGTAAATCCTAATTATAATTTTTAAAGTAATACCTGTGCTTTTATATACGCTAAGCGTTACTTTATCGATCTAGCTATATACTCTTTAAATTCTAAAATAGGCATAGGCCGGCCATACTTCCAGCCTTGCCCGTAATGTACCCCTGCTTCTTTTAAAATGACTTCTTGCTCTGTTGTTTCTATGCCCTCTGCCACACAGGTATAACCAAATTTATGTACCAACTCCATAATATTAGGGATCATAGAGGCTTTTAAGCCTTCCGTAGCTATGTCTTGTACAAATGAACGGTCTATTTTAAGCTGATGGAAACTCAAATTATGTAAGTTTTTTAGGTTTGAATACCCAGTGCCAAAATCATCAAGCGACAAGCGAAAACCCGACTCGATTAATGTTTTAAAATAGCCATGAGCAATAGTTGAATCTAAATACTCGTCTTCGGTTATTTCTAAACAAATTACAAATTTAGATTGCATTAATCCGGTTATTTTCGGTAATGACAACACATTCCCTTGCTCTACATCACAAGGAAAAATATTTAATGACACCTTAAATCCACTTGGTAACTGCTCTGCACTTTCTAACTCATTAAGTACAGTGTTAATCATTATTTTGGTAAAAGACCAAGTTAAATTAATTTGTCTAAGTATAGGAATAAATTGATCCGGTGTAAGCACCCCGTAATCATCTTTAAAGCGCGCAAGTACCTCGCAACCAATTATTTTTCCGCTTTGTAAATTAACTATTGGCTGATAAACCCAATAAAAATTACCGCTCTTTAATCCCCTACGTATCCTGCTTACAATTGAGCGGCGCGTAGTTAGGTGCTCATCAACTAATAAGCCACACGAAATACTCACCAAGCAAATTAAAATAAACGAAATAATAAATAGTTGACGATTATCGGCAAAAAATATATCCCATGGCAAATACAAAGCAACACAATAATTTCTATTATTATTACTGCACGTTATATTCGTTTCGTAATGTAAATAGTCATTACTTTTTATATTATTATGAATCCCTGTTTGCCCAGCTAAATGAAATAAGTTTTCAGATTCTTTATAAAAAACCTGCCAATTAGGCGTTACAATAATTTTAGGATCGAATACTTCTGATTTTAGTATGAGGTTATAATTGCCTTGGCGAATAATTAGTACTTTTAGTGGGCGCTCGGTAAAGAGTAATAAGTAAAGTTCAGGCTCAAAGCGTATGCCTATTTGTGAGGGTTTATTTTTATTTACAATATAATCTGGTTGGTTATCTGGTAAAGGATTTTCAAGCATACCAGTACCTGTAGTACAGGTTAATGTATTATTTTTAAAGTAGCCTATATCAATAGCAAACTTGGCATCAAATAGCATCCGCCGCATAGCAAGTAAATTCGCTTCGTTACAAGTAGTAAAATTTAGGTTATTTAATTTAGTTAAAACACGAACGCTTTCCTCTACACCATCGTCTACTTGGGAGAGTAAATATTGTGAGTCTGAATGTGTTTGCGCTACTAATTTTTGACCCGCAAAGTACAATAAAATAAAGCAACCTAATGCAAATATAAATCCACCTGATAGCAGTACTACTATTATTTTTTTAGGATGCTGTTTCATTGTAAATTGAGGTATCCCCATTTATGCAAAGTCCTTTAATAATTACATAAGTAACTGAAAATTCAAGTTTCTGATAATATATTTACAATAAATATTTAAAAATTAAAACTCACGAATAATCGCCTCTAATGCATCACTAATTTTTTGATGCTGTTTTTCGTCTAAATGCACACCATCCTCATTTGAAACACTCACAATCCTTGCCAAGTCATAAAATGAGCATTGTTTTATACTAGCAACATTTTCAAATGCTGCAGCTAATTGCACTACTTTTTGCTCTGCCCCTTTGTACACGCCTGCGTAACTTCCGACTTCTCGTACATGAGCGGGACTAAGTATTAAAATTTTTGGAGAGCCTGGCGCATTGCTTTGCTCATAAAAATTCAATATTGAATCTATTAATGCTGTTAACCCAGCGGCAATATCGTGCGCATTTAAACTAAACCGATTTTTCAGATCGTTAGTACCTAAATCTATAATAATTAAATCTATTTTAAGTTCATTTAAGTAAGACTGTAAATAAGTTACGCCCGATAACTCACCTGCAAACGGTGGGTTGTTTACTAAAGCACGGTTAGGCTGCCCAGCTTCTATTATTGTAAAATTAGCCCCTAACTTTACAGCAAGCTTCGCTGGCCAGCGCACTGTAGCACTAAATCGTTTTCCTGTTTGCGGATTTAAACCCCAAGTATTGGAATCCCCAAAGCATAATATGTTTTTTATCATTAAAAAGGGTTTAGCGTATAGCCCTGCTGTTGTAACTGCGCATGTGCTGTCATTGCCGATAACGACATTTTTACGCCTTTTATTAACTGCTCAGGAGCTACTTTATAGTGCGTGGCCGACTGCCCACATACATAAACCACCGTATTATTAACAAGTAATTGCTCAATTAAGCTTTGATTTTTGTTATCGACTTCAAAGCGGTTTTTATATGTATTATTATCAAGCACATCTACGCTTGCACTGCCATGTATTACGAGTGCCAGCTCTATATTTTCTGGTTTAATACCATGTGCTATATGCATATTAATAAACCGCGCTAAAGAATTCATACCATTATTTTGCTCACCTTTTTGCGCGCCTTTACCAACATCAAAGGCAATTTTAAAATGTGTGTTTTGCGTTATAGGTGCATGTGAGGGTACATTATAAAAAAAGCCAAAGTCTTTTATTGCGGGCTCTAAGTCATTCGCAAATACTGGCAGGCTTACAAACATTAGGCCAAGACCTAAAATAAAAGATTTCATTAATATTATTCCTTTTTATTTTTAATATTTTAATTAATAGTCATTTTTTGAACTACTTTAAGCTATCTACGAGTAATGTTTTACCCTAGTTGCCAATAATAGTAGCCGCCAAATAACGCACTGCAGTTAATAATTATGGTGAGCCAAAGTACGGCTATAAAAATACGCTTTTGTGATTTATGCCTAAACCATTGCTGAGCGATTAACGCCCCCGGCCAGCCACATAATAATGCTAAAAGGTGTAAAGTTCGCTCAGGCACTCTCACCACTGGCTGCTTTTTACTCATGGCCAAACGTTTGTCCCATTTATAAACTAAAATGGTAATTGTACTCATAACTACGTACACACTTGCGGCAATTGTGGGCCAATAGCTAAACAGCCCTCCTACGGTTAATACACACAAAAAACCAATCGAAAAAAGTAATAATGCTTTTTTAATCAAGTAACTCTCACCTATACTGTATCTAGGCCATACCCAGATTCACTTATACTAGGCAGTAATTATGTCATATTTAAAAACACTGATACTAACCTTTTGCATTGTATTTACAACCATTGTAAATGCACATCCAGCTGATTTAGCTAAAGAGCTCAGCGCATTTAAGCCATATTTAGGCACATGGCAGGCTAATTTTACAGTCCCTGAAGGCGCAAAGCCAAAGCAAGACATTAGTAAATGGCAGCGGGCTTTAAACGGTAAAGCTATTCGTACTATACATTCAATCAATGAAGGAGAGTATGGCGGCGAGTCGATGATATTTTACGATAGTAAAAAAGACTCATTAGTATTTTATTATTTCACTACGGCGGGGTTTTACACTAAAGGCACAATGAAGATACTTAGCCCTACTCAGTTTGTAGCCTATGAAGAAGTAACGGGAAATAAAGAAGGCATAACTAAAGTTAAGTCTACCAGCGAAATTAAAGGTGATGAATTTATTGTATCAACCTCGTACTTAAAAAAAGGCGAGTGGACTAAACCTGCAACCCGAACCTATACACGCAGTAACCAGCAGGTTAAGTTTCAATAAAGCGTTTATAACAACATTTAATTGAAAAAGGCAGCCAAGGCTGCCTTTTTCATAACTACTTAGAATTTATAAACTACTTTATGAATTTTTTAAATGGTTCATCAACTGGCGTATCTGCAAGGTGGTTAGTGTAGTTACTCATTACTTTTTGCGATAAGCCTACAATAATTTCAAGCAGTTGTTGCTTGCCATAACCCGCTGCAAAAAACTTTTCAATCTGCTCATCACTTATCACACCGCGGTCACGTGCCATTGCAAGTGTGGTTTCACGAAGTGCTTCAAGCTTAGGATCAGCAAGTGGTGTTTTATTTACTAGCGAATCAACAATACCTTGATCAACTTTCATTGACGCTGCAATTGCACTGTGGGCTGGCACACAATAATGACAGTTATGTTCAACGTTAATTGATTGCCATACAACCGTTAATTCTTCAGCATTAAATGACGTGTTTTGAAACAGCTCATGCAGTACTTGATAACCTTTAAGTAAAGTAGGTGCTTCTGCCATTACTGCATGTAGGTTCGGTACCATACCAAACGCAGCTACTGAATCGGCCATAAGAGATTTTGATTCTTCAGGTGCATTTTCTGCTGTATATAAAGTAAATTCTGTCATGTTTAGCTCCAATAAATAATTAGTTAGTTAACTTCGAGACACATACCATTTTATTTTGAGCAGTTGTTCAAGTTAAAATTGAGCATGTGTTCAAATAATTGAGAAATGAGATGGCGAATAAGATTAAGTTTGAGCGTGAGACAGTTGTCCGCCTTGCAAGTCAGCTATTTTGGGAAAAGGGTTTTCATGCAACATCGACGCGTGATTTACAAGAAGCTATTAATATGCGACCTGGCAGTATCTACTCTGCTTTTGGCTCTAAGGAAGGGCTTTATATTGAGTCTTTACGAGACTACACAGTACAAATGGAGAGCCAGATTAAAGAGTGCCTATCCACATCAGATACTATTTTGGGTGGGCTGCGCGCTTTTGTTGAAAATGTAATAACAAAAAAAGAAAGTGCGCCTAGTGCTATTTGTATGCTGGTAAAGGCCAACTGTGAATTTGCAGATAAAGACAGCAATTTATATCAACTAAGCTTAGATTTAATTGATAAATTTGAAAACTACCTTTCGGTTCTTTTTGAACAAGCAATAGCAAAAAATGAGTTAAGTAATAATATATCTGCGCAAGAGTATGCACGCTTTTTTGAAGTGCAGTTTACTGGTTTACGTGGTTATTTTAATCGCCCGGGTGTTGAGTCACTGGCTCAGCCAATGATAGATCAAATGTTTAAGATCATAAAAAGCTTATAAACGTCTCATTTTAGTTATTTGAACAAAAACGGCAGTAATTTAAATTACTGCCGTTTTTATTTTGTCTCAGTGCTAAATAACTATTACGTTTTTAACTTATTAAGTTCTGAGTCTTGTTGCGCAACTAATTTATTAAGTACTTCACTGCTGTCGCCTGCTTGTGAAGATAAATCAGATAGCTGCGAAGCCGCGTCTGATATCAGCGTTAAATTACGGTTTATTTCTTCGCTCACTAAGCTTTGCTCTTCAGCTGCGGTAGCAATATGCGTAATTTGATTGGTAATTTCGTCCACTTTAATTACCACGCTGTGCAGTGCATCAAACGCTACTGAAGTTTCATCAACTGCACTTTGTGCCCGTACTACGCCTTTTTCGATAACCGTTGAGGCATTACCTACTTCAAGCAACAAGCTATCAATTAATCGACTAATATCATCGGTTGATGAGCGCGTTTTTGACGCCAGTGCACGCACTTCGTCTGCAACAACCGCAAAGCCTCGACCATGATCACCCGCTCGTGCAGCTTCAATTGCAGCATTTAGCGCAAGTAAATTGGTTTGCTCTGAAATAGTACGAATCACATCTAAAATTTGCGTTATATCGTTACTGCGCGACGCCACTTTTTGCACCGCTTGGTTAGCTTCTTTGATTTCCTCAGACATGGTTTTAACTTGGCTCATGGCTGATGACAAACTCGTTTCACTGCTTACCACTAAGTTATTAATTTCACCCGCTTGTTGCGCCGATTGTTCTGATGCGCGAGCAACTTCAAGCGCAGTTGCGCTCATTTCATTCATTGCGGTAACTACGCTTTCAATTTCGTGAAACTGCGCCTGTACATTATGTTTAGTATCAATAGCAATATGCTGGGCAATTTTACCTTGCTGCTTAGTTTGATCAGACACATCTTTTAGCTGTGCAATTAACACTCTAAGCTTAGTTAAAAATCGATTAAAGCCATCGGCTAATGCAATTAGCTCTGCATGCGACTCTACATGCAGCGTATGAGTTAAGTCGCCCTCTGAGCTGGCAAGGTTATCAACGCGTTGCTGAATTTGCTGCAGTGGAGCAACAATACTGCCAATAACTAGCTTCATAACAATAAAAGCAACAACTGCAATTGCTAAACCGGTTATTAAAATAATAACCCCTAGTGACTGCGCAGTTTGCTGCATGTTTTGCGAAAGAGCTTGCGGCCCTGCCAGTGCAAGCTCTGCTGGTACTTCTATAATTAACGACCACTGCCTATTAGCAAGCTTAATATTAATTGGGTAATTAACTAAATACTGATCGTTAGCTTTAAAAATACCACTGTGATCTTTTAGCTTTTCTAAATTATTAATCGTTACTGCGTTAACAGCTTCTTTAAAAGGACGCCCTAATTTAGATTTATAATGGCTGCTACCAACCACTAACCCCAAATCACTCAGCAAGGTTACTTTTGCTTTGCCATTATAAAGTTGCTTAGAAAGCTGCTCTGTCATGGTTTGAAATGTAGGTAGTGTTAAGTCAGCGCCAGTAATACCAATAAACTGCCCTGATTTTAAAATAGGCACTGTTAAAGACGTTAGCATAACCGAATCGCCAGAGGGAATTTCGTATAGGTAGGGTTCCATAATACACGGCTTAAGTGTGTCTTTAGCACATAAATACCAATGTGCCTCTCGAATACCAAACTCGTTAAGTGTTGTAATGTATTTATCTGCGGCGTTAGCTACTTTTTGCTGTTCAATAACACCGTTTTCGTCGCGGGTAATATATACTTCAAGTGTGCCAGCACCATCAACAGAATGTTTATAGCCTTGCTGAAAGTAGGCGTCTTGGCCGTCAAAAGCGTTGGCTTCAAACTGTGAGTAAACCGATGATAAAAGAGTGTTTTTTTCAATAATAGCGTGGTTAATACTTACCACTGTATCTCGGTTTAAGCTATTTTGCTGGGCTGCGTCGCTAAGTAATGCTGCCAATGTATAGGGAATTCGGTAGGCTTCGTTAATAAACCCAGCTATACTTTCACCGTAAACAGCCGCGTTTGCATTAAGTTTTTCTTCTACTTCAGCAACTATATATTCTTCAGACTTGGCCGCTAAATCTTTATTACTTAATGATAACTGCCACCATAAAATACTAGACAGTACTAATACAGTTATAAATATACTGCCCACTGAGAGCCACAATAACTTTTTTGCTAACGCTATTTCCCGCATTCATCACACCCTTTAATTAATTAACGTATATAGTTTAGTTGTTCTATAAAATGAAGCTATTAATTTAGTGTAAAAACAGCAATCTCATACAAAAGTTTAGCCTTCATGTTTAGCCAAAAAAGCGGTGGCTATTGCAGCCATAATGAGTAAAAAAACACTAACCCATAAACACGCCACTAACCCATAAAGCTGAAATACCCAACCAGAAAGCACAGTACCCAGTAAGCGCCCCATGGCATTGGCCATGTAATAAAAGCCTACATCGAGCGACACACCATCACTGCTGGCAAAGCTCACTATTAAATAACTATGTAGCGATGAGTTAACAGCAAACACCCCACCAAAAATAAATAAGCCCACTATAAGCGGATAATTTACCGCACTATTAAATTGCATTAGCAGCGCTAAAATGCCAGTTACAACGCACAATAGCGTAACCCATTTATATGCTTTATTAACTGTATTAAAACCAGAGGTAATAACTTGCCCAGTAATTCGCGGTGCTTGCGATTGCACTAACCCATACGCTATTACCCACAGTGCCATAAAGCCACTCACCCAAGTATGGTTCCAGTTAAATTGCGTGGCTAAATACACAGGCAGAGCCACTACAAACCACACGTCTCGCGAGGCAAATAAACACAATCGTGCTGTGCTAAGTAAATTAATAGCGCGAGATTTAGAGAATAACGTTTTAAATTTAGGTTTGTTTTTGGCCTTACCTATATCGCCTTTTAAAAAGACTAAACTTATAACCCAGGCAACACTCAATAAAACGATTAAAGTAAACAACGCACCAACAAAACCAAATAAAGTAAGCAGTACCCCACCTAAAAAGAAGCCCACTCCTTTTAATGCATTTTTAGAGCCAGTAAGTATGGCAACCCATTTATATAATTTACTTTGCCCGCTGCTGTTTTGCGGCACCAAATATTTAATCGCGCTTTTGGCGCTCATTTTATTAAGATCTTTGGCAATCCCACTTAACGCTTGTGCTGCCATTACATAAGCAACCGTTAACCAATCTGTTGGCACGCAAAGCATAGCAAGCGCAAGTATTTGCAGCCCTAAGCCTATATTCATGGTTTTATTTAAGCCAAGTTGCGCTCCTAACCATCCCCCCACTAAGTTAGTGATCACGCCAAATATTTCATAAAACAAAAACAACATAGCAATCGCTAATGCGCCATAACCTAACTGATGAAAATACAGCACCACTAACATTCGCAGTGCGCCATCGGTTAAAGTAAAAGCCCAATAATTGCCGGTAATGATAAAATACTGTTTTAGTGAGCTTGGTAAGTTAGCTAGTTGCGCAAACATTAAATTAGCCTATTAATTTGATTGATCACTTAAACCAACTTTAAGCATTAGCTCTGCAGTACGATTTGCATAGCCCCACTCGTTATCGTACCAAGCGTATAATTTAAGCTGAGTGTTGTTAATTACCATAGTTGAAAGCGCATCTATTATGCTGCTGCGCGGATCGGTTGCGTAATCAATCGATACCAGTGGTTTTTCCTCGTAACCTAAAATACCTTTAAGCTCGTTATTAGCCGCACTTTTAAACCAGCCATTTACTTCATCTTCACTAACGCTGCGCTGCAGTTCAAACACACAATCGGTAATTGAGGCATTAGTAAGTGGTACACGTACAGCATGGCCGTTTAATTTGCCTTTAAGCTCAGGAAAAATATGCGTAATGGCTGTTGCGCTGCCTGTTGTTGTTGGTATTAAACTTGTGCCACAAGAACGTGCTCGGCGTAGGTCTTTATGTGGTGCGTCAATAATGGTTTGCGTGTTGGTAGTACTATGAATAGTGGTTATGGAGCCGTGTTTAATTCCCACTTTTTGTTGCAGCACTTTTACAATAGGCGCTAAGCAGTTGGTGGTACAGGAGGCCGCAGTAACTATTTTGTGCTCACTTGGCTTATAAAGATGATCGTTCACCCCTACTACTATATTTAAAATGCCCTCTTCTTTTACCGGTGCGGTCACCACCACGCGTTTAACACCTTGGGCTAAATACGCATTTAGTAACTGGGTCGTTTTCATTTTACCGCTGGCTTCTATTACTACATCGCAACCAGACCAATCGTTGTCGTTAATGGTTTTATGGTTGCTTACAGTTATATTGTGTTTGCCAACCTCAATAATATTATTAGTAGCAGTAACAGAATGATGTAGACGCCCATGCACTGAGTCAAACTCCAATAAATGGGCATGGGTTTTAGCATCGCCCGCTATATCATTTACTTTTATAAACTCTATATTTGGCCAGTCAACCGCTGCGCGCAGCGTTAAACGCCCCATACGGCCAAAACCGTTAATGCCTACTTTAATGGTCATAATAAAATACCTTTTGTTATATTAATTACTTAATCTGAACTCTGGTTAAGAGATTTACTAACGTATTGAGTCATAGTTATATTTAATTTTATTTTCTCTAGCCAGAGGTTTTCAGTGAAAATAGCTGCTTGAGATAAGTTTATTACCCACAGATCAGGTTACTTAGCAACAGCGCTCAGGGCGATTACCCATAGCATTTAAGCGCTCTAAATCACTTTTGTAAAATGCTGCTGTTGCAACACGTGTTTGCGTAATTACTGTTTGTGCCCAATCTGGTAGTGCCTTATTAATACTGTAGTACACCCATTGGTTTTGTTTTCGATCTGTAAGCAATCCGCATTGGCGAAGCTGTGCTAAATGACGTGACACTTTAGGTTGGCTTAAATTAAGTGCCGCAACTAATTCGCAAACACATAACTCTTGCTGATCAGCAATAAGCAGTATGGCCTTTAACCGTGTATCGTCCGCTAGGCATTTATAAAATTGCAGGGGGTTGAATTGTTCCATAGCGTCCTCGTATCGTTAATATGTACACAATAAAACAAAAAATGAATATATGAAATAGTGAATATACGATTTTTCGTATATTTATTTTTATGACCTCAAAAACAAAAAAGCACACAAGGTTATTGTGTGCTTTTTAAATATTAGCGAGTGCCGTTATTAAATAACCGACAGCTCAACTTCAATATTGCCGCGTGTTGCGTTTGAATATGGGCATACTAAGTGCGCTTTATCTACAAGCTCCTGTGCTTGCGCTTTATCCATATCACCCAGCGACACCGCTAGCTTAACTGCAATACCAAAACCACCGTCAATAGCGCCAATCGACACTTCTGAGTTAATGTGCGTGTCACTTGGCAGAGTAATTTTCTCGCTGCCCGCTACAAATTTAAGCGCACCAATAAAGCATGCCGCGTAACCTGCTGCAAATAGCTGTTCAGGGTTAGTTCCTTTACCATCATCGCCGCCTAAGCCTTTAGGAGTTGATAAATCTACATTTAAACGACCATCATCAGATTTAGCAGTGCCTTCACGGCCACCGGTTGCAGTTGCTTTTGCTGTATAGGCAACGTTTTGTAATACATTCATAATGAACTCCAAAATTTAAAAAATTAATTAACTTATTTAGTTTGTGTGCAAAATAATAGAGCAACTAAATATAGATTGCAAATACTTTGCATGCAAATTAAAATGCACTTTATTCAGCAAAGAGGTTAAAGCATGTCATTTGAGCAGTTAAAATTAAAAAATCAGTTATGTCATCGTTTATATATGGCCTCTAATAGTATTGCTCGCGCTTATCGGGAGCCGTTAGCTGAGCTTAATTTAACTTACCCGCAGTATGTAGTAATGATGGCATTGTGGGAGCAGGACCAAATAACCATTGCCGAGCTTATAAATAACACCGCGATTGATGGCGGTGCAATGACCCAAATACTAAAAAAAATGACCGACAAGTCATTACTTGCCGTAGTAAAAGACGAGCACGACAAGCGCAAGCGTTTAGTGCAACTCACTCAACAGGGGCAATCACTAAAGCTAAAAGCGGCTGATATACCTAGCAAAGTGCTGTGTAAATTTAATAACGTAAATACAGAGCAAGCAAAACAACTAATGCAGTTACTCGACTTAGTCGTTAACGATTTATCTGATTAATGCATAAACCGTTTAAAATAGCGCGTGTATCAAATAAGTGCATACAGCCCAAAAAACCCACCATATAAGTGCAAAAAGCTAGCAACTTTTTTATATAAAACACTAATTCATTGATTCGTATTCATAAAATATTCAATTAAACGTTGGCATACTTCTTCCTATTACTTTATGTGTTTAAAAAAAATCAAAGGAAAAGCTATGTTTAATTTATATCACACACTTTATTTACTATGGCGTTTAGATGTTAGTTTTTGGCAAGTAAACGAGCCAAATAATCCGCGTACTACCGCTGATAAAGAGCGTATTCTCAGCCGTTAAGCTTTTCTTGTTGGTGTCGCTTTGCAAGTAAACCCAATGCATTGTATTGTTAGTTCTATTAAACAATTTATTTGGAATGTGTATGCCTGCCTTAGAAGTTAATTTTGATGGTTTAGTTGGCCCTACTCACAATTATGCGGGGTTATCGTATGGTAACGTTGCTTCGTTAAATAACGCCGCTAGCTTTTCAAATCCCCAAGAGGCGGTACTTCAAGGCCTTGAAAAAATGAAAGCCATGCACGATAAAGGCTTAACTCAAGGTGTATTTGCACCCCATGCACGCCCCGACTTAAATATACTGCGCCGCCTAGGGTTTAGCGGTAACGACGCGCAAGTTATTAATAAAGCTTTTAACGCCGATCCTATTTTATTACGCGCATGTTATTCAGCCTCAGCAATGTGGACAGCAAACGCCGCTACTGTGTCGCCATCGCCCGATACAACCGATGGTAAAGTGCACTTTACCGCTGCAAATTTAAACAATAAGTTTCATCGCTCGTTAGAGCCTGCCACCACAACGCGGTTGTTAAAAGCAATGTTTAATAACCAAAACCACTTTGCGCATCATACCCATTTACCCGATCAAGGCTTTTTTGGTGATGAAGGTGCAGCAAACCACACCCGTTTTTGCGACAGCCATGGCGAGCAAGGCCTAGAAATGTTTGTGTTTGGGGCCAGTGCATTTAACAGCCATTTACCAAAACCGGTTAAATTTCCTGCAAGGCAAACCCTCGAAGCCTCAGAAGCTATTTGCCGCTTACATAATTTAAAAGATACCAGCCAAATTTTACTGCAGCAAAACCCAGATGTGATTGACCAAGGGGTGTTTCATAACGACGTTATTGCTGTAGGTAATGCCAACGTACTGCTGTGTCATCAGCAAGCATTTTTAAATCAGCAGCAAGCATTGCAAGATATTCGCGAAGCCTACATTGGTAATAAACAATTTTATATTATTGAAGTACCTACAAGTAAAGTAAGTATTCAAGATGCAGTTAGTAGTTATTTATTTAACAGCCAGCTAGTAAGCCTAAGTGATGGCTCTATGTTATTAGTAGCGCCAAAAGAGTGCCAACGTAATAGCGCGGTTAACGACTACATTGAAGAAATGATCATGGCCGATAATCCTATAAACCAAGTACGCTTTTTTGATTTACGCCAAAGTATGCAAAATGGCGGCGGCCCAGCTTGCTTGCGTTTACGGGTTGCTTTGAACGAGCAAGAACTCGCTGCAGTAAACCCAGACGTTATTTTAACCGACACTAAATACACGCAATTGTGTAACTGGGCACAACGTAACTACCGCGATCAATTAGGTGCTAAAGACTTTGCCGACCCAGCACTGCTGAGCGAAAGTTACCAAGCACTTGATGAGCTAACCCAACTACTTAATTTAGGCTCAGTGTACGACTTTCAATTAGAAGGTTAATTACTTACTTAAGCTAAATAACCTGAGCTCCGGATAATAAACTTATCTCAAGCAGCTATTTTCAGCGCTAACTGCGTTGAATTCACTTGCAATAGGCCAGCTATTGACGCGTAAATTCGCCTTGTTTTCACTGAAAACCTCTGGCTAGAGAAAATAAAATTAAATATAAATATGATTCAATACGTTAGTAAATCTCTTAACCAGAGTTCAGGTTAAATAATTACAAACGATACAACAAAAAATAGCGAGCCTTAGCTCGCTATTTTTATGTGTGCTGATACTGCTAATATTAATCTACTTTTGCAGTGTCTTTATTAATTGTAACGCTTGTTGCTAGCGACTCAGGTAAGTGCAAAGTGCGCTGCGGGAATGGAATTGTTAGCCCTGCTTGCTCAATAGACTCTTTAACGCGCTTATTAAGATCCCACACTGTTTGCCAGTAATCACCATTTACAGTCCATGCGCGTAATTGTAGGTTTACCGAACTTTCGGCTATAGATACCACCATTACTTTTGGCGCTGGCTCTGCTAGTAAACGCCCTTCTGAGCTGGCTATTTGTTTAAGTACATTTAAGCCATCGTCTATTGAATCGGCATACGAAATACCCACTACAATATCCATGCGTCTTTTACCGTTACGGGTAAAGTTTTTAATATTACCACCCCACACTTTGCCGTTAGGAGAGGCTATATAAAGGCCGTCGGTGGTTTTAAAAATAGTAGTGAATAAGTTTATTTCGCTCACCGTACCCGATGTACCACTGGCATCAATAAAGTCACCTACTTTAAAAGGTCTCAGTATTAATAACATAATACCTGCAGCTATATTACTTAACGTACTTTTTAACGCCAAACCAATTGCTAAACCTGCAGCGGCCATTAGTGCCACTAAACTGGCGGTATTGACCCCAAAAATATCTAAAATAAATAACGAGCCAATTATATAAACCAAGTAACTCGAAAGGCGAGAGATAATAGGCAGCAAAGTTTTATCTAATTTATTAAGCGGCGATTTAGAGCCATTAACTGCTCTTTTAACAGCGCGGGCAATTACGCCACTGGCAATTAAAATCACCAAAGCTAAAATCACTTTGTATCCTAAAGTGATGATTGTTTCTGAATGGCTTTGCCAAAATGCTAAAAGTTTATCTTTCATGTTTGTTCCGATAAATGTGGCTGAAACTCAGCAAAATTATGGTTAAATTTAATAAAAACGACTTCAAAAGAAGTGGCGCGAGTATATAGTAAAAAACAATTAAATCGATAAAATTAAAAACCATTTAAAACAGCATGTTAAAAGTTCTAACTCTTCATATTTTTAATTCAATTTAGGTTAAGGGTTAAATACATACACTTAACAAATCAAATAAAAGGAAACAAGCATGAACTTTAAATCAACAATATTAAGTAGCGCTATTATTTTTGCCTTAGCAGGCTGTGGCTCATCAAATGACGAGGCTGAAACAACCCCACCGCAAGCAAGTGATAAAACCACTTTTAGCTTAGGCATTTCCGACGCACCAGTCACTGGTTTAAAACAAGTTAACGTAGTGTTTGATTCAATAACAATTAAAGCCCAAGCAGGTGAAGAAGTTAGCTTTGCAACTCGCTCTAAAAACGATTCCACCTTAGCGCAAATGGTCAATTTACTAGACTATACGGGCGACGATATTTTTCAATTACTTGACGATCAAGAAGTACCTGCTGGGGATTATTCGTGGATCCGCGCACAAGTGATAAACGGCGACACGAACAACCTTAGCTTAACATCTCACGTAGTTTATGAAGACGGCAGCATTGCACCGCTTATCGTAAAAAGAAAAGGTAACGATGGCGTGGGTGAAATTCAGCTAGATGGCTTTACACTCAATCAAACCGACAACGAGTTTGTATTAGAGTTTGATTTAAAAAAATCGTTAGTTGATCCACAAAATAATGACGAAATATTTTTAAAACCTCGCGGTGTGCGTTTACAAAACCTTTCTGAATCACAAGATATTGAAGGCTCTGTAAGCCAAACACTTATAAACAATTGCGAGACTGACAACATTGGTCTTGCCGCTGATGATTCATCATTTGGCCATGCTGTTTACCTTTACTCTGCGCAGGCACAAACCCCAACAGATATGCATGAAATAGATGACCAAACGCCTGATAACGCTCCGCTGGCGACTGCCAATGTTGTATTTGATGCGGACGATAATGAATACGAATTTGAACTCGCATTCATAACACCAGGCGACTACCAACTTGGTTATACGTGTAGCGCACACATAGACGATGCAGAGCAAGTAGATGCAGACTTTAATATTTATCAACTGAAACAAATTAGTCTAACGCAAGCTGACGATTTATCAGTCAATTTTGACATAGCGCAATAACTGCATGGCGCACATTGAGCTGCGCCTTCATTCATTTGTTAATAAGGAAAAAACCATGGCAAAAGAGAAAATAGTACTCATAACCGGCGCTTCTAGTGGCATTGGTGAAGCAACGGCAAAAACCTTAGTAAACAACGGTCATAAAGTTATATTAACCGCCCGTAGAGAAGAGCAACTTAACCAACTTGTTGCCGAGCTAGGATCAGATAACGCAATGGCTGTAGCCGCAGATGCCACCGACTTTACCGCGCTCGAAAACGTAGTTACCAAAGGCATTGAAAAGTTTGGCCGATTAGATGTAGCCTTTGCTAACGCAGGCATGGGGGTTTCAACTGCTGGCACTGAAAAAGGTGATCCGGATGAGTGGTCAACCATGATCGATATAAACATTAAAGCCCTATTGTGGAGCGCAAAATTAACACTGCCATATTTACGCGAAACCACCGGACACTTCATTTTAACCAGCTCTGCTGCTGGCCGTAAGCCAATTGGCGGCTCTATTTACGGTGCAACTAAATGGTTTGCTTATGGCTTTGGACAAAACTTAGCTGAGGAAATGAGTGAGTGGAATGGCCGCTGTACAACCATAGCACCAGGTATGGTAAATACCTCATTTTTTGATGAAGCTAAACCCGACAAACTCGACCCACAAGATGTCGCTGACGCAGTACTTTTTGCTATTGAAGCAAACCAGCGCAACAGCGTACGCGAAATTTATTTAATGCCGACTAATTAAATGTAGCTTGGTAGATTTTGGCTGTCAGGTTTAATACAAGTGGTATTAAACCTGGTGGTTGCTTGTCCTAAATATGGGCTGAGAGCTGTTTAAGAGAAAAATTTTGGTCGTTTAAAAGCCCTGTTATATTTTTTAAACTGCACTTGTCGCTCTATTTTAATTTGCGATTTTCTTAGTAATCAAGATGGATTCAGCCAAATTTTCATACTAGTGGATTTACTTGTTAACCGTATTTAATTCTGTAAAAGAAACCTGCGTAAATCTCGCTCTTGTCGCATTACATGTAAAATATAAACCTTATCATTTTCAATTTTATAGAAAATACGACACGGATTAACAATAACTTCTCGGTAGTTTAAGTTATTTAGCTCAGCAGGCCTTTTACCTGATTCTGGATGATCTTCTAACCTTGATACTTTCTCAAATACTTTTTGAACCAATTTTTTAGCCACAATCAGATTATTTAAAGCAATATATTCAGCAACATAATTTAAATCATCGAGAGCTGGAGATGTCCATATTATTTCAGCCATTTACTCATTTTCTCTTTTGCTTCTTGATTAGAGAATAAATGGCCATTTTTAATAGCTTGTTCACCGCGCGCTACACCTTCAAGGATTGCTATTCGTTGTTGCATGAATTCATAATCATCAACATCAACTAGATAAGCAGATGGTTTACCATGTTCTGTAATTAACACAGGCTCTTTTGAAGTATGAAGATCAGCTAATATTTTAGTAGCTTGGCGTTTAAGAGTCGTAACTAGCTCAACTTTCATAAAAAATCCTATCTAGAACTTAAGTAATGTATCACTATAGTATCACAGCAGCCGGAGGTTACAACGGCACGACTAAAAATTAGCCTACGATATTTGTCATTTCACAAATCGAAATACCCCTATATTACAAAAACTTAACCAAGCTATAAAATAAACAACTGTAAACAGTTAGTTAGCTTCGCCTTACCTTTTCTAAATGTAGCAAAACCCCAAAATGGTGGAGTTCAGTAATATCAGACGTATAGCTGATTAATTATACCCGTTGATTATTAATTAAGTGGTTATATTTAAATACCTGTGTTTAAACTAATAACGCGTTCACCCTTAAACTTGTAACTCGTTATTGCTTATAAAATTAGTTAAAAATCACAATCTACTTCTATTGAATCCTTATTAATTTTACTTCATATTAAATACTCTTATTTCTCACTTATTATGCTGTTATGTCATTTTTAAAATTTAGCCATGCAATCATTCTCACACTTGCTAGTACCTTACCGCTTATAAGTCATGCTGCGCTTGATAAAAATGAGCGTGAAATAGTAAAACAGGTCGATAAAAACATTCCCCAAGCACTTAAAGAAATAGAGCAAGCCGTAAATATTAATAGCGGTTCGCTTAATATTGAAGGTGTAAAAAAAGTAGGCGCGCTTACAAGCGAGCAATTTAAGGCCATTGGTTTTAAAGTAGAATGGCTGGATGGCAGTGCGTTTAACCGCGCAGGGCATGTATTGGCTACCTTTGAGAGTAAAAACCCCGATGCAATAAAAATACTGATGATCGGCCATCTAGATACAGTCTTTGCCAAACACGATGATTTTACAACCTACAAACAGCTTGATGCCGATACAGCCAGTGGCCCAGGCGTTGCCGATATGAAAGGCGGTAACACGATAATAATTACCGCACTTAAAAGCTTGCAAGCGCTTAACTTACTTGAAAATGTAAGCATAAAAGTAATACTCACTGGCGATGAAGAAAGCAGCGGTCGTCCGCTTAGCTTATCTAAACAAGCCATTGTTGATGCGGCAATGTGGGCAGACGTTGCTTTAGGCTTTGAAAATGGCGATAACAATATTAAAACCGCCATGGCGGCGCGCCGTGGTTATACCGGCTGGACGCTAAACGTAAGTGCTGCAGCGGCGCATTCGTCGCAAATATTTAGTGATAATGTAGGCTATGGCGCTATTTACGAAGCATCGCGTATTTTAAATAGCTTTAGAGAACAACTTGCCACACAACCTAATTTAACTTTTAACCCAGGGCTTATTGTGGGTGGCACAAATGCCGACTACGACAGCGCTAATTCGTCAGCAACTGCGTTTGGTAAAAGTAATGTAATAGCACAAACCGTACATATAGCAGGCGATTTACGCGCACTTTCACCAAAACAATTCGAAAACGCAAAAAGGTCAATGCAACTCATTGCTAGCAACAGTTTAAATGGCAGTAAAGCAGAGCTTATTTTTGAAGACGGTTACCCGCCAATGGCATTAACTGATGGCAATAAAAAGCTATTAGCATTATACAGCGACGCAAGCCACGACTTAGGCTTCAACAAAGTAGTAGCTGCCAACCCACGCAATGCAGGCGCTGCAGATATTTCGTTTGCCGCAAGCCATGTTAATATGGCGCTTGATGGCTTGGGCTTAATGGGCAGTGGCGCGCACACTAAAAACGAAACTGCCGATTTAACTAGCCTTGATAAAAACATAAAAAAAACCGCATTGCTTATTTACAGGTTAGGGCAGCTGTAAGATTATTATTTAATGTTTTCTACCAGTGAGCCAACTAATTATGTTTAATGCCATTAACCCAAGAGCAGGTTAATTAACTCTGCCACCCTACTCTTTAGTCTAGCTTTAATTCTGGTAATAAGTATGCAAAAGGCCAATAAAATTGGCCTTTTGCATAAGTAATGTTGCATGTATAAGGTGTTCTGGGTAGTTAACTCACCATTGAACTATTACAATAACCAACGCTGGTACTATTAATTTTATGTTTCACGGTGCTTTTTCTCATGGCTGTCGTAATCAGCATCGCGCACTCTTCTATCACTGTCTCTTTTGCCTTTTTTGCGTTTTCTTTTAACTGCTTCGGCCATATCATTAACTTTAAGCCCTTCTTCAGGGTTGTCCGACTCACAGAGTATTTCATCTATAGCTAAGTCCATTTCAGCTCTGATCTCTGCAATTGCAATTCTTTTTTCTTTGAGAATTTCATCTATAGCCATTTTTTTTTGCTGCAACAATTGCCTCTATTTGCTCACCAGCAGCGTCTTTACTATTGAGATTATTGATATCGGGATCAGACATAATGTGTCCTTAGCTAAAGTAGTCAGGAGTTACTAACCTTTATACTTTAGTATATAAATAGCAAAAATAAAATTGTCTCTTTATTGCTTTATACCCTAAATATTCGGGGTAAAGTAATAAACCTGAGCTCCGGATAATAAACTTATCTCAAGCAGCTATTTTCAGCGCTAACTGCGTTGAATTTTCTTGCAATAGGCCAGCTATTGACGCGTAAATTCGCCTTGTTTTCACTGAAAACCTCTGGCTAGAGAAAATAAAATTAAATATAACTATGATTCAATACGTTAGTAAATCTCTTAACCAGAGATCAGGTTAATAACTTAAAATACTGCTATTTCTTCGAGTACTTGCTTAAACTTGTTAAGACATTATTTTAAATAGTAAATCTCTCACTGTTGCTGGTTCAAACGGTTTGTCGCATATGGCATCCACTCCGGCTTGAGAGATGTTTGCTAGGTGGGTTTCATTGGCTTCTGAGCTCACCATTAAAATAGGAATGTGCGAGTAGCTATTTGAGCCTCTAACCGCTTCGGTTAGTTCTCTGCCATCCATTTCCGGCATATTGTAATCGGTTACTATTAAGTCAAACGCTTGCTCGTTTAGCTGCTCAATTGCTTGTTTGCCATTCTCAGCCTCTACCGGCGCAGGTATTCCCATACCAGCAAGCACCCGAATAATATGTTTACGAGCAAAGCGACTATCGTCAACCACTAATACGCGCAGCAAAGTAACATCAAAGTGTTCAAGCTCTACTTCTTGTTCGCTAATTATATCTAAGGTAGCTTTAAGCGCTCGGGTAATAGCTTCGCTGGTAAAGGGCTTAGGTAAAATAGCTAACACGCCCGATTGCCTTAATTGCTCAAGATACTTTTTATTACGCTCGCTCGACACCAACATAAATGCTTGGTGCTCTGTGCGCGGGTTCGACCTAATGTTTTGTAGCAGTGAATCGGCGGTGCCGTCAGCTAAGTACATACTGCTAATAACTAAATCTGGTTGTAATTTGCAAGTAGGGTTAAAGCTTGGGTTTGTGTAGTGGCGGTTTCTATTTGTTTTACACCACTTTGTATTAATGATTTTATGATCAGTTTTTGCTGCACTTCTGAAGGCTCGACCAATAATATTGATAGATTAGCTATTGCAGTTAAGTCACTCATTTATATCTCTTTATTATTATAATCTTGCTGTTTTTATCGAAATTTTCCGAGAAAACCCATTGATCGACGCGAAGCGGCGTCGATGGGATGAATCGGAATAGTTAGCCCT
>NZ_JBEOOE010000024.1:0-54864 GCF_040308885.1 Pseudoalteromonas sp. 120-MNA-CIBAN-0494
TTCGAGTCAATACTTTGTTTTAAACTTTCTTTCGACAATTTAAAACCGAAGTTTTATTTAACTCTCTGAGTAGTTCGTGTCTCGCTAGGCGTTGACGTTTCCCGTCTCAGTGGGGTCGCATTATAGGGAGATCCGAAAACAGATCAAGCATTTTTTACTGAAAAACTAAAAAAAAACGACGTTCGCTCAGTAACTGAGCTAAAGCGCCTAAAACTGATAGTTTTATAAACAATTACTGCTTTTGTGGCACTTAAATAAGCTCTGCTGTTACACTCTTAATTTAATATAACTGTTAGTTAAAGGTGCAGATATGACAATCCGTTCTTATAAAGGTGTTATCCCTTCATTTAATGCGTCTGTTTATATAGATGAATCATCGGTATTGGTTGGCGATATTACTTTGGGTGATGATAGCAGCGTGTGGCCGTTAGTTGCTGCCCGTGGTGATGTAAACTATATACGCATTGGTGAGCGTACTAATATACAAGATGGTAGCGTGCTGCATTTATCGCGAGCAACCAAAAGTAACCCCGAAGGTTATCCGCTTATAATTGGTGATGATGTAACGGTTGGGCACAAAGTTATGTTACATGGTTGTCAGTTAGGTAATCGTATATTGGTGGGAATGGGCGCAATTATTATGGACAATGCCATTGTTGAAGATAATGTGATTATTGGCGGGGGTTCATTGGTGCCACCAAATAAGCGTTTGGAGTCTGGTTACTTATATGTAGGCAGTCCAGTTAAGCAAGCTCGAGCGCTTACCGAGCAAGAGCTTACATTTTTAAAAGTATCTGCGGATAACTATGTACTGCTTAAAAATGAGTACTTAAGTGACGACGTTATATAAGCACTTAGCTAATTAAGCTGACTTCTATTTGGCCTGCCGAGTTGTAACTTTCATCTTCGATAAGTTGCTCGGCGCGCTCTTCGTAATCAAAACGATTTTTTTCAAAATAACTTGTTGCATGACTTTCATCGGTCAAACCTAAACTACTTACCGCAATAACACATTCCACCAGCATGCCATTTACTTGTGCAAAAAAGACTAATTGGTGCGCTGGCTCTCTAAATTCTAACCTATCTATAAATTGTATTGCTTGGTTCATGTAAGTGCTCCCTGTTTTAGTGCATTAACGACAGGTAGTATTGCAGGCATTTTATTACGCCATACATAATATGCCTGGGCAGCCTGACCAACTAGCATGCCGCTGCCATCCAACAATTTAGTCTTACTATTATACTGCGCTACCCAATTCATAAAAATGGTATTTTGCAGTGAATAAAACATGTCATACGCTACTTCACAGTTAGTAATATGTTTTTGATCAAGTGCTGGAAGCTCGTCATTCATACTGCTAGAGGTAGAGTTTATGATAAGCGCATAATCGTTTTCTGGTAGATTGTTAAAACCATAACCCGATACATTCCCATGTTGAGCAAACAACTTTGCTAAATTTTGTGCTTTTTCGGCGGTACGATTAACAATAACAACTTCCTGTGGCTGATGATCCAGCAAGGGTAAAACAACCCCCCTTGCAGCCCCGCCTGCGCCTATTATTAAAATACGTTTACCGGTAATACTGACATTATTAGCCAGCAGATCGCTTACAAAGCCGATGCCGTCGGTGTTATCGCCTAGTAACGTGCCGTCTGCTTGCTTTTTTAAGGTATTTACTGCACCGACAATTTTAGCTAATGGTGTGAGCTCATCTGCCATTGCAAAAGCCTGCTCTTTAAAGGGCATAGTTACATTAGCTCCCTTACCGCCTTGAGCAAAAAAATTCGATACTGTTTTTTCAAAGTTATCGATAGGTGCTAAGATTGCGCGATAGTCGATTTGCTCACCTAAAGAGATAGCAAATTGTTTATGTATCGCGGGGGATTTTGAATGTTTTATTGGATTTCCAAAAACCGCATATTTGTCCATTTTAAAGCAACCTCTTTGCAGTAGTAATACTGCCTATTAACGATGATAAATAATATGATTAAACGACTTTTTTCAAAATCTAAGCCCGCCACAATAGAGCAAACACCCACACCTGAAAAAACACCTTATGAAATACTAGGTGGAGAAGCAGGCGCACTTGCTATTGCAAATAGATTCTACGATATTATGGCTACAGATGAATACGCTAAACCATTATATGATATGCATCCTCTGCCATTAGATAGAATTCGCCAAGTGTTTTTTGAATTTTTATCTGGCTGGTTAGGCGGCCCAGACCTATTTGTAGCAAAACATGGCCATCCTATGCTGCGTAAACGCCATATGCCTTTTACCATTGATCAAGACTTGCGCGACCAATGGATGTACTGCATGAATAAAACATTAGACCTTGAAGTAGATAATCCATTACTACGAGAAGGCCTTAAGCAATCGTTTGGACAGCTAGCGAGCCATATGATTAACCAGCATTAACGCATAACGCTAAATACAAAAAGGCGCTATGTAGCGCCTTTTATATTTACACGAGAAGCCTTAAAGCTGGCACTCTCTAGCAATTAAATCATTTGGTTGTGTACTCAACCATTGCTGAGGGCGTAAGTAATACTGGTATAACTTAGCCTCAGCACTCTCTGCGTCTGGAGTGTAGTTATACTCCCAACGCGCTAACGGTGGCATAGACATTAATATAGATTCGGTGCGACCACCCGTTTGCAAACCAAACAGAGTGCCTCTATCCCAGACTAAATTAAACTCTACGTAGCGGCCACGACGATAAAGCTGGAAGTCGCGTTGCTGCGCTGTGTATTCATCTTTTTTACGACGCTCTATAATAGGTAAGTAAGCCTCTAAAAAGCCATTACCTACTGCTTGCGTAAAGGCAAAGCTTTGCTCAAAACCCAGTTCATTTAGGTCGTCAAAAAATAACCCACCTACACCGCGTGTTTCATCGCGATGCTTTAAATAAAAATATTCATCGCACCAGGTTTTGTACTTTGGATACAACTCATCGCCAAATGGTGCACATAAGTCATGTGCTACTTGATGCCAATGTACTACATCATCAAGTACAGGATAAAAAGGGGTTAAGTCAAAGCCACCACCAAACCACCATATTGGTTGTTCGCCTTCTTTTTCGGCAATAAAAAAACGCACATTGGCATGACTGGTTGGTATATGTGGATTTTTTGGATGAATAACCAATGACACACCGCAAGCATGAAAGCTTCGCCCTGCAAGTTCGGGTCTGTGTGCGGTTGCAGATGCGGGCATAGAGGCACCAAATACATGCGAGTAGTTAACACCGCCTTGCTCAATAATATTACCATTAGTGATAACGCGTGTACGTCCGCCGCCGCCTTCGCTACGCTGCCAGTTATCTTCTATAAACTTAGCTTTACCATCGGCTGCTTCAAGGCCTTGGCTAATAGTGTCTTGCAAAGCCATAAAGTAGGCTTTTACTTGCTCTAATAATTCACTTTGCATATTAACCTCTAAATACTTTGCCATTCATGGCATCTTTAATTGTACTTGGTTGCGTATTACCACCGAGTGGCTCATCAACATAATAACCTACCTGCTCAGTAAACTGGCTTTTAGCCTCGGCAATGCTTAATACTGTATTTTGACCGCTTAAATTAGCGCTAGTTGATACCAGTGGCTTACCAAACTCTTGGCATAAGCGCTTTACGGTTGGATGGTTAGTCACCCTAACTGCAATAGTGTCATACTGCCCAGTTAACCACTTTGGGGTGTTTTTAGCTGCGGGCATAACCCAAGTAATCGCATTTGGCCAACTTGAAAAAATGTCGGCGCGTTTATCCATTGGGATTTTGGCATCATCTACATATTTTAATAACTGCCCGTAGTTATCGGCAATTAAAATAAGGCCTTTTTCGACCGGGCGCTGTTTAATAGCCAGTAGTCGCTCAACTGCTTGTTGATTATCTGGATCGCAACCTAAGCCATATACAGCTTCTGTAGGGTATAAAATCACTTCGCCTTGCGCTAAACATGTTATAGCAGCTATAGTAGATTGATCTGACAAAATCGTCTCCAGGAGTTTTAAACGTTATTCAGTGGCTGCAAGTTTATGCATACAACTTTTTTGCGGGCATTGTAACACAGTGCTATTAGCCATTTTTCTCTCAATCAACAGTGGCCAGTTACATTCTGGGCACGATTGCTCAACCGGTTTATTATTCAGCGTATATTTACAGCTTGGGTAGCAATCGCATGAATAAAATATTTTACCAAATTTATTACTACGTGAAACTAAACGGCCTTTTTTACATTTAGGGCAACTAGGTAATGGCTCTTCATTTTGCTTTGCCTCGTTTTCATTGGCAATGTAATGACACTCTGGATACCCTGTACAACCAATAAACATACCGTAGCGGCCATTTTTTACCACCAGCTGCTTACTACATTGTGGACATGCGGAATCTTCTAGCACTTTTATTTCACTGCTATCGTGATGCGCCAACGGGCGAATAAAATCGCACTTGGGGTAGCTGGCACAACCTAAAAATGGGCCTGATTTACTATTGCGGATCACTAACTCTGAACCACATTGTGGGCATATCTCATATTCTTTTTCTAGGGCGTGCTTATTCGCCGAGAAAAGCGAATGGTCGATTTTACTCATGGTGATCCTAAAGGTTGGTGAATTTTCGCCTAATATACCCAAAACACTTAAAGATACAATAGCTATACCCATTACATTAAATTAGCGGCCAATTATAGCGTAAAAAGTACGGTGCAATAATAAGGCAAAGATTATGGCATATACTTGCTATATAAATTACTTTTTCGAAAGTACTTAAGCAATTTAATTTACTCGTATGCTCATATTTTGTATTAAATAGGTATTAATAGGTATCTTGAATTTAGGTATTAGTGAAGTAAGTCGCCGGGCTGGTCAAATATAAGATCTTCCATTTGCTCACAAGCCACTTCTGCTCCGGGTATATTAAATAGCACCATTAACACCACCCACTTTAAATCGTCTAACCCTATAAAAGATTTATCTAGCGCTGCTAAGCGGTCCATTACCATTTCACGGGTAATACCATTAGTAACGCCAATGCGTTCAACAAACATTAAAAAATTACGGCACTGCACATCCAGCATTTTGCATTCGTGGTCGGTAAATATTCTCATTGTTTGTGGCGAGTCAGTGATTAAATATGGTGATGTGTCACTATGCTGTAATTCGGCTAGCTGCTCTAGCCAATCTAGTGCTTTAAATATTTCGGCTTGATTAAAACCAGCTCGTAATAATTCATCGGTCAATTCGTTAGGTTCAATGAAGAGCCCAGCGTCGTTGTGAATATAGTTTTCAAAAAGATACATAAGCACTTCAAACATATCACCACCTCGCATTTAGCTTAAGTACTTAGTTTAGGGTCTGTTAATCTTTCAAGGTTAAATTTGCAGCAGCCTGTTTGGTATTTAGGCAAGGCAGAGCCTATGTGGTGTATTCCCCATAAATTGGCGATAACGCAGCATTAATGCCACACAGGCGCTACCCGAAGGGTTCTGCCTAGGGGCAATTAACTCTTTGTTGCCTACATGGATGTAGGTAAGGGGCGTGAGCAGGACGCGGAAGCTTTGCTCGGTTTTTACTTAGCCCACTAGGTTACAAACCTCGCGCCGCGATTAAATTGCCTCTAGTTTGAACAAATATTAACCCGCAAAGGTCAACAGACCCTGATGTAACCATCTAAAACTCGCTCTATTTGATCATCTAGCTCCAAGTCCAGCAATCTGGCTTGCACTTTATCAATTGGCCACTGAGCACGGCGAACAATGTCATCAACACTGGTTACCTCAAAGCCAATACTATTTAACACCTCACACTGGGAGTCTTTATTGGTTTGGGTTGACTGCTCTGGAGTTAAAAAACCACTTTGATAAGCAAAGCTCACCTCATCAAGAATATCACTTACATTCTCCACGAGCTTAGCACCTTGCTTAATTAAAAAATGACTCGCTTGGGCAAGTGGGTTTTTAATCGATCCGGGAACAGCAAATACTTCTTTATTTTGCTCCAGCGCATAGCGTACAGTAATAAGCGAACCGCTTTTAATTTCAGCTTCAACAATAAGTACCCCCAGCGACAACCCCGATATAATACGATTACGACGCGGAAAATTATGCGCATTCGCGGCAGTACCAGGTAAAAACTCACTTACAAGCAAGCCCTGCTCTAATACTTGATTTGTAAGTAGCTTATGCTGCTTAGGGTAGTAAATATCAACACCGGTACCCAGCACGGCAATGGTTTTTCCGCTGCCAGCTAAGGCCCCTTTATGCGCAGCTCCGTCTATACCGCGGGCCATGCCTGAAGTAATAGTGATTCCAGCTAAGGTAAGTTGATATGCAAACTCAGCAGCTATTTCCAGCCCGGTGGGAGTGGCGTTACGGCTCCCAACTATGGCTATTTGTGGGCTAGTTAATAACGACACATCGCCTTTGCAAAAAAGCAATAAAGGCGCACTGGCTATTTGTTTTAAATCTTCGGGGTAAGCGGCATCAAAAATACTAATAACCGTTATATTATTGTGTAGGATTAACTGTTCATAATGCGTAATTTGCTGCCAATTAGTGTGCAACAAATTAGTAGCTTGATTAGCACTTAGTCCTAATTGCAGTAATTGCTGATGAGATAAGCCAAACAATGACTCAAGGGAATGGTTTTTAGATAGTGCTAAAAGGGTTTTAATACCCAACCCTTTACATATATAAAAGGCAAGCCAGTGGGCTAGCTTGCCAGATGACTGATCCATGCTCTCTCCTAGAGCACCGACTCGCTACTTAATGAATAACTGCAATATCTCCAACGCGAATTGGGTGCTGATTTTTAGTTATTAGCGCATAACTTACGTTGTCATACACCTTAAATACAATTAACTCACCTACTTTTTCTTTCGGCATTTTCCAAACCGTACTTCCATCATCGGGTTCAGCACCAAAAAACTCGTTAGCATTTGAAATTAACTTCTCAAAGCGACTTGAGTCCTCGGTGTAGCGAGGACCACGAGGACCATCTATAACGCTTGGTGATTGGCGTTCAATATCAAGTACATGACCCACTTCTACTTGCTGCTCTGACCCTAAGTTTAGCACCACTACATCCATAGTGCTAAATTCTCTAGAATCGCTTGGCGAAGCAATAACATAACCCAATACAGCCTGGGTAGGACGATGCATATTAAAATACGCTGGTAGCATTTGCCCTTCCATTGCTGGAAGTAAAAAGTCGCCTTGTTTTATTTCGCGCTTCACCGACTCAACTCTGACCGATGCAGGCTCGCCATTAGCGGCATCGCCTTTTCTAAAGGCGCGAGCCATACCAACATAAGCAGCACGATTAGCAAGTACCCTTCCAGTTTCTGGGTCTAAATATGGCTTACCTTTATGATAAATTGCATAAGCTTGGTGTAACTTTAAATCGCCTTTAACGTATAAAATATGCCCTAACGTTTGTGTTTTCGTGTTCTCGTTTGCCCCTAAAATATAAGGTTTAGCTTTTATATCGTCGCTATTTATAGCTTGCTCATAAGTTATATAAGGTCTGATCATTTCTAGTGGCAAGGTGGTAATTGCATTTTTGCCTTTAGGGGTAATTCGCCCCTGAGGAGACAGCTTTCGGTACGCTTTATTTATCACTAAACGTGGATTTCCCTGCGCATCGTAGATTAATGCTAAGGCATCGCCGGGATAAATAAGGTGAGGGTTATTAATTTGCGGGTTCAATTGCCACAACTCAGGCCATAGCCAAGGTTCGTTTAAATAAACCCCAGAAATATCCCAAAGTGTATCGCCTTTTTTCACAACATACTGTTTAGGTGCATCTTTTTTTATTTTTAGCACATCAGCATAAGTAGAAAATGCAGCACCTAATGCAACGATAATTGCAATTAATGGAGATTTCATTGGGCTTCCTTGTATTGTTTTTTCATTATTATTGACCAAAACCTGTTAAAGGGGAACGCGAATGGCTAAAATAAGAGCATACAATACCCTAAATTAAGCATAAGTGTAAAAGGTAACTATGGCTACGTTAGAAGTTTTAAGATTCCCAGATGAACGTTTACGTACAATAGCACAAGAAGTTGCACATGTTGACGACCAAGTCCGTGTGATTATAAAAGACATGCTAGAAACTATGTATGATGAAAATGGCATTGGTCTTGCTGCCACACAAGTTAATATTCATCAACGCATTGTAGTGATTGACGTATCAGAAGAGCGCAACGAACCACTGGTATTAATTAATCCACAAATCATTAAAAAAGACGGTACAACCGTAAGCGAAGAAGGCTGCCTTTCTGTGCCTAACTCTTACGCAAAAGTTGATCGCGCAGAAACGGTTACTGTTGCCGCGCTTAACGAGCAAGGCGAAGAATTTGTACTAGATGCAGATGAACTACTAGCTATTTGTATTCAACACGAACTAGATCACCTTCAAGGTAAGCTTTTCATTGATTACTTATCGCCATTAAAGCGCCAACGTATTCGTAAAAAGCTTGAAAAAGAAGCCAAATTTGCAGAATAGTAATAAGCACCTTAGGAAAACTCAGTGACTCAACCATTACGCATTATATTTGCCGGTACGCCGGACTTTGCCGCACGTCATTTACAAGCGCTGATACAAAGCGAACACCAAATATTGGGTGTGTATAGCCAGCCAGACCGCCCGGCAGGTCGTGGTAAAAAATTAAAAGCCAGTGAAGTCAAAGAGCTCGCACTTGAGCACAACTTACCGGTTTTTCAGCCACAATCACTAAAAACAGAAGACGCCTTAAATGAGCTTACTAGCCTTAATGCCGACATCATGATTGTAGTGGCTTATGGCTTAATTTTACCTAAAGCCATTTTAGATGCGCCGCGATTAGGCTGTTTAAATGTGCATGGTTCTATTTTACCACGCTGGCGTGGTGCTGCCCCGATTCAACGTGCTATTTGGGCAGGTGATGAACAAACCGGCGTCACCATAATGCAAATGGATGAAGGGCTAGATACTGGCGACATGTTACATATAAGCCGCTGCCCTATTAGTGCCACCGAAACCAGTGCCAGTTTATATACTAAATTAGCTGATCTTGGCCCTGGTGCACTTATTGACACTATTAACAACTTAGCGAATGGTAAAATAACCCCTGAGCCACAAAATGATGCCGCGGCTAATTACGCTAAAAAGCTCTCAAAAGACGAAGCCAATATTGACTGGTCTATGAGCGCGGCGCAAATTGAGCGCAACATTCGCGCGTTTAATCCGTGGCCGGTATGCTTCACCCAAATGGGAGGGCAGCCAGTAAAAATTTATCAAGCACATGTTGTAGAGCAATCAAGCAACCAGCCTGATAATAACGGGCGCGTTTTGTCGAGCGACAAACATGGCGTTATTGTAGGTTGTGGCGAACATGCTTTATGTATTACGCAATTACAACCGCAAGGTAAAAAACCAATGGCAATTAACGACTTTTTAAATGGTCGTAGTGACTGGGTTACTCCTGGCACAATATTAGGCGAAAATAATGAGTAATGTTCCAAACGTACGAGCGCTTGCCGCTGAAACTTTATATAACGTAGTTGATAAAGGCGCTTCGCTTAATCAAGAACTACCATTTGCCAGCCAAGGCTTGCCACCTAAAGATAAAGCCCTGCTACAGCAAATTTGCTATGGCGTTTTACGCTATTTACCAAGCCTTGAAAACTACTGCCAACATTTAGTTGAGGAGCCGTTAAAAGGTAAGCGTAGAATATTTCAGTTTTTATTGTATGTGGGCATTTACCAACTACAACACATGCGTGTTCCGCCACATGCGGCAATTTCAGAAACTGTAAATGCACTACAACAATTGCGTGCTTTGGGTTTAAAAGGACTTATTAACGCTATTCTACGTAGTTTTCAGCGCCAACAACTTGAGCTTGAAGAAAAAGCCAAACTTATTCCGGTGTGTTTATACAATCATCCAAACTGGTTTATCAAACAAGTTAAAGAAGCTTATCCTGATAGTTGGGAAGATCTGCTTGCAGAAAACCAACAGCAAGCGCCTATGTGGCTGCGTGTAAATCAAGCGCAATACAGCACGCAAGAATACAGCGATATACTAACAGCTAACGATATTGAGCATACACTTAACCCTGATTTTATAGATGGGATAAAGTTAGCTAAACCACGAGATGTATTTTCATTACCTGAGTTTGATACCGGTGCTTGTTCTGTACAAGATGCTGCTGCACAGTTAGCTGCGCGCTTTTTAGAGCCTAAAGATGACGACACTATTTTAGATGCCTGCGCCGCGCCGGGTGGCAAAACCTGTCATATTTTAGAGTTGGCCGATGCTGAGGTACTTGCCCTTGATAGCGATGCAACTCGCCTAGAGCGTGTTAAGCAAAACTTAACTCGTATAGGCTTAGGTGCCGACCTACAATGTGGTGATGCATCACAACCACACACTTGGTGGGATGAAAAACAGTTTGATCGTATTTTACTCGACGTACCTTGCTCGGCTACCGGTGTTATTCGCCGCCACCCCGATATAAAGTGGTTGCGTCGTGCATCAGACATTGCCGATTTAGCAGCATTACAAGGCGATATACTCGATAGTATTTGGCCGCTTCTAAAGCCAGGTGGCACCTTGGTATACGCTACTTGTTCAGTACTCCCTCAAGAAAACCAACAACAAGTTGCTAAGTTTTTAGCTAATAACAATGATGTTGAGCATATTCCTCTACATGATAAAGACACGCCCACCACACCTGGTTTACAGTTACTTCCTGGTGAAAGCGATGGCTTTTATTACGCTAAACTAGTTAAAAAAATATAACCTATACAGCACACAACAATTAGCTATCTATCTTATTTTAGATAGCTAATACTTCATAGCAATAGGTACTTATAACACTGGTAAATAATGAAAATAATCATACTCGGAGCTGGCCAAGTAGGCGGCACACTAGCTGAAAATTTAGTTGGTGAACAAAACGAAATAACGGTCGTTGATATTGACGGCAACCGCTTACGCGAGCTTCAAGATAAGTATGACCTACAAGGCGTTGCTGGTCACGGCGCTCACCCAGATGTACTTCGCAGAGCCGGTGCGGAAGACGCCGATATGATTATCGCGGTAACCAGTTCAGATGAAGTAAACATGGTTGCCTGCCAAGTTGCGTATAGTATTTTTAATACCCCGACTAAAATAGCCCGAATTCGTTCTGAGCAATATTTAAAGTATCGTGAAAAGCTGTTTCATAACGATGACTTGCCGGTCGATCACTATATTGCTCCTGAGGCATTAGTAACTAAGTACATTCGCCGCTTAATAGACTACCCAGGCGCGTTGCAAGTGCTGCAGTTTGCCGATGGCATGCTCTCTTTGGTTGCTGTAAAAGCTTACTATGGCGGTTTATTAGTAGGTTATGCGCTATCTACGCTTAAACAGCATATTCCCAATGTGGAAACTCGTGTAGCCGCTATTTATCGCCAAGGAAAAGCGATAAAACCTCTAGGCACAACAATTATTGAAGCCGATGATGAAGTGTTTTTTATAGCAGCCACTAAACACATCCGCGCCGTTATGAACGAACTCCAAAGGTTAGAGCGTTCATATAAAAACATTATGATTGCTGGTGGCGGTAATATAGGCGCAGGCCTAGCGCGCTCACTGGAAAAAAATCACAGTGTAAAATTAATTGAGCGCAGCAAAGAGCGCGCCGAGCAACTCTCTGAAATGCTCGACAACACGATTGTTTTTTGCGGAGATGCGTCAGACCAAGAGCTATTGTCAGAAGAGCATATAGATCAGGTTGATGTGTTTATTGCGGTAACCAACGATGATGAAGTAAATATAATGTCGGCCATGCTAGCAAAACGTATGGGCGCACAAAAAACCATGGTACTTATTCAACGCAGTGCATACGTTGACTTAGTACAAGGCGGCGATATTGATATTGCAATTTCACCACAAGAAGCCACTATTTCGGCATTACTTACTCATGTTCGCCGCGGCGATATTGTTAACGTATATTCACTACGCAAAGGTGCAGCTGAAGCTATTGAAGCTGTTGCCCATGGTGATGAAAATACATCTAAAGTAGTTGGCCGAACTGTAAGGGATATAAAACTCCCAGCAGGTACTACTATTGGTGCTGTAGTACGTAACGACGACGTGCTTATTGCCCACGACGATACCATTATTATGTCGGGCGACCATGTCATCATGTTCTTAATTGATAAAAAGCACATTAATATTGTAGAAAAACTATTTCAGGTGAGCGCTATATTTTTATAGCAGTACATTGTTGGTACTTTAAACACAAAAAAGCAGCTTAGTTAAGCTGCTTTTTTAATATAGGGTACTAAAGCTTTATTGTACTTTGGCAAACTCTTCTTTAGAAAGTTCGCCATTACCGTCAGTATCTAGCTGATCAAATATTTTTACTAACTGTGTATTTGCCGCAGCTTCTTGCTGAGAAATAACACCATCGCCGTTGGTATCAAAAGAGGCAAAATCCACTGCTGCATAGGCTGCTGCTGAAGACGCTAAAACTAAAATCGCAAGTGATGTATTTAATACTTTCATAATAATCTCCTAAAATGAGAGGTCCTTCTCAGAAATCCCTGGCTGTGAAAAATAACCGAAAAAGTAATTAGTAGTTAGCAAACTCTGCTTTAGAAAGCTCACCGTTACCATCTGTATCTAACTCTGCAAATTGTGCGATTAAATCGGAATCTACCGACGCTTCACTTTGGCTAATTGCGCCATTACCATCTACATCAAGGGTATCAAAATCACTTGCTGCAAAAGCGGCTGATGACGATGCTAGAGCGATAAGTGCGAGTGCTTTATTTAACTGTTTCATAATTTAATCCTTTACTATGTTATTCAATGCTTTATCAAAAAATTAGATATACTAAGGTTTATACTTTCCTTGTTATTCTTTTTCATAAGCTCCCTTGCTTACTTAGGTTGTCTTTGGCAACACAGAATTTTATCAACCTTGCATTTTGCTTATGCTTTAGAAAATTCTTCTTTTGATAACTCACCGTTTTGGTCAGTATCAAGCTCTGAGAAAATACTCATTAACTCTGCATCAACAGCAGCTTCGCTTTGACTAATTGCGCCATTACCATCTACATCAAGGGTATCAAAATCACTTGCTGCAAAAGCGGCTGATGACGATGCTAGAGCGATAAGTGCTAACGTTTTATTTAATGTTTTCATAATCAATCTTCCTTCAAAGTTTATGTTAACTGCGATTAAGTGCTTCACTTTAAATCACGTTTAATGCAATACAGCTTAACTATTACAACTTCGATGCCAACATTTAAAACATCAATAACTTCAATTAGTTAAAGGTAACATACACTTAAAGGTGATAATTAACTGTCTATTTTTGTTGCCTTTTTGCAACACACTTTAAGCCCAAAAAATAAGTTCGAACAAATTCAATGCCTTACAAAAAGCAAAAAACGCCACAGATTATAAATACACACTGTAAGGAGACTGTTTAGCTGGGGTATTCAACTCGGTTACAGCTGAATAATTTTTGAAATGAAAATAACCAATAGCTTTTACTTTTATAAATTATTGTTTTTATAGATTATTTTATTTTTATCAATGCAGGTATGCGTTATTTAAAATTAAATTTAATAAATCGCTATTTTGTTGCAAAATAGCGAAATGTACAGTTACTCGGTTTCTGATTGGAGTATTGAAGGGTCAATAAAGTGATCCCCCATAAAGCTTTTCATTTCTTCTTCGCTGGCTAATAGCTTTATTCCACAGTAAGCACCTTGAACGTGTTCTTTCACGCTACAAATTTCTCCCTGAAAGTCTTTAACTTGCTTATTACTACTATCGAGGATGATTGAGCATTGCATCCCTTTAATATTTTCAGCCTGGGTTTTGTCTTTAAGATCAAACTTTACGCCCGTTAGCGAAATATCTTTAATTACCCCGTCGAGTATCCTGTCATCACTAAGTTTTAGCTTGGCCGATAATAAGGTAGGTATACGAGTTTGCGAGCGTAAATCGAATAACTGCACTTGCTTTGGGTAATTAATAAAAAGTAAGCGTGCGGGATGAGATGCAACTGACATTATTTGCTGACGAAAAGCGATAACCTGCCCACCACTTCCCTCTATTAGTGCTCTTACTACCACCATTACCCCATCGTGCAGGTAGTCGCTTGCTGTAGGCAGGCGCTTTGAGCTCGGATAGTTTAAAATAATAAATCGATTTTCGAGCAAACCTATAAACTCTGTTTTTACACGCTTGCTGGCTGTTGGTGTTAAAATTTCAAGATCAACCATGGCACCAGACATTATTTGGTGTAACTTTTCTAGGTTAGTTGTTGGCATATCCTTTTCCCTAATACTCTTTATAAACTAACAATTAAATTATCCGCGCCAAAATGTAGGCGTAAACAGCACTAATAAAGTAAATATTTCTAAACGGCCAAATACCATAGCAATAGTAAGCAACCATTTAGCACCATCACTAATAGACCCATAGTGCGATGCAACATCTCCTAAGCCCGGGCCAAGGTTATTTAAACACGCTGCAGTAGCAGAAAATGCTGTAATGTTATCCATACCGGTTCCCATCAGCGCTAGCATAATAATTATAAACACCAATGCGTACGCTGAGAAAAACCCCCATACAGCTTCTACTACTTTGTCTGGCAACGCTTTGCTGCCTAACTTGATAGAATATATAGCCCGAGGATGCACTAGCCTATTAAGCTCTCGCACGCCTTGTAAGTATAGTAAGAATACGCGCACCACTTTCATACCGCCACCGGTAGAGCCCGCACAGCCACCTATAAAGCTCGAAAATATAAGCAGTATTGGTAAAAATAATGGCCAAGCCGAAAAGTTATCGGTGGCAAATCCTGCCGTACTGCTAATTGAAACAGCATGAAATAGCGCTTGGTCGAGTGTTTCATCGCCATTGGCATACACTTCATGAGACGAAAGCACGGTAAAGCAAATCACCACCAGCGCTAACTGAATACATAAAAACACTTTAAACTCAGGGTCGCGAATATAAACACTGATATTTCTACTTGCTACCGCAGCGTAATGCAGTGAAAAGTTAATGGCTGCAATAATTAAAAAGAACACACAAATAAAGTTAATTACTGGGCTATCAAAATGCCCCATAGAGGCATCATAAGTAGAAAACCCACCAATGGCGACCGTTGAGAACGCATGGCTTATTGCGTCAAACCAATCCATGCCTGCAATCCAATATGCCAAGGTACACGCAAGTGTAATTGACACATATATATACCAAAGGTGCTTTGCGGTGTCGGCAATTCGCGGGGTCATTTTAGAGTCTTTTACTGGCCCTGGTATTTCGGCGCGATATAGCTGCATACCACCAACCCCTAGCATAGGTAAAATAGCAACCGCCAATACAATGATCCCCATACCGCCAAACCACTGTAGTTGTTGGCGATAAAATAATACCGATTTAGGCAAGTACTCTATACCGGTTAGTACCGTTGCTCCGGTGGTGGTTAACCCCGAAAACGCTTCAAATACCGCATCAGCCAGTGATAGGTTTGGCTCTTGTAAAAATATCAGCGGTAAGGATGCAAACGCGCCAAGTACCAACCAAAATAACACAACAATTAAAAACCCTTCCCGCGCTTTTAAATCTCCATCTTCGTGGCGGTTAGGGTAATAAGCCATTAAGCCAATAGTGACACTAAAAATAAAAGCCAAAACAAAAGGAACACCACCACCGTCTTTATAAATTAAAGACACGATTGCCGGAGGCACCATGGTAATACTAAACAGTGCAACAAGTTGCCCAAGGATTTTTATAATGGTACGAAATTGCATTTAGCGTATCGCTTTTATTATTAGTAAGTTTAACGAGTAAGATATTGTCTTACTCTTTAATGGTTAACTCAACCGCGCCGTGGCTTAAATCAAAAATATCTTGAATTGCTTGCGTCGCTTGGCGGCTATCAATAGTAATAACCCATTCAATATTAGCAGTAAATTGCTTATCGATGTTAAGCACTTGATACTTCGTTTTTAATAGTTGCTCAATAACGCCTTGCATACTGTATTCACTACTACCAATTAGCTCAATACTTGGCACTTTATTTATCGTTGATAAGTTAGCTAATGCATTATTTAATGTGCCTCCATAAGCACGTACTAAACCGCCTGTACCTAGCTTTATACCACCAAAATAACGCGTAACCACAGCGGTAACTTCACCAAGCCCTGAGCCCATAAGCACATTTAACATGGGTTTACCGGCGGTGCCATTTGGCTCACCATCATCTGAAAACCCATACACATGGCTTCCTCCTGGTTTACCCGCTACGTGAGCCCAGCAATTATGCCGTGCATCGGCATACTTAGTTTCAATACTTTTTATAAACGCTTTAGCTGAACTTAAATCTGGGGTATGTGCAATATGCACAATAAAGGTGCTTTTTTTAATCTCTTCTTGATGAAAAACATCTGCTGCTGGGTATTTATATTCTGACATTCGTTGATGAACCAAGTTATAAACCAAAAAATGGGGCCAACAGGCCCCTCTTTATAATACAGCTAGTCTAACGCGTGATTAATCTAGCGCTAAATTTCGTGTCATATTCTCAAGGCTATCTTCGTGTACTATGATGTTATCTTCAATACGAATACCACCATAAGGCTTAAACGACTCTACCTTTTGCCAATTAATAAACTGTTTATTATCGGTTTGTGCTAAATCGCCTAGCAAAGAGTCGATAAAGTATAGCCCAGGCTCAATAGTAAACACTTGGTTTTTTTCAATTATGCGAGTACAACGCAAAAATGGATGTCCCTCTGGAGCTGCTTGTTGTGCGCCCATTTCATCAGCCATAAAACCACCCATGTCGTGCACTTGTAAACCTAGGTGATGCCCTAAACCATGTGGGAAGAAGGTAGAGGTAATTTTACGTTCAACTATTTCCTCAGCCGGTAGCTTAACAATATCAAAGTCGCTAAGTATTTGTGCAACTCTATTGTGACACTCAACATGTAAATCACCATAAAGCATGCCGGGTTTTAACCCCGTACCTAACTCTATTTGCGCTGCAGTCATTGCTTGCACTAGCTCTGCAAATTCGCCTTGTTTTTTAAAGTCATACGTACGGGTAATATCTGCCGCATAGCCATTAAAATTAGCGCCTGCATCTATTAAAAATGAGTTGTGTTGCTGCGGTGCTTTTGCCTCAAAGTGCGTGTAGTGCAAAATGGCGCAGTTTTCGTTTAGCGCCACAATGTTGCCATAAGGCATTTCGTTTTCACTTTGGCGAGTTGCCATTAAGTAAGCTTGCTGAATATCAAACTCACTGCCACCATTAAAAAAGGTATCGCGGGCAGCTTTGTGGCCATCTACTGCAATACGGTTGGCGTTACGTAAACATTCAAGCTCATATTGGGTTTTATAAGCGCGGTGGTAATGAAAGTAATTTAGTACCGGCTCAGGATTCATAACACTAAAGCCTAGTGCTTGTGCTACTTCTAAGTATTCGCCCACATAAGCGTAGTTAGCTTTGTCGTAGGGCAATAGCTTTTCAACCTGATCGGGCTGTAATAACAATTCAATGTCAAAATACTCAGCCCAAAAATCGCGCGGCTCATCTGGCACTTTATGCCAAAAATCAACCGGACGATAAAAAATAAGTTTAGGCTTGTCGCTACCATTTACCACAATCCAGCAATGTGGATTGTCTAGTACTGGTAACCAAGCTTTAAAGTGTGGATTAACTTTAAATGGATAATACATATCATCTAAAAACTGACGCTTAGCTTGGCCCGAGTGAATAACTAATCCCTCTAACCCTTCACGTTCACAAATTGTACGAGTACGTTGTTGCAGTGTTGCAATATGTTCGGCGTATAAAACGGCTAATTTATCCATAATAAACCCATCTGTTGTATTTAACTTGCTTTGAGTCTACCACACACATAATCCATACCCAAAGCGCTCAAAATAAGGGGAACATCTAACCTTATTAGCATCCCCTTACCTTTATTAATTATCCGCCCATTTTCATTTCGAGTAGCGGCGCCAGTATATTTCCCTCGCGGTGTAAACGCGTATGATAAACCTGCCTGTAGGCAAATACGTTTTTAACATAATCGCGAGTTTCTCTATACGGGATCAATTCAATCCATAGCTCTGCTGGAATAGCTTCATCTGGTAACCAGCGTTTAATACGATGATACCCTGCGTTATATGAAGCCGTTGCCAATATTTCATTGCCGTGGTTTTTCTTTTTTAAATACTGCAAATAGCGCGTACCTAATCTTATATTTGTTTGTGGTTGATATAAGCGGCGGCTCGACACACTGCCTTTATTTACGTAATCGGCAGTACTGGGCAATAACTGCATTAACCCTCGCGCATTTGCTGATGAACGTGCATCGGGGGCAAATGAGCTTTCACGGCGCGCAATGGCAATACTCCACGCCACGTCTATTTTACTGCGCTTACTGTAGCGCTCAAATACATCTTGAAACGCAAACGGAAAACGCTGCTCTACGTTATCCCACGCTTTTATTTTTGCCAGTGTAAAAATAGTGCTGTCATGCCAACCCAGCTCTGTGGAGAGTATTGAAGCAGCTAACTTTTCTTCGTCACTCGAGGTGTTTGTTAGGTAATTCCATTCGCGACGTGCCGAGGTAAAGCGCTCAAGCTCATAAAAAGCTTTTGCACGCTTGTAGCCCGGGGCATTTTTTACTTTATTAACAAGCGCCTGATCAACAACTAAAGGTTGGTTATTTAAATCAACCGGTAACCCTAATCGTGCCGCGGCTAAAAAACCATAATAATCGCGATTAGCTGCTACTGTTTTCCAAATAGCGTCTGCTTTTTGTTGCTCACCACGTTTTGCGTAGCTGTACGCTAACCAGTATTGCTGGCCAAGACTTAAGTTATCTTTACCAGTAAAAAAGGCTGCAATACCCTCCCAGTCTTGGGTTTTAAGCATATTACCGAGTTGCCACTGAATTAGTTTGCTGTCTTGGCGATCTTTTGGCACTTTGTTTAGCCAAAAGCTTGCTTGTTTATGTCCGCTGGAAGCAAGCGACAGTGCAAAGGTATAATACACATCTGCTTTAGCTGCATCGCTGTAAGTAAATATTTGCTCTAGCTTTTCCCATGCTTTTAAAGCAAGCTCTTTATCGCGCCAAATTAAACGCTTTACACCATAAAGAGCAATTTGCCCTTCTTTAACCGACTTATTTTTGTATCTGTATAATCCGGCTGCAGCACTTGGATCGCGGCGTACTTTTAAGTATAAATCAGCTAAGTAACCTTCATTACTGGGTAGTAATGTTTTTAAATAAGGTAATAGGCTTTGAGTACCGCCTTCTGCCGCCATAGTCACCCGCTGCCAAACAGCCTCTTTACTCATATAGCCTTTTTTACGCCATAACGAAAAAAGCCCATCGCACGCTTTAGGTTGCGACTTGCCTACCGTCCATAAATCAGTTACTTGGTTAAATATCGCTTTTTCTGGCGCACCTAAATCAAGTTGATAATCTAAATATGTACAAGTCAGTTCAGTATCAGAGGTTTTACGGTAATTGCGAATATACGCTGCTTTTTTATTATGCTTTTCTAAATAGCTTAACCATGCTTTACGCACTGGCCACTCTAGCGGCGTATGCTGATAAATAGTGAGGTAATCCTCTATTTCTGCTTGGTGTTTTATATCTGGATGTCGTTGCCAATATACTTTTTCAACATAAGGCTTTAATGGATGATCAAGATTACTTATAGCCATTTTAAAGTCTTGGTAATCACCATAGCGAACTTTTTTTTCAGCGTCTAAAAATGCATCGTTATCGATGTTTGCCTCAACGCAGTGAAGAGGGAAAATAAAAACCGCTGCCATAGCATTTAATAAATATTTTTTCATAATGCCTTCATAATAAAATTAAAATAATAAGCAAAAACTTTTGTTCCACCATAGCACCAAACAAGCTATATTTTAACCAACTGTTTTGTAACCAAGTTAAATTTTTCGTTGCATTTTTAATTCAAAGCAAGCACACTGATTAAATCGCAACTCATCGTACCAGTCTTAGTTCGTCAACTAGGGAGAATAATAATGTTATATAAAAGCGATTCCTTTGAAGTTAGCTTCATAAAGGAAAACATCGCCGAGTTTAAGTTTTGTGCTACAGGTTCTGTAAACACACTATCTCAGCAAACCCTTTCAGATTGCGCAACAGCATTAAAACAATTAGCTGCAAATACTGATATAAAAGGCATGATTTTTACCAGTGATAAAGAACACTTTATTATTGGTGCCGACGTATTCGAATTTTTACCTATATTTACTAGATCTGAAGCAGAACTAGTAACTTGGATAAAAGAAGCCACTGACGTTTTTGACGCTATCGAAGACTTACCATTCCCAACTCTAAGCGCTGTAAATGGCTTAGCACTTGGCGGTGGCTGTGAGTGGGTACTTGCTACCGATTATCGTGTAGCAAGCGAAACTGCACAAATGGGTCTTCCAGAAGTAACCCTTGGCATAATGCCTGGTTTTGGTGGCACAGTACGCTTACCGCGCATTATTGGTGCCGATAACGCCATGATGTGGATTACCTCAGGTTCTACTAACCGCGCAGCAGATGCCCTTAAAGTAGGTGCTTTTGACGCAGTAGTTAGTGCTGACAAACTTATAGAGTCAAGTGTATCAACACTTGAATTAGCAATTGCTGGCAAGCTCGATTGGCAAGCAAAACGCAATGTAAAGCTACAACCACTTAAATTAAACCGTGTTGAGCAAGGCATGAGCTTTGCAATGGCTGAAGGCATGGTAATGGCTAAAACTAAAGGCCACTATCCTGCACCTGTAATGGCTGTAAAAACCATTAAAGCAGCTGCTAACTGTACTCGTGATGAAGCAATGGCAATCGAAAATGCCAACTTTGCTAAATTAGCAGGCACGCCAGAAGTTGCCGCGCAAATTGGTATATTTCTAGCCGACCAGTACATTAAAGGTAAATCACGTAAACTTGCTAAACAAAGCGATGTAGAAATTAAACAAGCTGCAGTGTTAGGTGCTGGCATTATGGGCGGCGGTATTGCATACCAGTCTGCTTATAAAGGTACACCTATTATAATGAAAGATATCCAACAGGATGCACTTGACTTAGGTATGGGCGAAGCCTCTAAGTTACTTGGCCAAAAAGTTAAACGTGGCCATATGTCGATGGAAAAAATGCTTGGTACGCTAAGCAAAATTAAACCGACCCTTAATGATTCTGATCTACAAAGTGCCGATATTATTGTTGAAGCCGTAGTAGAGAACCCTAAAGTTAAGCAAGCAGTACTTGCAGAGCTTGAGAAAACCATGCCAGAGGGCACGGTACTTACCTCAAACACTTCAACTATTTGTATTGATTTACTTGCAGAAGCGTTAGATAAACCAGAAAACTTCTGTGGTATGCACTTTTTTAACCCAGTACCGAAAATGCCGTTAGTAGAAATTATCCGTGGTGCAAAAACCTCTGATAAAACCATTAACGCCGTAGTTGATTACGCGCTTAAATTAGGCAAGTCTCCTATTGTTGTTAACGATTGCCCTGGCTTTTTTGTAAACCGTGTTTTATTCCCTTACTTTGCAGGTTTTAGCAAATTAGTAGTTGAAGGTGCTAACTTTGCAAAAGTAGATAAAGTAATGGAAAACGTATTTGGCTGGCCTATGGGTCCGGCTTACTTACTTGATGTTGTAGGTATTGATACCGCTTTTCATTGTACTGGCGTAATGGCCGATGGCTTCCCTGAGCGCATGGCGCGTGCAGATAAAGACCCAGTGACTATTTTTGCTAACGAAAAGCGTTTTGGCCAAAAGAACAAAGCTGGTTTTTATAAGTACGAAACAGATCGTCGCGGTCGTCTTAAAAAATCGCATGACGAAACTGCAATTGAGCTACTTAAGCCAATTACTGAAGCAGAAAAAGCATTCGATAAACAAGAAATCATTGACCGTTGTATGATCCCAATGCTTAACGAAGTGCTACTTTGTTTACAAGAAGGCATTGTTGCATCACCACAAGAAGCTGATATGGCACTTGTTTACGGTGTTGGTTTCCCTCCATTTAGAGGCGGCGCGTTCCGTTACTTAGATCAAACCGGTTTAGCTAACTTTGTGGCAACTGCCGACAAATATGCTCACTTAGGTGCGATTTATCAAGTATCAGAGCAAACTCGTCAATGGGCCGAAGAAGGTCGTGTTTTCTATAAGGTGGAAGGTTAATATCATGAATAATCCAGTAATTGTAGATTGTATCCGCACACCTATGGGTCGTTCTAAAGGTGGCGTATTCAAAAATAAACGTGCCGAAGACTTAAGCGCACATTTAATGAAAGGCTTACTCGATCGCAACCCAGCAGTTGATCCAGCATCAATTGACGATATTTATTGGGGTTGTGTACAGCAAACATTAGAGCAAGGCTTTAACGTTGCACGTAACGCTGCATTACTTGCCGGTATTCCACATAGCGTACCAGCAGTAACAGTTAACCGTTTATGTGGCTCGTCAATGCAAGCATTGCATGACGCAGCACGCGCAATAATGACTGGCGCTGGCGACACTTACCTAATTGGTGGTGTTGAGCACATGGGCCACGTACCTATGACTCACGGTAACGACTTTCACCCAGGTTTAGCAACAAGCATTGCGCAAGCTGCTGGCTCTATGGGCTTAACAGCTGAATACCTAGCAACACTGCATGGTATTAGCCGTGAGCAGCAAGATGAATTTGCGTACCGCTCACATCAACGTGCTCAAGCTGCAACTGTTGAGGGACGTTTTCGCCGCGAAATTTTAGCAATGGAAGGTCACGCAGCAGATGGTTCTCTTATCTTAGTTGAAGACGACGAAGTAATTCGTCCAGAAACAACGGTAGAAGGCCTGTCAAAGCTGCGCCCAGTGTTTAATCCTGCATCGGGTACGGTAACAGCCGGAACTTCTTCTGCACTTTCTGACGGCGCATCTGCAATGTTAGTAATGAGCGAAGCAAAAGCAAAAGAACTTGGCTTACCAATTCGCGCACGCATTAAAGCAATGGCAGTAGCGGGTTGCGATCCATCAATCATGGGTTACGGCCCAGTACCAGCAAGCAAAAAAGCACTTGCACAAGCCGGTATTACAATTGATGACTTAGGCGTAGTTGAGCTTAACGAAGCCTTTGCAGCACAATCATTACCTGTAATGAAAGATTTAGGGTTAATGGATGTAGTTGACGAAAAAGTGAATTTAAACGGCGGCGCAATCGCACTTGGACACCCACTAGGCTGTTCGGGTTCGCGTATTAGCACATCGCTTATTCACTTAATGGAAGACAAAAATGTACGATACGGTTTAGCAACTATGTGTATTGGTTTAGGCCAAGGCATTGCCACTGTATTTGAACGTGTTCAAGACTAATTAGTTTAAACATGTAAAACCATCTTGGTGATTAAAAAGGCGAACTGATTTTATGCAGTTCGCCTTTTTTATTGGTTTATTTTTAGTTATTTTATATGGTTATATTGAAAAACTGGAATACTGTGATCGGGTGTATTATCTGTTATTGCCACGCTCTATTGATTAAACCCTTTGATTAAATAAGGTGTGTAATTTAGATATGAGTAAAATAGTTAAATAACGCTTTAAATTGCGCTAAACTCTACAACTTATAAAATGTAAAACCCTAATGTGCAGCAATCGCTTTAACTAAACAGGCAAATTTATTATGAGCTTTAATAACCCCGATCACCAATTAGATGCCATAGGCCTTCGCTGCCCAGAGCCAGTGATGATGGTACGCGCTGCTATTCGTAAAATGAATGATGGTGAAACGTTATTAATCATTGCCGACGACCCATCAACCACGCGTGACATTCCCAGCTTTTGTACCTTTATGGATCACACGCTGGTGGCCAAAGATGCCGAACAAGCACCGTATCGCTATGTAGTGAAGAAAGGGTTGTAGGACTAGGTGCTGCTAGGTGCTGCTAGGTGCTTCAATGTATTGTGTTCTGATTAAGTTTGCACTCTTAAAATATAAATTATTTTTTTCTTCTAAATAGTGAGCGACTCGGAACCACTCAAAATCCAAGTGAAATTCCTTTTCATTGTTAACTACTAATGCTGGCGGCCCCAAGAGTCGCTTCATGTTTAAGTTTATATTTTGATCAAGTAACTTACTAAAATAATCTTCAGTCTCAGTAACTGATTTATTTACCAGGGTGCGTAATTTAATCATTAAATCAAAAATTCCTTCAAAATAACCATCTATCGCTCTATTGAGGTCAACTAAATCAGACTTTAAGAGCTCATCTATAAATGCAGAGTTTAGTCCCCTTAACAACTTTATCCTTTCTGCCTCTTCCATTGCCGATAATACGAGTGGAATCTGAAATTTTGTTATTACGCCGTTTCCATATGTACTTTTAGATGGATATTTTAAAGTTAGCCTATTTACTGGCAACATTTTATGTTGGCATAAATTTCTCAAATTACAGCATAGAACATAATACTGATTCTCTTTAAAGATCCTCTATCTTTCTATTAATAGTTCAGGTAATAAAGATTGATCAATATCATTAATTATCGAAAAATTATCACGTTTATTGTACAACCGATCTAAAACTAATTTTCCAGTATTCAAAATACTTAGATAGGAGATATTTAATTTAGTACGGGCTTTTTGATTTTCTATATAAGCATGTACCTCAGAGAAATGTGAAAACTCTTGTGAAAGTTGAGCCATAGTAAGCAATGATTTGAATGTTTTAAACTCCTCTATCAAAACGTCAAATAAATTTTCTATCTCAAGTTTTCGTGAGAATACTCTATATTTATTTATGCACTCAGATAAGTCGGATTCAGTTAACTTAATTCGTTCATAGCTAGGCTTATCATTTTCTAGATAGCAGTACTCTATATAATTATTCAATGCCTCACCCCTTAATCCAAAGGTTCAATTTCATATTAACGTCCTTGTCATAAATCTTTAAGCTCACTCGGGCAACTAAAAGCTGACAGCTATTTCTTCGTTATCGTCACTTGTGGCTTGTCGTAATTACTGTAATCAATACTTACTATGTAGGTGCCTTTTATTGCGGGCGTATAGCTAAAGTAATTATAAATAGTATTACAGTCGGCAACTGCAGGTTGGCCTAGTGTTAGTTTTTGCCCTGCTGGCTGAGTATCGCTGTAGCCACAGTTGTAACCTTCACTAAAGTCGGCATCGGCAATTTTAAATTCGTATACTTTACCAGGCGTTGAAAATTTAACTTCTGCTTGATACAGCGATCGCGCTACTTGGGTAAATTGGTACTGTGGCTCTGCATCCCATAAGGTAAAGTCGCCCCTTAAATACACGGTACGATCTAATTTTTGTTGTGGCAATACATCATCAAGCGTTATTTGCGTAGAACAAGCAGTTAAAAAACTAACAAGTGCTAAGGTTAAAATACGTTTTATTGGGCTTTTCATTCGAGATCCTTACTTTATATATGCAGGTTAATAATACACCAAAATTAAAACTAAAAAGCCAGCAAAACGCTGGCTTTTTACATTATCGAATAATGTTATTTTTGTAGTACAGAAATGTCTGCAATACCTAAAAACAATCCGCTTAACTGACTTAAAAGCGCCAGACGATTTTGCTTAACTGCTTCGTCGTCGGCCATAACCATCACGTTATCAAAAAAGCTATCAACACTTTGACGAATACCAGCCAATTGGCTTAATGCTTCTTGGTAATTACCACTGGCGTAAAGTGGTGCAAGTTCAGTAGCAAATTTTGCTACTTGTGCCGCAAGTACTTTTTCAGCGTCGTCGGTTAGTAAACTTTCATCTACATTACCTTCGCTGGTAATGTCATTTTTAGCAAGTATATTACTTACGCGCTTATTAGCGGCTGCAAGCGCTTCTGCTGCGTCTAATGTGCGAAAATGGCTTACGGCTTTAACACGGCGATCAAAATCAACAGGTTTAGTCGGACGACGTGCAAGCACAGCTTGAATCACATCTACTTCTATTCCTTCGTCTTGATACCAAGCACGGAAACGCCCTAGCATAAACTCAAACACATCGGTTGATACATTAAGATTAGTTAGCTTATCGCCAAACAAGGTTTGCGATTTAGCAACTAGGTCTAAAATATCAAGCGGTAGCTCTTTTTCTACCATGATGCGCAATGCGCCAATAGCAGCACGGCGTAAAGCAAACGGGTCTTTGTCGCCTTTTGGCGCTTGGCCTATGCCAAAGATACCCACTAAGGTATCAAACTTATCGGCAATCGCTACTGCGCAACTAATTAAGTTGGTAGGTAAGCTGTCGCCTGCAAAGCGTGGCATATATTGCTCATTCTGCGCTAGTGCTACATCTTCAGCTTCGCCGTCAAAACGTGCGTAATGCATTCCCATAACACCTTGGATGTCGGTAAATTCCATCACCATTTCGGTCATTAAGTCAGTTTTACTCAATAAACCAGCACGTTGTGCTAGCTCTTTATCTGCACCAAGTTGCTGGGCAATATAACCGGCAAGCTCGCTAATACGCGCAGACTTGTCTTTAAGTGTACCTAACTGTTTTTGGAACAATACGCTATCGAGAGATTCTAAACGGCTTTCTAGTGTTTTCTTTTTATCGCTTTCAAAAAAGAATTGCGCATCGGCTAATCGAGGACGCACTACTTTTTCGTTACCCGAAATCACTACGCTAGGATCTTTACTTTCTATGTTAGACACAAACAAAAACTTATTTAAAAGTTTGCCGTTTTGATCTAAAAGCGGAAAGTATTTTTGATCGTCTTTCATCGTGTAAATAAGCGCTTCGGCCGGTACTGCCAAAAACTCTTCTTCAAATGTAGCCGTTAATGTTACTGGCCATTCTACCAGTGATGTTACTTCTTCAAGTAAATCTTCATCCATGGCTACAACCGCATTTATTGCTTTTGCTGCAGCTTCTATTTGCGCTCGAATTTGCGCTTTACGCTGCTCGTAATCGGCAATAACGTAGGCTGATTTTAAAACATCAAAAATATCATCAGCATGGTTAATGGTAATTTTTTCAGGATGATGAAAGCGATGTCCTTGAAGCTGATTACTTACCTGCTTACCCAGCACTTCACCTGTTACTAACTCATCACCCAATAAAATAGTTACCGTATGCACTGGACGAATAAATTGTGTTTTATTCGCGCCCCAACGCATTGGCTTAGGAATAGGTAATTTAGCCAGCGCTTTATTAATAACGTCAACCATCAGCGTTTTAGTTTCTTGCCCTGCTACTTTAGCAAGGTGCAGCAACCACGCGCCTTTGTCGGTTTCAAGTGTTTGCGCATCTTTTACTTCAATACCACAACCACGTGCCCAACCCATTGCAGCTTTAGTAGGATTGCCGTCTGCATCAAACGCTGCCTTAATTGCTGGGCCGCGTTTTTCTACTTCTTTATCTTGTTGTTTTGCATCAAGCGCTATTACGCGAAGGCCTAAACGACGTGGTGATGCATACCAGCTTACGCCTTGATGCGCTAATTCTAATGTCTCTAGTTCTGCAGTTAAGTTTGCAGCAAATGCTTCTGCTAATTTACGCAGCGCTTTTGGTGGCAACTCTTCGGTGCCAATTTCTACTAATAAGTTTTGTGCTGACATGCCTACTTATCCTTACACAGCGGGAAACCAAGCGCTTCACGTTTATCATAATAACTTTGTGCACACGCTTTTGATAAAGCACGAACGCGTAGTATGTAACGTTGGCGTTCGGTTACCGAAATTGCGTGGCGCGCGTCTAATAAGTTAAATGCATGCGATGCCTTCATTACTTGCTCATAAGCCGGTAACGGTAAGTTTGCTTCAATTAACTTTTGGCTCTCTGCTTCACATTTATCAAACTGAGCAAATAGATCTTCTACGTTGGCGTGCTCAAAGTTATAAGTAGATTGTTCTACTTCATTTTGATGAAACACATCGCCGTAAGTTACTCGCCCAAGCGGACCATCAGCCCAAACTAGGTCGTAAATACTGTCTACGCCCTGAATATACATGGCTAAACGCTCTAGGCCGTAAGTGATTTCGCCAGTTACCGGTGAGCACTCAATGCCGCCCACTTGTTGAAAGTAGGTAAACTGGGTTACTTCCATGCCGTTTAACCAAATTTCCCAACCTAGGCCCCACGCACCTAAGGTAGGTGATTCCCAGTTGTCTTCAACAAAGCGCACTTCGTCTGTTAAGGTATCTATGCCTACGGCCGCTAAAGAGCCTAAATAAAGCTCTTGAATATTATCTGGCGAAGGCTTTAGCACAACCTGAAACTGGTAATAATGCTGTAAGCGGTTTGGGTTTTCGCCGTAACGGCCATCGGTAGGTCGTCGACACGGTTGTACGTATGCACTCGACATTGGCTCTGGGCCAATCGATTTTAAAAATGTTTGCGGGTGGAATGTCCCAGCGCCCACTTCCATATCAAGTGGTTGAATAATAACGCAGCCTTGCTGCGCCCAATAATCCTGTAAAGCCAGGATCAAACCTTGAAAGGTTTTAACGTCATATTTTTGCATATTTGGCTTTTTACTATCTGAGAAGTAGCGTGAAAATTACCCTCAGTATACCTTGTGCACACGCAGGTTTTAAGCAGTTTGTGCAATTGAAAAAATAAAAAAGGAGCCATTGGCTCCTTTTTTGTGAGTAGTATTACTAATTATACGTCTAGGTTAACTACGCGTAGCGCGTTCTGTTCTATAAACTCGCGACGAGGTTCTACTTGGTCACCCATTAGCGTTGCAAATAACTGATCAGCAGCTACTGCATCTTCAACGGTTACTTGTAGCATACGACGTGCATCGGGATCCATTGTAGTTTCCCACAGCTGACTTGGGTTCATTTCGCCCAACCCTTTATAGCGCTGTATATAGAGGCCACGCTTAGATTCAGCAATTAGCCATTCTAAAGCATCCACAAAGTTATCAACAGGTTGTGTTTTCTCACCGCGTTGAATATAAGCGCCTTCGGTAATGATATTTGCAATGTTTACACCAGTAACAGCAATGCGCTGATAATCGCGTGAAGCTATAAAATCATAATGAAGTACGTGCGCTTTATCTACACCGTGCTGACGAATTTTCACTACTGGGTAGTATAAATTGCGCTCAGTATCGTGCTCTGTTGCAGCTTGGAAAATAGTAGCATCTTCATCACGATCAATTAAGTCATCAACTAATTCTTTAGTCCATGCTATTACTTTAGCTTCATCTGAAAGATCTTCTTTTTTCAGTTCACTTTGGTAAATAAGACGGTTCATTACAGTATTAGGAAACTTACGTTTTAGACGCTCAATTACCTTAACGGTATTTTGATAATCGTGAACAATTTTTTCTAGTGCTTCGCCTTCAATACCGCTTGCATCTGTACTGGTGTACAAAGTTGCATTATTTAAAGCAAGTGTTGTTAGGTATTCAACTAGTGCTGGATCATCTTTAATATAACGCTCTTGCTTACCTTTTTTCACTTTATAAAGTGGTGGTTGTGCAATATAAATATATCCGCGCTCAACAATTTCAGGCATTTGGCGATAAAAGAACGTAAGTAATAAGGTACGAATGTGCGAACCATCCACGTCAGCATCCGTCATGATAATGATACGGTGATAGCGCAGTTTTTCAGGATTATATTCATCACGACCAATACCACAACCTAATGCCGTAATGAGTGTTGCTACTTCTTGTGATGAAAGCATTTTATCAAAACGTGCTTTTTCTACGTTTAATATTTTACCTTTAAGCGGAAGAATAGCTTGGTTTTTACGGTTACGTCCCTGCTTGGCTGATCCGCCAGCAGAGTCTCCTTCCACTATGTATAGTTCTGATTGTGCTGGATCTTTTTCTTGGCAATCGGCTAACTTACCAGGTAAACCGGCTAAGTCCATTGCACCTTTACGACGTGTCATTTCACGTGCTTTACGTGCAGCTTCACGCGCACGTGACGCATCTATTATCTTACCTACAACAATTTTGGCATCTGTTGGGTGTTCTAATAAAAACTCAGTGAATTTTTCAGCCATTGCTTGTTCAACCGCAGACTTAACTTCGCTCGAAACTAGCTTGTCTTTAGTTTGTGATGAAAACTTAGGATCTGGTACTTTAACACTTACAACAGCAGTTAAGCCTTCACGAGCGTCATCACCCGTTGCATTACTGGTTGTTTTAGCTTTTTTGTTAAAGCCTTCTTTTTCCATATAGTTGTTAAGTGTACGTGTTAGCGCAGATCTAAAACCGGCTAAGTGAGTACCACCATCACGTTGTGGGATGTTATTTGTAAAACAGTATATGTTTTCTTGATAAGCATCATTCCACTGCATTGACACTTCAACAACAATACCATCTTCTTCACGCGTATGTGTAAAGTGGAATACACCTTTATGTATAGGTGTTTTATTACGGTTTAAATACTCTACAAACGCTCTGATGCCGCCTTCGTATTTAAAGTGATCACTTTTATTCTCTTCACGCTCATCATTTAAAATAATGCTTACGCCAGAGTTTAAAAATGAAAGCTCGCGCAAGCGCTTAGCTAAAATGTCGTAATGAAAATCTAAGTTAGTAAATGTTTGATCACTTGGCCAAAAACGTAACTCTGTACCAGTTGTGTCTGCGTCGCCAATTACGGCTAATGGCGCATCTGGTACACCATGAGAGTATGTTTGCTCATGAAGTTTACCTTCACGGCGAATTGTTAATTTAAGCTTTTCTGATAATGCGTTAACAACCGATACACCAACACCGTGTAAGCCACCTGAAACTTTATAAGAGTTATCATCAAACTTACCACCGGCATGCAGTACCGTCATGATTACTTCGGCTGCAGATACACCTTCTTCTTCATGAATTGAAGTTGGGATACCACGGCCGTTATCTCGTACAGATACCGAACCATCTAAGTGAATCGTTACAAAAATATCATCACAATGACCTGCTAAGGCTTCATCTATAGAGTTATCGACGACCTCAAACACCATATGGTGTAAGCCCGTGCCATCATCGGTGTCCCCTATATACATTCCAGGACGCTTTCTTACTGCGTCTAATCCTTTAAGTACTTTTATACTCGACGAGTCATAATTCTCAGACATGGTTAATCCCACTTATCTTGTTATTAGGTTGCCATGTTTCACGTGGAACATTTGCAGTTCTCGTTGCATGGGTTCCACCACAGCAGAAATACTTTCAGACAAAATTGAAGATATAAAAATTTGAGAACTGCAGTGAGCTAATAGTTGCCCCACTTTCTCTTTTGTATCTTCGCTTAACTCTGAAGGTAAATCATCTATTAGCAATATAGATTGCTTATCTGTCTCTGACTCAATTAAGCTATTTTGCGTTACTTTTAACGCATAAAGTAATAGCTTTAATTGTCCACGAGAGAAAATATTCTCAACGCTACTGCCAGCGACACTAAAACTAAAATCAGCCTTATGAGGCCCTTTACTAGTAAAGCCTTGGCGAGCATCTCGCTCAAAGTTTAACTCTAATGCATCGCTAAGAGATTCGCTCTCTTTCCAGCCGGCATTAAAGCTTATTTCTAAATCGCGTATTAGCGTTAATTCTGCACACATTTTATCAAAAAACTGCTGCTTAAACCTACTTATATACGCCATTCTTAATTTATTTATTTGCTCAGCCAGTCTAACAAATTCTTTGTCCCAAAACTTAATTTGGTCAAAATAATTCTTTGGCTTACTTTTTAGTAGCGCATTTCGTTGTTTTAACACTTTATTGAACGATTGCCATAAAAAGAAAAACTCATGTTCCACGTGGAACAAACCTAAATCTAAAAACTTTCTGCGCTCTTTAGGCCCACCAAAAAATAACGAGTAACTCTCTGGAGTAATTATTTGTACCGGCATAAGCTGTGCAAGTTCTGATATTTTTCGGCTCGCCTTACCTTGAATTTTTAAATTCGTTTCGCCCGCTTGGGTTTTACTAATACCAATAGGAATAGATAAGTCGTGTATAGCTTTGCGGCCATGAATTACAAACTGCTCTTGCTGATGCGCAATAATACTTTTATGCTTTGATGTTCTAAAAGATTTGCCGTGTGAAAGGTAATAAATAGCTTCTAAAAGGCTGGTTTTTCCGCTGCCGTTTTCACCATAAATTATATTAACGCCGTTAACTGGTTCTAGCGTCAGCGCCTCAATATTACGAAAATATTTGAGGCTCAAATGACTTAAGCTCATTGGGTACTTATAGTCTTATAAACGCATAGGCATAACTACGTACATTGCTTCTTCATCGCCTGCACCTTCAATTAGTGCGCTGCTGTTTGAATCGGCCAATGTAAACAGTACATCTTCTGTTTTTAATGTGTTTAATACATCAAGTACATAAGAAACGTTAAAGCCTATTTCTAGGTCGGCGCCTTCGTAACCAACCTCTACTACTTCCTCAGCTTGTTCTTGCTCAGGGTTATTAGCAGTGATTTTTAACAAACCATTGGATAAGTTTAAACGCACACCTCTAAACTTTTCGTTAGATAAAATAGAGACTCGCTGAAACGCACTACGTAACCATTCGCGATTAGCAGTAATGACTTTATCGCCACCACGAGGTAACACACGGCGGTAATCAGGAAAGCGTCCATCAACTAACTTACTAGTAAAGGTAAACTCTATATCGATAATACGAATATGATTAGCACCAAACTGAATCGTGACTAGTTCTTCGTCGGCTACCATAAGGCGCATAATTTCTTGCACCCCTTTACGAGGTATAATTAGCTGACGCTGCGTATTAAGCGATTGCTTTAATTGCTTTTGTGCAATAGCTAAGCGATGTCCATCAGTGGCCACTGTTTTAATGTCAGTATTGTCTACTTCAAACGACATACCATTTAAATAGTAACGTACGTCTTGATTCGCCATCGAAAAATGCGTGCTTTCTAGTAATTTTCGCAGCTCTAAACGCGTTAGTTGAAACTCAACTTCGCCATCCCACTGTTCTAAATTAGGAAAGTCTTCGGCGGCTAAGGTCGTTAACGAAAAACGACTTTTACCGCTGGTTAGTAATAACTGATGCTCTTGTAAGCTTAACGTTAGGTCTGAACCATCTGGTAGGCTTTTACAAATATCGAGTAATTTTTTAGCCGGTAATGTTAACTTAGTATCGGCAATATCATCACCTACAAACACGCTTGCAACGAGTTCAATTTCAAGGTCGGTACCTGTCATTGAAAGTTGCCCGTTTTCTACTGCTAACAATACGTTAGATAAAATTGGCAATGTATGCTTACGCTCAATAGCGCCCGATACTTGCACTAATGGCTTTAAAAACTGTTGTCTTGATATTGTTATTTGCATAATAAAGTCAGCCTTAAGATGACAATGTTCTTATTAAATTTTGGTAATCTTCTTTAATTTCGTGGCTTTCATCACGTAGTGATTTAACCTTACGACACGCATGCAATACAGTTGTATGATCGCGGCCACCAAAGGCGTCTCCAATCTCAGGTAAACTGTGATTGGTTAACTCTTTAGATAATGCCATAGCAACTTGTCGAGGCCTTGCTATAGAGCGACTACGGCGTTTAGACAGCAGATCAGAAATACGAATTCTGTAATACTCTGCCACAGTGCGCTGTATGTTATCTATGGTAACTAGCTTATCTTGTAAGGCAAGTAAATCGCGTAGCGCTTCTTTTACAAAGTCGATAGATATAGGACGACCGGTAAAGTTAGCATTGGCAATAACACGATTAAGCGCACCTTCTAGTTCGCGTACATTAGATCGTAATTTTTTAGCAATAAAAAAGGCGACTTCGTGCGGTAAATTAATTTTACTCTGCTGCGCTTTTTTCATCAATATAGCAACGCGTGTTTCAAGCTCAGGAGGCTCAATTGCAATAGTTAAACCCCAACCAAAACGCGATTTAAGTCTGTCTTCAACGCCTTCTATCTCTTTTGGATAACGGTCAGAGGTTAAAATTATTTGCTGATTGCCTTCTAATAACGCATTAAAGGTATGAAAAAACTCTTCTTGTGAGCGCTCTTTGTTAGCAAAAAATTGAATGTCATCAATCATTAGCGCATCAACACTACGATAGTAACGCTTAAATTCTTCAATCGCGTTATTTTGCAGTGCTTTTACCATATCTTGTACAAAGCGCTCTGAATGCATATAAACTATTTTTGCATCTGGCTTATTAGCCAAAATACCATTACCTACAGCATGCAATAAATGCGTTTTACCTAAACCTGTACCACCGTATATAAATACAGGGTTAAAAGCGGCACCTGGATTATCTGCAACTTGTGTTGCTGCTGCTTTTGCTAACTGGTTTGATTTACCTTCAACAAAACTGTCAAAGGTATAATTTTCTTTTATATTCGATTTATATTCAGATTTTGGCGCTGGCTCTACAACAGGTTTTGGTTGTCGTGATTGTTGTTTGGCTTGTGTAGTTGGCGCCGATTGCGTTCCAGCAACAGATACAGGCTGTGCATTTAATAAAGGCTTACTGCCTACATCAAAACGTAGCTCTGGAGCTTCAACACCACAAATCTCTACTAATAATTCATTAATTCTATTTAGGTATTTTTCTCTTACCCAATCTAGTACAAAGCGATTAGGTGCATAAATCGTCAAGGTATCTTCGGTACTTTCTGCTTGTAGTGGTCGCACCCACATACTGAACTGCTGCGAAGGCAATTCATCTTGCAATACATATAAACAACTTTGCCAAACCGACAGATACACAGTCAAACTCCCAGAGATATAATTTTTATTCCCGCACATCATTAATGATTAAAAATCACCTCTGTAATGCGTTTAAATGGCCCAATAAGCGACCCAAGACCGGCTATTATGAAGACACTTTATCCACAAGTAAAAGACTGATTTTTATAAAATTGTTGATATCACGGTATAAAACACTTAACACAATGATTTAATACAAGTTTAATTTTAAAGCCTGAGCATAGATCATAACAAAATTAGCTCTGGATCGCGAAACAAATCTGCGATCTAATTTAGTTTTCCCCTGCTTTTATTCACTTTTTATACAGGGGCTGTGGAAAACTTCTTATTAATGATGATCCTAATAGATCACTCTTTATGATCTACATTAAATAGCTGGTATACTCTAAGGGTAGTGCGTAATTATAATTGACTTTAATACACTTCATCTATAATATCTCGCGCTCGCAATGGCACCTGTGCCAGGATCGCGACCTGCATAGGATGTTTTAACTTTAACCGATCGGAAGAGATTGTTATGAAAAGAACTTTTCAACCAAGCGTTTTAAAACGCAAACGTGCTCACGGTTTCCGTGCTCGCATGGCAACTGTAAATGGCCGTAAAGTATTAGCTCGTCGCCGCGCTAAAGGCCGTAAAGTTCTTTCTGCTTAATTTATAAGTGGAAGACTTTAACTTTGGCAGGGAGTTACGTCTGTTAACTCCCTCGCATTACTCTCGCATATTTAATGAACCCGCCCGGGCTGCAACTCCTTTCTTTACTCTTTTAGCTAAACCTAATGACCAAGATCAACCTCGGTTAGGACTTACTGTTGCTAAAAAACGAGTTAAAAAGGCATGTCAACGTAACCGTATTAAACGTTTAGCTCGCGAATGCTTTCGTTTAAATAAACACAACATCGACAATATAGATATTGTGCTTATGGTTAAAAGTGGTATTGATGAGCAGTCTAATGAAGAATTAACCAAACAACTGACCAAGTTGTGGCGTAAAATTAATGAGCGCTGCAAACCGGGTGCGCCCAAACCACCACCTTTTAAAAAGCGCCCTAATAAATCAGTTAAATCAAATAAACAGACCTAATAGCAATAGAATTACAGGGTTAATTAAGGTATCTTTAGCTCACCTTTTAATCATGCATTTGAAATCTCATATTGAGTCTTTAAATACATGGTATCTATTTACTAAACTTACGTAGGAGCATATATATCATGAGGTTACTTAAACCACTTGTTGTTTTGCCAACGTATTGTTTAGTTTTATTTATCCGCGGTTATCAAAAGTGGATTAGCCCGCTATTAGGTCCGCATTGTCGTTTTAATCCAACGTGCTCTAGTTACGCTATTCAAGCAATTAATTTGCATGGATCAGTAAAAGGCAGTTGGTTAGCAGTTAAACGCATATTAAAATGCCATCCTTTACATTCAGGTGGGAACGACCCCGTTCCTGAAAAATTAACCCATATTAACCACCAACACGAGAAATAAGAGCTGTTATGGAATCGCAACGCACGTTTTTATTCATTGGCCTGATGCTGGTGTCGTTTTTATTATTTCAAGAATGGAATACTGATTACAACACGCCAAAAGCCGATCCGAGTGCCACCACACAAACATTAAACCCAACATCATCAGAATCAGAAGATTATGTACCAACTTCATCTGACTCTGCGTTACCTGCCTCAGCAACTTTAGCAAAACGCTCTGTAATTGAAATTACAACAGATGTTTTCAAAGTTAAAATTGATACCCGAGGCGGTGATATTGTTGAAACTTACTTACTTCAATATGAAGAAACTAAAGGCAGTGAAACACCTTATATGCTGCTTGGTGAGTTTGATGGTAAACAATACTTTTCACAAAGTGGTTTAATTGGCTTAAATGGTCCTGATGCTTCTGCACAAGGTCGCCCAACTTACCACGTAGAGCAAAAGTCATACACTTTAACGGGTGATGAGCTTAGAGTGCCGCTACAGTTTACTGATAGTAATGGTGTTAACTTTACAAAAACCTATGTATTCAAAAAAGGTCAATATGATGTTGCTTTAGAATACACAATTAACAACACCACTAGCACGCCACTTCAAGTACAGCTTTACACACAAGTTAAGCGCACTGTACAAGACAAAGGCAGCATGGTTGATCAAAACTATTTAGGTGCAGCATACGGTACTGATGATGACCCGTACGAAAAGTACAGTTTTTCAGATATGGCTGACAAAAACCTAAATAAAATTACACTTGGTGGCTATGTTGCGTTTATTCAACATTACTTTGTAAGTGCTTGGGTTCCAATGCAGGATCAGTCAAATACACTTTATAGTTTAATTACTAAGAGTAATGCTGCCATCATTGGTGTTAAAGACGAAGCGGTTAATATTCAAGCTGGTAGTGAGCAAACACTTACTGCAACTTATTATATGGGCCCTAAAGAGTCTGATGTACTTGAAGCTATTCACCCAGATTTAGATTTAACCGTAGATTACGGTTGGTTATGGTTTATCTCACAACCTTTATTTGTATTGTTAAAGTGGTTACACAGTATTTTAGGTAACTGGGGTGTGGCTATTATTGCCATTACTATTATCGTTAAGTCGTTAATGTACCCACTGACTAAAGCGCAATATACTTCAATGGCTAAAATGCGTGCCCTTCAGCCTAAAATGGCAGCGCTTAAAGAAAAATTTGGTGACGACCGCCAAAAATTCGGCCAAGCCACAATGGAAATGTACAAAAAAGAAAAAGTGAACCCTATGGGTGGCTGTTTCCCTATTTTGCTACAAATGCCTATTTTCTTAGCCTTGTTCTACGTGTTCTTAGAATCAACAGAACTTCGCCACGCTGAATTTATTTTTTGGCTAACTGACCTTTCTGCGAAAGACCCATACTACGTGTTACCAATCTTATTTGGCGCCAGTATGTTTATTACGCAAAAATTACAGCCTATGACGGTTACCGATCCAATGCAGCAAAAAATGATGACCTTTATGCCGGTTATCTTCTCTGTGTTCTTCTTATGGTTCCCATCTGGTTTAGTTCTTTACTGGTTAGTGTCTAACCTTATTTCTATTGTCCAGATGCTCATCATCTACCGCGGCATGGAAAAGAAAGGTATTAAAGTAAGAGGCTAATTAAGCTCCTACTTATATAAAGGCGACTTCGGTCGCCTTTTTTATTACCTGTTTTTCACCACAGCTATTCGCTACAAATAAATCCATAGGTTACAATACCGCCATAAAGTTACTCATTGTTGGCAAATTAATAGCATGATCAATCAAGACACAATTGCAGCACAAGCAACAGCCCCCGGACGTGGTGGTGTTGGTATTATTCGCGTTTCAGGCAGCCTTGCTAAAAGTGTTGCCGAAAAAGTAGTAGGTAAAATACCTAAAGTTCGCTACGCCGATTATGTGCCATTTAAAAGCCTTGCTGGCGAGCAACTTGATCAAGGTATTGCCATTTACTTTGCCGGCCCTAACTCATTCACTGGTGAAGATGTACTTGAACTACAAGGCCACGGCGGTCCTGTAGTACTGGATATGTTACTTAAAGAAATTAGTAAAATAGAGGGCGTTCGTTTAGCAAAGCCTGGGGAGTTTTCTGAACGTGCATTTATGAATGACAAGCTTGATTTAACACAAGCAGAAGCCATCGCCGATTTAATTAATGCTACAAGCGAGCAAGCCGCTAAAAGCGCCCTACAGTCTCTCCAAGGTGAATTTTCTAAGCACATAGAAACACTTGTAGAAAAAGTAATTCACTTGCGTATGTACGTAGAAGCCGCAATTGATTTTCCCGATGAAGAAATCGATTTTTTATCTGACGGTAAAGTTTCTGGCGATTTAGATGCCATTATTGCCCAGCTCAATACGGTAACCGATCAAGCTAAGCAAGGCAGCATAATGCGCGAAGGTATGCGGGTTGTTATTGCCGGTCGCCCTAATGCGGGTAAATCAAGCTTATTAAATGCCCTTGCTGGGCGCGAAGCCGCTATTGTAACCGAAATTGCCGGCACTACACGTGACGTACTACGTGAACATATACATATAGATGGCATGCCACTGCATATTATAGACACAGCAGGTCTGCGTGAAAGCCCTGACTTAGTAGAACAAATAGGTATTGAGCGCGCATGGGATGAAATAAATCAAGCCGACCGAGTGCTGTTTATGCTTGATGGAACCGACACTATTGATACTGATCCCCATAAAATTTGGCCAGAATTTATGGCTAAATTACCCGTTGGATTAGGGGTTACAGTGATTAGAAATAAAGCCGATTTATCGGGCGATGTTGTTGGTATGGAGCAAAATCAGCAATACCCGGTCATCAGTTTAAGTGCTAAAAATGCCGACGGTATTGAGCTGGTTCGCGAGCATTTAAAAGCCTGTATTGGTTTTGATGGTGCAACAGAAGGCGGCTTTATGGCACGTCGTCGCCACCTTGATGCGCTTGAGCATGCAGCGTACCACTTAGATACAGGTAAAGCTCAGTTAGAAATGCATATAGCGGGCGAAATACTCGCCGAAGAATTGCGTTTAACCCAGCAATATCTAAACGAAATTACCGGTGAATTCACCTCAGATGACCTACTTGGAAAAATATTTAGCTCGTTTTGTATTGGTAAATAAGTTGCCAAATATATTTTAAAGAGCCCTAGAGGCTCTTTTTTATTGTCAAAATCCCCTGCTTTCACTACCTATTTCCTCCCTAAAAACAGCTTTATTGCGCTAATATTAATGCCTGATAAGAGCTGGCCAGTCTTTATTTGTTAGAGTAATGTCGTTTTAACTAAAAATAATGCCACTTTAATAGCTATAAAACGGCTAATTTATAGCATTAATGCAGTCTGTTTTTTACAAAACAGACTGCTATTTTAACTGCAGTGGATCAATTTTACGGTGGCTATTATGGTAATACTTCCTATTAAAATAGCCTTAATTAAGCTTAAGAGCTGCAATATATGTTTATAATTCATTCAATATAGGAGCCTATTTTAGGCTTTTATTGACTCTAAATTACGCATATTTATAAAATTGAGTAGAGCAACACAACACCAAGTAAGCGTGAATTATATTTTTGGTCGGCCAAGTTAGCTAAAATTAATGATGATCTGCGCTGAAAAAATAAATAATCTCAGATCAGTTATCCACAATTAGCCTTTATTACCTTTTATAGAGACTTAAATTTCCGTATTTAACTAAGTAAATATCCTAGATCCGCCATTAAAACTAACTATTTACTGTTAATTGACTCATTTAATAAAAAGATCAGCTTTATTTGATCTCATTTAAATTTATTTTATGATCTAAATAGCACTTATCAACAGGCATTCTATCCACATTATGATCAGGGTATATATTATTGCTTAATAAGCTCTATTTAAGCATTTTCATATTCTTTAAATCAATAACTTAGCGATCAATCATAAATAAAAAAGTGGCTTTAAACAGAGCTTTCCCCACTGTTATCAACAACTTGATCAGAAGATTACATTTAAAGATTATTTGTTAAACCCTATTTAATCAACAACTTGAGTCGTTATAAATAACCAAGGCTAAAATTACAGCTAAAATAGTTATACAAAAAAGCACTCTTAACTTTACTGTTATACAAACTCAGTTATTATGAGCGGTAATTAAAAGCTATGTGATCACAAAAATTAATGAGTGCAGTAAATATTATTATTGGCAGCCAAATGGGATCCGCTGAATATGTTGCAGAACAATTAGCTGATCAACTTAATGCTCAAGGTATTAGTACGCAACTACATGAACAGCCTGTATTTAACGATATAGATCAGCAAAATACTATTTGGTTAATATGTACATCCACTTATGGTGCAGGGGATTACCCTGAAAATCTGATTAGCTTTATTGACGATTTAACACAAGCTGATGATTTATCTAATATAAAATACTCAGTCATTGGTTTAGGCGATACCAGTTACGATACTTATAACCTTGCTGGGCGCAATATAGATGAGTTATTAGCACAAAAAGGTGCACTTAGAGTAGCCGAACGCTTAGAGCTTAATATTCTTGATGAAGCGCTACCAGAGGATACTGCACTGGCCTGGCTTGACTCTTGGCTAGCTAAAACAGGCTTAAATTAATAGATCAAGCTAAAAAACCAAATTAAAGTTACCCACAATTTACTAATAATTTAATAGTTTTTGTGGATAAACACTGATTAAACTGCGTTTATAGCTATGCTTATCCATTGGATAAGATCCGGTTGATATTGCCCTGTGCATAAAGTGCCTTTTTGATCAGAGCTTATTCGCTGGATGATCCGATCATGTTCACAACTTTAGATCTGATCTAATCGCATGTTTTAAATAAAGATCTAAACCTTATCAACAGAAAAGTGCTTCAGTAGTAGTAATAGTAATAAAAGATCTCTTTAAAAGATCCTTTATATTATTAGAGATCACACACTTAGATCTTGACCGCTGTTAATCATTTATCTTCTGCTAAATTCTAGGTAGAATACGCTCCCTTTTGAAGTTTACTGGTTTGATTTAAGTAGGATCCCATTAATGATTTTTCACGAAAATTTTGACGTTATCGTAGTAGGTGGTGGACATGCTGGCACTGAAGCCGCATTGGCAGCCGCACGTATGGGGATGAATACCCTGCTGCTAACTCACAATATGGATACCCTTGGTCAAATGTCATGTAACCCAGCAATTGGTGGCATTGGCAAAGGTCACTTAGTTAAAGAAATTGACGCTCTAGGTGGTGCAATGGCACAGGCCATTGACAAAGGCGGGATCCAATTTCGCACACTTAATTCTTCAAAAGGCCCAGCCGTTCGTGCAACCCGAGCACAGGCTGATCGTGCTTTGTACAAAGCGGCAATTCAAACAACATTGCAAAACCAAGATAACTTAAAGATTTTTCAACAATCGTGTGATGATCTTATTGTTGAAAACGATCGTGTTACTGGTGTGGTTACCCAAATGGGTTTACGTTTTAGTGCTCCAAGTGTTGTGCTAACCGTAGGTACTTTTTTAGGTGGCCAAATACATATAGGTTTAGAAAACTTTAAAGGTGGTCGTGCAGGCGATCCTCCTTCAATTGCATTGGCTGATCGTTTACGTGAATTACCTTTTAGAGTGGATCGTTTAAAAACCGGTACTCCACCACGTATTGATGCCCGTACTGTTGATTTTAGTAAAATGCAAGAACAAGCAGGTGATACGCCTATACCGGTATTTTCATTTATGGGTAAACCAAGTGATCACCCACAACAAATACCGTGTTACATCACCTTTACTAATGAAAAGACCCATGATGTTATTCGTAAAAACTTACATCGCTCGCCAATGTATGGTGGTGTTATTGAAGGCATAGGCCCGCGCTACTGCCCTTCTATTGAAGATAAAATTGTTCGTTTTGCTGATAAAGACAAACATCAAATTTTTGTTGAGCCAGAAGGTTTAACATCATATGAGTTATACCCAAATGGTATTTCGACCAGTTTACCGTTTGATGTGCAAATTGAAATTGTGCAATCTATTACTGGCTTTGAAAACGCTCATATTTGTCGTCCTGGTTATGCTATTGAATATGACTTTTTTGATCCGCGCGATTTAAAACGTTCATTAGAAACTAAATTTATTGATGGCTTATTTTTTGCGGGCCAAATAAATGGTACTACCGGTTATGAAGAAGCGGGTGCTCAAGGTTTAATTGCAGGTATGAATGCTGCTTTAAAAGTTCAGGGTAAAGAGTCTTGGACTCCACGTCGTGACGAAGCTTATGTGGGTGTACTTATTGACGACTTAACTACTTTGGGAACGAAAGAACCTTATCGTATGTTTACTAGCCGTGCTGAATACCGTTTATTATTACGTGAAGATAATGCCGATATTCGTTTAACTGAAAAAGGCCGCGAATTAGGCTTAGTGAATGACGAACGTTGGCAGGCATATAACGAAAAAATGGAAGTGATCGCTAAAGAGAAACAGCGTATTAAAGATACCTGGATCCACAAAGATCATACTATGATAGATCAAGTTAATGCATTGCTAAAAACGCCATTAACGCGTGAAGCTAGTTTAGAGGAATTATTACGTCGTCCTGAAATTCGTTATAACGATCTAATGGCAATTGACGGCTTAGGATCTGAATTTACTAACCAAGCCGCGCTTGAACAAGTTGAGATCCATACAAAGTACGCAGGTTATATTGTGCGCCAGCAAGATGAGATCAATAAACAGTTACGCCATGAGCAAACAATTTTACCAAAAGAGTTTGATTATAAAACCGTATCGGGTTTATCAAATGAGGTTGTTGCTAAGCTGATTGATGCTCGTCCAGACACTATTGGTCAAGCTTCGCGTATTTCTGGTATCACCCCAGCGGCGATTTCGTTATTATTGGTGTATCTGAAGAAGCAAGGCTTGTTACGCAAATCTGCATAACGGCGAGGGTACCTAGTGTTACAGCAACAATTAACTACATTGTTAGCGCAAACTAATATTGCGCTAACCGAAAAACAACAGCAACAGCTGGTTCGTTACGTTGAGTTATTAACTAAATGGAACAAAGCTTATAATTTAACCTCAGTACGCTTACCTGAAGAAATGATGGTTAAGCACATAATGGACAGCTTAGTTGTTGCACCTCATTTACCCGGTCATCATTATATTGATGTAGGAACTGGCCCTGGCTTACCTGGTATTGTATTAGCGATTGCATTACCTAACACTCATTTTGTGTTACTTGATAGTTTAGGTAAACGTGTACGTTTTTTAATGCATGTTAAACATGAGCTAGGACTTGATAACGTCACTCCGGTGCAGTCAAGAGTTGAAGAATATCAGCCAAGTGTTAAATTAGATGGTGTACTCAGTCGCGCATTTGCTTCATTGCAAGATATGGTTGACTGGTGTGGACACTTAATTGATCATTCAGGAAAATTTATTGCCCTTAAAGGTGTGTTCCCTAGCGAAGAGCTAGAGTCATTACCGACTGGCGTTAAGTTTGAGCAAAAAATTGCATTAGAAGTACCTAATTTAGATGCACAACGACATTTAATTATTCTTTCTAAAGACTAGGGATCAGAGACACTGTGGCAAAAGTCATCGCATTAGCAAATCAAAAAGGTGGTGTAGGTAAAACTACAACCGCTGTTAACCTAGCTGCATCTATGGCTGCAACAAAACGAAAAGTGTTGTTAATTGATCTCGATCCGCAAGGTAATGCCACTATGGGTAGTGGCGTAGATAAGTATGGCGACGTGCCAACTATTTACGATTTGCTGATAGAAAACAAGCCAATTGAAGAGGTTATAATTAAAGAAACCTCTGGTGAATATCATATGATTGCTGCAAATGGTGATGTAACCGCTGCAGAAGTAAAATTAATGGAATTATTTGCCCGCGAAGTACGTTTGCGTAATGCGCTGGAAAAAATTCAAGACCAATATGAATTCATTTTTATCGACTGCCCTCCTTCTTTAAATATGTTAACAGTAAATGCCATGGCTGCAGCCGACTCTATTTTAGTCCCTATGCAATGTGAATATTATGCGTTAGAAGGTTTAACCGCATTAATGGACACCATTACGCAACTTGCCAAGTTAGTTAATCCTAAGCTACAAATTGAAGGCATACTTCGTACTATGTACGATCCGCGTAATCGATTAGCTAATGATGTATCAGAACAATTAAAACAACATTTTGGCGATAAAGTTTACCGCACAGTGATCCCGCGTAATGTTCGCTTAGCCGAGGCACCAAGTTTTGGTGCACCAGCGATGTATTATGACCGGGCATCAAGTGGTGCTAAAGCATATTTAGCACTGGCTGGTGAAATGTTACGCAGAAAAGAAAAAACAACGCCAGTTGTCGCCTAACTTTGAGGTAAAAAAATAATATGTCTGCTAAAAAAAGAGGTTTAGGCCGAGGACTCGATGCGCTGTTAAGTTCATCAAAACCTGCACCAACAAGTAGCAATGAGCAAAATTCGTCAAATACAACTGACATTATGCACAATGTAACGCAATCTCAACAAAGCGAATTACAAAAATTACCGATCGAATTTTTACACTCGGGTAAATATCAACCGCGTAAAGATATGTCGGAAGAAGCATTAGAAGAGTTAGCAAGTTCAATTCGTGCGCAAGGCATTATTCAGCCAATTGTAGTGCGCCCTATTGCTCAAAATAGCTATGAAATTATTGCCGGTGAACGTCGTTGGCGTGCAGCACAAATAGCTAAGCTTGATACTGTACCTTGTATTATTAAAGATGTACCCGATGAAGCTGCGGTTGCTATTGCTTTAATAGAAAATATTCAGCGTGAAGATTTAAATGCCATGGAAGAAGCGGTTGCTTTAAACCGTTTACTAAATGAGTTTGAATTAACCCATCAACAAGTAGCCGATGCCGTTGGTAAATCTCGTACTACAGTGACTAATTTATTGCGTTTAAATAATTTAAATAATGACGTAAAAACATTGTTAGAACACGGCGATATTGAAATGGGCCACGCTCGTTGTTTATTAGCGCTTGAGGGAGATACGCAATCTGATGCGGCGCGTTTAGCTGTGGCTAAAGCACTTACAGTGCGAGAAACCGAAAAGCTTGTACGTTCAATTTTAGAGCCTGTAGCCGCTAAAGAAGCAACAGAAAAAGATCCAGATGTTAAACAGTTAGAGCAACAACTCGCTGAAAACATAGGTGCCAAAGTAGAAATAAACTATAACAAAAAAGGCAAAGGTAAGTTGGTTATTTCTTACACAAACCTTGATGAATTGGATGGCATTTTAAACCGTATCAACCAAGACTATTCCCAGCATTAATAAATAACATGTCTAAAATGAGACAATTGTCGTTATTTTACACCACAATACAGCTACTCAAGTTGCAAAACTGGCAGGATTAAGTATAATTTCGCCAGTTTTCATACCCTGACAATTAGAACGCCATTAAGGTTAACTAAACGTGACGAATAAGTTAGCAAGACCGTATAGGCTTGCCGCATTGAAATTAATTCTTCTGCAGGGAGTAGTAGCGTTAGTTACTACAGTAATTATTTTTTTAGGTTGGGGAATAAATGCCGGGCTATCAGCATTTGCTGGAGGCACCGTAGCAGTACTCCCCCACTTAGTATTTGCCCTTTACGCATTCAGATATATGGGTGCGAGTAAAGCAAATCAAGCGTATGCCTCGTTAAAACGCGGCAACGGACTAAAATTTATGCTAACAATCATATTGTTCGCGCTAATACTAAAACTTTACCCGGTAGTGTTACTGCCTTTTTTTAGTGCTTATGTGTTGGTGTTGTTTACTGGATTGTTTGCACCCGTTTTTTTTAAACATTAACTTTGGGATATAACATGGCTGCAGAAGAAGTTACTCTATCTAGCCATATTCAGCACCACTTGACCAATGCGAAGATGTGTTCGACCGATGCCGGTTTAGCCTTCAATAAAGCATGTGCGGATAGTGGATTCTGGACATGGCATGTGGATACCCTCGCATGGTCTATCGGATTAGGTCTAATATTTTTATGGATCTTCCGTAGTGCCGCAAAAAAATCAACACTTGGTGTACCAGGAAAATTTCAGTGTTTTATTGAAATTATCGTTGAGTTCGTTGGCGACAACGTACGCGATACCTTCCACGGTAAAAGTAAGCTTATTGCGCCATTAGCCCTAACGATATTCGTTTGGGTGTTCTTAATGAACTTAATGGACTTAATCCCGGTTGACTTTTTACCATCATTTGCAGGTTTCGTTGGTGAAACAGCATTCGGTATGGACTCACACGACGTGTACATGAAAATTGTACCGACTACCGATATTAATATGACCTCTGCACTTGCGCTGGGTGTATTTATTTTAATGGTTGGTTTTGCAATAAAAATCAAAGGCATTGGCGGCTTTATTAAAGAACTAACGCTTCACCCGTTTAGCTCTAATAACGTGTTTGTGCAAATTTTATTGATTCCTTTCAACTTGTTACTTGAGCTTATCGCATTGGTTTCTAAGCCATTTTCGTTAGCACTACGTTTATTTGGTAACTTGTATGCAGGTGAATTGATTTTCATCTTGATTGGCGCAATTGGTTTTATGCAGTTACCACTGCACTTTGTATGGGCAGTATTCCATATCTTAGTTATTACACTGCAAGCATTCTTATTTATGATGCTGACCATTGTTTACCTAAGCATGGCAAGTTCAGATAATCACTAATTTATAATCTTTACCTTTAATATTTAACTTTAATTACAATTGAAACTTTGGAGAAAAAAATGGAACTAGTATTAGGTCTTAAGTACATCGCAGTAGCTTTACTAATTGGCTTCGGTGCAATCGGTACAGCAGTAGGTTTTGGTAACATGGGCGGTAAATTCCTTGAAGCATGTGCGCGTCAACCTGAGCTTGCACCTTCGCTACAAGTTAAAATGTTTATCCTTGCTGGTCTAATCGATGCTGTAGCAATGATTGGTGTTGGTATCGCTATGGTATTGTTGTTCGTACTTTAATTTTATTTTTTGAACAGCTTACTATTTAAGGAGGAGCGGTTGTGAATTTAAACGCCACTCTTATCGGTGAATTGATTGCGTTTACGGTGTTCGTACTTTTTTGTATGAAGTTCGTATGGCCACCACTAAACGGTGCAATTGAAGCTCGCCAGAAAAAAATCGAAGATGGTTTAGCTGCCTCTGATAGAGCCGAAAAAGACTTAGAACTAGCGCAAAAGAAAGCTGCAGAACAGCTTAAAGATGCCAAAGTTCAAGCGGCTGATATCATAGACCAAGCTAAAAAGCGTGCTGTGCTAATTGTTGACGAAGAGACAGTTCGTGGTCAACAAGAGCGTGAAAAAATCATTGCTCAAGGGCACTCTGAAATTGAATCAGAGCGTAACCGTGTGACAGAAGAGCTACGTAAGCAAGTAGCAACTCTGGCAGTGGTTGGCGCACAGAGAATTTTAGAGCGTGAAATTAATCAAGCTGCACATAGTGACATCGTTGAAAAACTTGTCGCTGAGCTGTAACTAGGAGGGTATGAGCATGTCTGAATTGACTACTATCGCTCGCCCATACGCTAAAGCGGCTTTTGAACTTGCCGTTGAAAAAGGCACTATTGAAAGTTGGAACGAGATGTTATTTTTTGCTGGCCACGTTGCTAGCAATGAAAAAGCATCTGCGCTTCTAGCGGGTATGCCTACTGCTACTACACAAGCTGAATTATTTATTCAAATTTGTGCTGAGCAGCTCAACGAACAAGGTCAGAACCTAGTTAAGGTGATGGCTGAAAATGGACGTTTGATCGCACTACCAGCAGTTGCACAGTTATTTGCTAAATTTAAAGCAGAATACGACAAAGAAATCGACGTTGATGTGATTTCGGCAACCCCTCTTGTTGCAGCGCAACAAGAGTCATTGGTAGCGGCACTTGAAAAACGTTTCGCACGCAAAGTTAAGCTGAATTGTAGTGAAGACGCAGCAGTAGTTGGAGGCCTTATTATTAAGGCGGGTGACACTGTAATCGACGGCTCTATTCGCGGTAAATTAAACCGCTTAGCCACAACACTACAATCGTAATTGGGAAAAAGAGCATGCAACTTAATTCCACTGAAATTTCAGATCTGATCAAACAACGTATTGAGCAGTTCGAAGTTGTAAGTGAAGCTCGTAACGAAGGTACTATTGTATCTGTTACAGACGGTATCATCCGCATCCACGGTCTAGCTGACTGTATGCAAGGTGAGATGATTGAGCTTCCAGGCAACCGTTATGCTATCGCACTAAACCTTGAGCGCGACTCAATTGGTGCAGTAGTAATGGGTCCGTACGCGGATCTTACTGAAGGCGTAAAAGTATATACAACTGGTCGTATTTTAGAAGTGCCTGTTGGTCCTGGTCTACTTGGTCGTGTTGTTAACACACTAGGTGCTCCGATCGATGGTAAAGGCGCGCTAGATAATGACGGGTTTGAACCTGTAGAAAAAATTGCACCAGGTGTAATCGAGCGTAAATCTGTAGATGAGCCAGTACAAACTGGTTATAAATCTATCGATGCGATGATTCCAGTTGGTCGTGGTCAACGTGAACTTATCATTGGTGACCGCCAAACAGGTAAAACTGCACTAGCAATCGATGCAATCATCAATCAAAAAGGCACAGGCGTTAAGTGTGTGTACGTTGCGATTGGTCAAAAAGCATCTACTATTGCTAACGTAGTTCGCAAATTAGAAGAGCACGGTGCATTAGCAAATACTATCGTAGTTGTTGCATCTGCTTCTGAATCAGCGGCACTTCAGTACTTAGCACCGTTCGCGGGCTGTACTATGGGTGAATACTTCCGTGACCGCGGTGAAAACGCTTTAATCGTATATGATGATTTGTCTAAGCAAGCAGTTGCTTATCGTCAAATTTCATTACTACTTAAGCGCCCACCAGGTCGTGAAGCATACCCAGGTGACGTATTCTATCTTCACTCTCGTCTTTTAGAACGTGCTTCGCGTGTAAACGCTGAATACGTTGAAAAGTTCACTAATGGTGAAGTGAAAGGTACAACTGGTTCATTGACGGCATTGCCAATCATTGAAACTCAAGGCGGCGACGTTTCTGCGTTCGTACCGACTAACGTTATCTCTATCACCGATGGTCAAATTTTCTTAGAAACTGACCTATTCAACTCAGGTATCCGTCCGGCAGTAAACGCTGGTATTTCGGTATCGCGTGTTGGTGGTGCTGCACAAACTAAAATCGTTAAGAAACTAGGTGGCGGTATTCGTCTAGCCCTAGCTCAGTACCGTGAATTAGCTGCGTTCTCGCAGTTCGCGTCTGACCTTGATGATGCAACTCGTGCTCAACTTGAGCATGGTGAGCGTGTAACAGAGCTAATGAAGCAGAAACAGTACGCGCCAATGTCTGTTGCTGAAATGTCTTTGTCGTTATTTGCTGCTGAAAAAGGTTTCCTTCAAGATATCGAGATCGCTAAGATCATGGATTTTGAAGCGGCTTTACTTTCGTATGCAAATAGCACATACGCAGAGCTTGTGGCTCAAATCAATGAAACTGGTAACTACAACGCCGAGATCGAAGCGCAACTTAAAGAACTTCTAACGAAGTTCAAGTCTACGCAAACTTGGTAATATAGTTATTAATGGTGCGCTTTAGGAAACTAAAGCACACCTTGATTCGGAGAGAGAGTCATGGCCAGCGGAAAAGAGATTAAAAGCAAGATCGGTAGTATTAAAAATACTCAAAAGATCACTAGCGCAATGGAAATGGTTGCTGCGTCTAAAATGAAAAGGGCGCAAGAACGCGTTGCTACAAGCCGTCCATACGCTGCAAAATTACGCACAGTGATTGGTCGTGTTGCTCAGGCAAATCTTGATTTTACCCACCCTTTTTTAGAAGAGCGTGAAGTAAAACGAGTTGGTTATATTGTTATCTCTACAGACCGTGGTCTGTGTGGCGGTTTAAACTCAAATGAGTTTAAAAAAGTTGCACTAGATATTAAAGCATGGAAAGAAAAAGGTGTAAGCGCAGAGTTTGCAACTTTAGGCAGTAAAGCTGCTGGTTTCTTCCAACGCTTTGGTGGTCAAGTCCTTGCTAAAAAAGCAGGCTTAGGAGATAAACCTTCAATTCAGGATATAATTGGTCCTGTAAAAGTAATGCTTGATGCATTCTCTGAAGGTAAAATTGACCGTTTATTCTTGGTATACAACAAGTTTGTAAATACCATGAAGCAAGAGCCAACAGTAGATCAGTTACTCCCTTTGCCAAAAGCTGAAGAAGAAGTATCTGCCCACACATGGGATTACTTGTATGAGCCAAACCCAGACGCTATTTTAGAAGCGTTGTTAGTACGGTTTGTTGAGTCTCAAGTATACCAAGGTGTAGTTGAAAATGCTGCATCTGAGCAGGCTGCCCGCATGGTTGCAATGAAAGCTGCAACAGACAATGCCGGCGACCTTATGGATGAGTTACAGCTTATTTATAACAAAGCTCGCCAAGCAGCAATCACACAAGAAATTAGTGAGATTTGTTCTGGTTCAGCAGCAGTTTAATGCTTCAGGCAAAGATTAACGAGAGGAATAGACATGAGTTTAGGTAAGGTCGTCCAAATTATCGGTGCCGTTGTGGATATTGAATTTCCACAAAACAACGTGCCAGCCGTATATGACGCGCTAAGAGTAACAGATGGCGATTTAACTGGGTTGACTCTAGAAGTTCAACAACAGTTAGGTGGCGGTGTGGTACGTACTATCGCTATGGGTACTACAGACGGTTTGCGTCGTGGTGCTTCGGTAATGAATACAGGTGAGTCGATTCAAGTTCCAGTTGGTAAAGCAACACTTGGTCGTATCATGAACGTACTTGGTGAGCCAATCGATGAAGCTGGCCCAATCGGCGAAGAAGACCGTATGTCTATTCACCGTGCAGCGCCTACTTACGAAGAGCAATCAAGTTCAGTTGAGCTTTTAGAAACTGGTATCAAGGTTATCGACCTTGTATGTCCATTCGCTAAAGGTGGTAAAGTTGGTTTATTCGGTGGTGCCGGTGTTGGTAAAACCGTAAACATGATGGAACTTATCCGTAACATCGCAATCGAGCACAGCGGCTACTCAGTATTCGCCGGTGTTGGTGAGCGTACACGTGAAGGTAACGATTTCTACCATGAGATGAACGATTCAAACGTACTTGATAAAGTATCGCTTGTATACGGTCAGATGAACGAGCCTCCAGGTAACCGTTTACGCGTAGCGTTAACAGGTCTTACTATGGCTGAAAAGTTCCGTGACGAAGGTCGCGATGTACTTTTCTTCGTAGATAACATCTACCGTTACACACTTGCTGGTACAGAAGTATCTGCACTTCTTGGTCGTATGCCATCAGCGGTAGGCTACCAGCCTACACTTGCTGAAGAAATGGGTGTGTTACAAGAGCGTATTGCTTCTACTAAGACGGGTTCAATCACTTCAATCCAAGCGGTATACGTACCTGCGGATGATTTAACGGATCCATCTCCAGCAACTACCTTTGCTCACTTAGACGCAACTGTAGTACTTTCGCGTGATATCGCGTCACTTGGTATCTACCCAGCGGTAGACCCACTTGATTCATCTTCACGTCAACTTGACCCACAAGTAATTGGTCAAGAGCACTACGATACAGCACGTGGCGTTCAAACAGTTCTTCAGCGTTATAAAGAACTTAAAGACATCATTGCAATCCTAGGTATGGACGAGCTTTCTGACGAAGATAAGCAACTTGTATCTCGTGCACGTAAAATCCAACGTTTCCTATCTCAGCCATTCTTCGTGGCAGAGGTGTTTACAGGCGCGTCTGGTAAATACGTATCACTAAAAGATACAATTTCTGGCTTTAAAGGCATCTTAAACGGTGAATTTGATGACATGCCAGAGCAAGCGTTCTACATGGTTGGCTCTATCGAAGAAGCTCAAGAAAAAGCCAAAAGCATGTAACTTAGGAGGGGAGTATGGCAGCTATGACTGTACATCTTGATGTAGTAAGCGCAGAGCAGAGTTTGTTCTCTGGCCGTGTTGAATCGATTCAAGTTACTGGTAGTGAAGGTGAGTTAGGCGTTAATGCTGGTCACGCTCCACTACTTACTGCCCTTAAACCTGGTATGGTACGTTTAGTTAAGCAATTTGGTGAAGAAGAGTTCATCTACATTGCTGGCGGTACATTAGAAGTACAACCTAATCTAGTGACTGTTCTTGCTGATACAGCTGTTCGTGGTGAAGACCTTGACGAGCAAGCTGCAGAAGCTGCTAAACGTGACGCTGAAGCTCAAATGGCGAAAGGTGCATCTGCTGAACTTGATTATAATCAAGCCGCAGTGCAACTAGCTGAAGCAATTGCTCAGCTACGCATTATTCAGCAATTACGTAAAAAGTAAGCCTATCTGGTTTTTAAAAGCCCACATAACGTGGGCTTTTTTGTGCCTGTAATATAAATCAGCAATGTTATAAAAATTATAAATTTACTTTTTGTGCTCACTATTTATCCCTTGTTACTTATATCCATCACTAATCCCCGTTACAATAACGCCATTGAAGTGTCTGAGTGTTTCAGCCAAGATTCAGTAGTCAGTAATTAAGCTACTGAGTATTTGCACATGATGTGATTTACATAATCTACTGTGCACCAGTACGCGCTTATTTAGCTAAAACAACGAAAAAAGGAAATTGTTTTAATGTCTCTAACAACGGTTATTCTTGCAGCGGGTAAAGGTACTCGCATGCGCTCAGCGCTACCTAAAGTTCTTCATAAAGTGGCTGGCAAACCTATGGTGCAGCACGTTATTGATAACGCAAAAGCACTAGGTGCAACTACTACTAACTTAGTTTACGGTCATGGTGGCGAACTATTACAACAACAACTGGCCAACAACAACGTAAATTGGGTACTCCAAGCTGAGCAGTTAGGTACGGGTCATGCAGTAGCGCAAGCCAACTCTCATGTTAATGACGATGATACAGTGCTGATTTTATACGGTGACGTGCCTTTAACTAAGCAATCAACGCTTGAACGTTTATTAGCTGCGACACCTAAACATGGTTTAGCGGTATTAACCGTAAATTTAGCCAATCCAAATGGTTACGGACGTATGCTACGTGTTGATGGCAAGTTAGTGGGTATTGTTGAGCAAAAAGATGCCAGCCCAGAGCAATTACTTATTAGCGAAGTAAATACCGGTATTATGGCCGTTAATGGTCGATTGCTAAAAAGCTGGTTAGGCAACTTATCTAACAATAATGCACAAGGCGAATATTACCTAACCGACATAGTGGCAATGGCGCATAGCGAAGGTGTCGAAATTACATCAGCTCAGCCAGATCACCCAATGGAAGTAGAAGGCGCTAATAATCGTATACAACTAGCTGGTCTTGAACGTGCGTACCAAGCATGGCAAGCAGAAGAGTTAATGCTTAATGGGGCAACACTTGCCGATCCTGCCCGTATAGATGTTCGCGGAACAGTCACCACCGGTGAAGATGTACTAATAGATATAAACGTGATTTTTGAAGGCAAAGTGACTATAGGTCATAACGTTGAAATTGGACCAAACTGTGTGCTCAAAAACTGCAGCATTGGCGATAACGTTATAATAAAAGCTAATACACTCATAGAAGATGCAACAGTTGCTGCTAAATGTACGCTTGGTCCCTATGCCCGCCTTCGCCCAGGTGCCATTATGGAAGAAGACTCACATGTTGGTAACTTCGTCGAAATGAAAAAAACCCGTTTAGGTAAAGGCTCTAAAGCTAATCACTTAAGTTACCTAGGTGATGCTGAAATTGGCGAAAAGGTTAATATTGGCGCGGGTACTATTACCTGTAACTATGACGGCGTTAATAAAGCAAAAACCATTATTGGCAACAATGCCTTTATTGGTTCTAACTCATCGCTTGTTGCACCCGTAAATATTGGTGCAATGGCAACAATTGGTGCAGGCTCTGTTATTACGAATACAGTAGCAGATGAGCAACTAGCTATTGCTCGAGGCAAACAGCGTAATTTAGATGGCTGGAAACGCCCAGTTAAAAAATAACGACTTATATTTAGTTAAAAAGTATAAGTAGATAGAAGCGAGTTATTAACTCGCTTTTTTATTGTCTGAACAATATGAGCCCCCTACTCTACATCAGATATTTAACTGAGTATTTTGCTAAACCTTAAAAGGTGTAAAGTACCGGCTTTTAACTTATTTAGAGCTACCCAGTAAAGTACTATAACTAAGCCGCATTTAATTATTTAAACATAACATTTAAACTAAACAACCTACCTTCTACCTAGCGTAACTATAACTTCCCTATTACTGCCATTTATTTGGTGCTTTTTTAAGCTTAAACTTCATTGCAAGCCTTTGTTTGTATGCCTTTTATACAATATTCATTTAATTGTCATAAAGCGGAAATAAAGTGTTGACCCTCACTCGTTTATCCCTATAATGCGACCCCACTGAGACGGGAAACGTCAACGCTTAGCGAGACACGAATTACTCAGAGAGTTAAATAAAACTTCGGTTTTAAATCTTCCAAAAGAAAGTTTAAAACAAAGTGTTGACTCGAAAAATAAAGGATGTATTATACGCATCCCTTGAGGCGCTAAAGCGACTCAAAACGTTCTTTAACAATAT
>NZ_JBEOOE010000025.1:0-51263 GCF_040308885.1 Pseudoalteromonas sp. 120-MNA-CIBAN-0494
GCTCCGAATTTATCATTGAGCAGGTATTTTTAGATAATCAGAACATCGATGCTAGGTGTGGTTCGCTAGACGCTTACTTATAAACACCTTGAATTATAAAATAAAACCTCCATTTAATAGGTAAGCAAAGGTCGTCATTTTTAGCCTTCATAAGGCTTAGCTTTTATCTAATAGCTAGACTCGCATTCTAACGGCGCTTTGGTATATACTATGCGCGTAGCTAAAAAGGTTTAGTTACGTTTATTTACGTCATCGCCAATTGTAGTACTTAATTGATTTTAAAATAAATACAATTATGTACTGTAATTGGTACTTAGATGACAACTTAAAAACATTTTAAAACATTTAAGGAATATTTTAAGTGCAAGCAATTATTAAAGAATTTCAACTAGGTCAACACACAGTGACACTAGAAACTGGTGCAATCGCTCGTCAAGCAGACGGCGCTGTACTTGCAAGCATTGGCGACACTTCAGTACTTGTTACTGTTGTTGGTAAACGTGAAGCGCAACCAGGCCAAGACTTTTTCCCACTAACAGTTAACTACCAAGAGCGTATGTACGCTGCTGGTCGTATCCCTGGTGGTTTCTTAAAGCGCGAAGGTCGTCCTAACGATGGCGAAACACTTATTGCACGTCTTATTGACCGTCCAATTCGTCCACTTTTCCCAAGTGGTTTTGTAAACGAAGTACAAGTTATTGCTACTGTTGTTTCTGTTAACCCTGAAATTCAACCTGATATGGTTGCGTTAATTGGTACTTCAGCTGCACTTGCTATCTCTGGTATTCCGTTCAGTGGTCCAATTGGTGCTACTCGCGTTGGTTACATCGACGGCGAATACGTACTAAACCCAACACTAAAAGAGCTAGAAGAAAGCAAGCTAGACTTAGTTGTTGCTGGTACTGATAACGCAGTATTAATGGTTGAGTCAGAAGCAGACGTACTTGCAGAAGACATTATGCTAGGTGCGGTTGTTTATGGCCATGAGCAAGCTCAAGCGATCATTACAGCAATTAAAGAATTTAAAGCAGAAGCAGGCAAGCCTACTTGGGATTGGACTGCACCAGCTAAAAACGTATCACTTGAAGAAAAAGTAGCGTCTATTGCTGCTGATAAAGTGGGCGAAGCTTACCGCATTACAGATAAAGTAGCGCGTAAAGAAGCACTTGGCGTAGCTAAAGATGAAGTTGTTGCTGTATTAACAAGCGAACTTGCTGAAGGCGAGTCTTTAGATAAGCAAGAAATTGGTAAAATCTTCGGTTCACTTGAGAAGAAAATCGTTCGTGGCCGTATCGCTGCTGGCGAAAAGCGTATCGATGGTCGTGAACCAGATATGATTCGTGCACTTGACGTAATGACTGGCGTATTACCGCGTACTCACGGTTCTGCTATCTTTACTCGTGGCGAAACTCAAGCACTTGTAACAGCTACACTTGGTACAGAGCGTGATTCACAGTTAATCGACGATTTAACTGGCACGCATAAAAACCACTTTATGCTTAACTACAACTTCCCTCCTTTTTGTGTAGGCGAAACTGGTTTTGTTGGTTCTCCTAAGCGTCGTGAAATCGGCCATGGTAACCTTGCTAAGCGTGGTATTGCAGCAGTAATGCCAACATTGACTGAATTCCCATATTCAATCCGTGTAGTATCTGAAATCACTGAATCAAACGGTTCATCTTCAATGGCTTCTGTGTGTGGTACTTCACTTGCACTTATGAATGCTGGTGTACCAATTAAAGCGTCTGTTGCGGGTATCGCAATGGGTCTAGTTAAAGAAGACGATAAGTTTGTTGTACTTTCTGACATCTTAGGTGATGAAGATCACTTAGGCGACATGGACTTTAAAGTTGCGGGTACTGCTGGCGGTATTACAGCACTACAAATGGACATTAAGATTGAAGGTATCACTCAAGAAATCATGCAAATTGCGCTTAAACAAGCAAAAGCTGCACGTTTACATATCTTAGAAGTGATGGACAAAGCAATTTCTGCACCGTCTGAAGAGCTTTCTCAGTTTGCTCCACGTATTTATACTATGAAGATCCCACAGAAGAAAATCGCTGAAGTTATTGGTAAAGGTGGCGCAACAATTCGTCAACTTACTGAAGAAACTGGCACAACGATTGAAATCGGTGATGATGGCACAATCAAAATTGCAGCAACTGACGGCGAAAGCGCAGCAAATGCAATTAGCCGCATTGAGCAATTAACTGCTGAGCTTGAAGTAGGTACTATTTACGAAGGTAAAGTTGTACGTATTGTTGATTTTGGTGCGTTTGTAAATATTCTTCCTGGTAAAGATGGTCTAGTACATATTTCGCAAATTAGTACTGAGCGTGTTAATAACGTGACTGATCACCTTTCTGAAGGTCAAGAAGTTAAAGTTAAAGTACTAGAAGTAGACCGCCAAGGCCGTGTACGTCTAAGTATTAAAGAAGCAATGGAATCTGCAGCACCTGCAGCTGATGCGCCAACTGACGCATAATTGCTAATACTTAATCCGGTTATATTTACTGGATAACATAAAAAGGGGCTGTTTAGCCCCTTTTTTTATGCTTTAATGAAACTAACTGCTTATAGCAATTGAATTTAAAGTTAATTATTTTAAGCGCTTAAGTTGAATGGATATCATTATTTTAAAGCGTTAAATAATTTATTAGCTAAACGCAGTTAATATGAACCTTACTAGACATCGCATGTCTTATTTATTTGCTACTTACCTTGGTATTAAGGATTTTAATGACACTCAAACATTTAGCCTTGGCATCTTTTACTATTTTGTCTTTAAGCGCGTGCCAAAGCACTTCAAAAGCTGAGTCAATGCCGATTGTTAATGTGCCTTTTACTGCGCCTCTCGCCTCTGATTTTAGAAGTGAAATTGCAATTGCACGTTATTCAGAGCTACTAAATAGAGTAGATCTAAGCCCTGAGCAACAAGCAAAACTTTATTATGATCGGGGTGTATTATTTGACAGTTTAGGCATGACCACGTTGTCGCGAATTGACTTTAATCGTGCTGTTAAATTAAAACCAGATTTAGCCGAGGTGTATAATTTTTTAGGTATTCAACATACCTTAATGCAGCAGTATGAAAAAGCCTATGAACTTTTTGATTCAGCCCTTGAGCTTAACGAAGAACATGAATATGCGTATTTAAATCGTGGTATTGCACTGTACTATGGCGACAGAGCAGAGCTTGCACAAAACGATTTTAATGAGTTTTTAGCGCGCTCTCCAAACGATCCTTACCGTGTGTTATGGCTTTTTTTAGCGCAAGCACAGGATGATAAAGTTAAAGCACTTAGTGTGCTTAAAACCAATGCTAAAGCACTTGATGAATCGCAATGGGCGTATCAGTTAATTGCGCTTTACCTGGGCGATATTAGCGAACATGATTTTTTATCTGTTATTAGTGATGGGGTTAAATCAGAGCAAGAATACGCACAGCGATTATGCGAGGCTTACTTTTATTTGGCAAAATCGCATCAAGCAGCAGGTAATATTAATTTAGCCGCTGATTATTTTAAGCTGGCACTGGCTACCAACGTGCATGAGTTTATTGAATATAAATATGCGCGATTAGAACTTGAGCTGATGACAGGTGTTGACGAAAGCTAAGCGTTATAAACTAGCGGTAGTATTACTGTGTAGCCTATTAATTAGTGGCTCGAGTAATCATGCTAACAGTATTGGCTTTTGGCAAGTTTTAAATGCCAAGGCCAATATAATACAAAGTTATTGGCTATTTCCTGATTATTTTTCTCTGCATTTACAGCAACTCCCTGATATTGCGCTCGCTTCATTAGCGCGAAATAAAATACCTGCCGCGCAATATAGATATTCACTTAAATTATTAAAAAATAACCATACCGATACTGCAAAGTTATTTTGGCAAAAAAACACCCATACTATGAGTGAGTCAAAACGCCAAGCATTAGCGATGGAGTTATTAGCTCAATCTCAATGGGGCGATCTTAAATTATTGGCAAAGCAGGGGTTATTGCCTGAGGGAGATGCATTAAATCATCTTAAACTGCAAACAACTCAGCCTTATAGCAGCCTGCCCACAGCGTTTATGCAGCGCCTTGGTTTTTTATCATTGAGTTCAGAGGTTAAAGCGGATGAACAATGTTTGTTTAACGTGTTAATGATGAGCGATCACCGTAGCGGGTTATATAAGCTCGCTAAACTTATAAAGCAATACAATAAGCGCCCTGAGCCCAGTGCTGGGGTTTTTTGTTTATCGCAACCGATTTATGTTGGCGGTGCTATTAATTGTAGTAGTGCAGCAAATAAAATGGCGCAGTGCGATTGGCAAACCGCTAGGCTAAAAAAACAGCTTCCTACTGATTTTGACTTTATAGTAATGATGCCCAAGCAGGGAAGTGCAAATGTGCGCAGTGGCATTATGCAATTAAATTCAAAAGCAGGTTACCAAGTGTTTTTACATGAGTTAATGCACTTTAATGGTTTTGAGGATGAATACGCGCTACCAAAAACGAAGCAAGCTTGGCTGTGTGCACAAAGTGGTTTTGTGGCACCTAATTTGTTTTTAGCAAATAGCGAAGCTACCCCACCAGTAGGTTGGTATAAAAGCCAGAGCTGCCAGCAAGGGGCCGTGGCTTATAAGCCCAGTGAAGCTTGGTCTATTATGCAATATCAGCAGTTAGCTCTCTCAGCGCAATACAGAGCGTTGTGGCAAGCACACATAAATACCCATTTTACAGTGTTTCCTCGTTTTAACTCCTTCATGGAACGCTCAATAACGCCACGCTAAATTTTAAAGTCTTTGCTCTAAGGCGTATGAAAAGCGAACATAGTTGATATTGTTGCATTAATTTATATATAAATTTGCTTGATAATTATGCAGCTAGAGGCGCTTTCTATAGACAAAAACGGCGTTTATCAGTATAACTATACGTATTAATGCTGTTAAAAAAGCAGACCACAAAAGCTAATGCCCAAGTCACTTTGGTAATTAACTATAACGAATAGCGTATTGATAAATTTATGATTTTAAAAGGTCCTTTACTATGACTTTGCTCTGGATACCCCTGCTATCCTTAATTGGCAGTGTTATTTCTGCATTTACAGGCAAACTAACGCGAAACCAAGCGACAAGCTTAACTATGCTTGCACCATTAATCGCACTTTGCATAACTCTATATCATGCGCCTGCGGTACTTGCCGGTGAAACTATTCGCTTTAGTGCTGCTTGGATCCCAAGTTTAGGGCTCGATTTCTCCCTGCGCTTAGACGGTCTAAGTTTACTGTTTATATTTATGATTTTGGGCATAGGCTTATTGGTTATTTTATATTCTCGTTATTATTTAAGTAATAACGACTCAATGGCAAAGCTATATAGCTACTTAATGTTATTTATGACAGCAATGCTTGGCATTGTTATGTCTAATAATGTTATTCAGCTATGGGTGTTTTGGGAATTAACCAGTATAAGTTCGTTTTTATTAATTAGTTATTGGTGGCATAAGTCAGAGGCGCGCAAGGGCGCACGTATGGCGCTTACAGTTACCGGAGCCGGTGGTTTAGCGCTGCTTGGTGGGTTACTGATAATTGGCGACATTGTTGGCAGTTATAACCTAGACATAATTTTAGCCAGCAGAGCAATTATTCAATCGCACGATCTATATGAGCTTGCACTGGTTTTAGTGTTATTAGGTGCATTTACTAAATCGGCCCAATTTCCGTTTCATTTTTGGCTACCTCATGCCATGGCAGCGCCAACACCTGTGAGCGCCTATTTACATTCGGCGACCATGGTTAAAGCGGGTATCTTTTTGTTAGCGCGTTTTTATCCGGCCTTAGCGGGCACCGAAATGTGGTTTATATTAGTTGCCTTAACAGGTTTAATTACTTTGTTATTTGGCGCATACGTGGCTTTATTTAAGCATGATTTAAAAGGTTTATTAGCATATTCAACTATAAGTCATTTAGGTTTAATTACGCTATTGCTTGGCCTAGATACCGAACTTGCTACTGTTGCCGCTATTTTTCATATTATTAATCACGCCACCTTTAAAGCGTCACTGTTTATGGCCACTGGTATTATTGACCATGAAACAGGTACGCGCGATATGCGTAAACTCAATGGTATGTGGCGCTTTATGCCCTACACAGCAACGCTTGCTATGGTTGCCGCTGCAGCAATGGCGGGTGTCCCTTTGCTTAATGGCTTTATTTCAAAAGAAATGTTTTTTGCCGAAACACTGCATCAGCAAGTACTTGGCTCTATGTCGTGGTTAATCCCGGTTTTAGCAACCATTGCGGGGGCATTTGCCGTGGCTTATTCGGCGCGCTTTATCCACGATGTATTTTTTAATGGCGACCCAATAGATTTACCGCGTACGCCACACGAGCCGCCTCGTTATATGCGCGTACCCATCGAAATATTAGTGGTGTTGTGTTTACTTGTTGGCATGTTTCCGCACTTTGTAGTTGATGGTATTTTATCGGCAGCCTCATTAGCAGTACTGGGCAAAGCAATGCCAGAGTATCAGCTGAGCATTTGGCATGGCTTTAATTTACCGTTATTAATGAGTGCCATGGCAGTTGCTGGCGGCTTATTTATTTATGTTAACCGTAAACACCTGTTTCAATTTCAAGCGTCGTTACCGCCGCTAAACGCTAAAAAAATGTTTGATCATTTAGTACAATGCGTTATTGATTGGAGCCAAGATAAAATAAACAAAACAGAAAATGGCTCACTGCAACGCTATGTATTTATTATGCTGGGCGTTATTTTATTAGCTGCTGGTTGGCCGTTATTCGAAATGCAAAAATTAGCGGGAAGTGTGCCAAATACACCGGTTGATTTACACAACGGCATAGGTGCTAGCTTGTTAATTGTAGGTGCCATTGCCACAGTGATAAGCCATAGATCGCGTATGGTCGCTTTGTTAATGGTATCTATTGTGGGATTAATGGTAGCTGTGGTGTTTACCCGCTTTTCGGCACCAGACTTAGCCTTAACGCAATTAACGGTAGAAGTGGCAACAATAATACTACTTATGTTGGCATTGTTTTTCTTACCGCAAAGCACCCCAAGAGAATCAAGCTCATTGCGTATATTACGTGATTTAAGTATTGCCTCGACAGTGGGCGTGGTTATAGCCAGTATTTGTTACGCTTTGCTTACTCGTCCGCTTGATTCTATTTCTGACTTTTTTATTGCCAATGCCAAAACCGGTGGTGGCGGTACCAATGTAGTTAACGTTATTTTAGTTGATTTTAGGGGCTTTGATACGCTTGGCGAAATTACTGTATTAGGTATTGCAGCACTAGGGATTTTTAAGCTTTTATCGCGAATTCCATTGTTTATGCCTGCAACCGACAGTGATGGCCGTTCATGGGCACGCGAGCGCCACCCTATTTTATTAGCCAGTATTTCGCAAAGCTTACTCCCGCTTGCACTGTTAGTGTCGGCGTATATTTTCTTACGTGGTCATAATTTACCTGGCGGCGGCTTCATTGCCGGGCTTGTTACTTCTATTGCCTTTATTTTGCAGTATATGGCACATGGCTCTACTTGGATCAGTGAGCGCTTTGATGTTAATTACCGAAAAATTATTGCCTCGGGTATCGCTATTGCTATGTTCACGGGTGTGGGTAGCTGGTTTTTTGATAAGCCATTTTTAACCACGTGGTTTGACTATTTTGACATTCCATTTATTGGTAAAACAGAGTTAGCAAGTGCCATTGTATTTGACCTTGGTGTGTACTTAACCGTAGTGGGTGCCACATTGATGATATTAGCAAGCTTAGGTGATATGACCACAAGTGCAGAGCAAAAAGAAGGTGATGTTTAATGGAGTTATTATACGCGTCGTGCGTGGGTGTATTAATTAGTTGCGGTGTGTTTTTACTGCTAAGAGCACGTACTTTTCCGGTTGTGCTTGGTCTAACTATGATTTCTTACGCAGTTAACTTGTTTTTATTTTCATCGGGTCGACTAACCACAAATAAAGCTGTTGTATTAGGTACAGGTGCAGATTACGCCGATCCACTGCCGCAAGCTTTAGTGTTAACAGCCATTGTAATTGGTTTTGCAATGACCGCCTTTGTGGTTATATTAGCAATACGTGGCCGTGCAGATTTAGGTAATGACCATGTTGATGGTCACCTTGTTAAAAGTAAGTACAAGGTGAAAAAATGATTCAGCATTTAACATCGCTTCCTGTATTGCTGCCTATGCTAGCAGCTATTATTTTACTATTACCACCGTGTGGTAAAAACTTATTTGCCCGTCGTTTGGCTTCAGGCGTAATGGCCATTATTACATTTGTAGTGAGTGTTTTATTACTGATAACCGTACACAACGAAGGTATTAACGTATACGCAATAGGTAACTGGTCAGCACCATTTGGTATTGTACTTGTTGCAGATATGCTCTCTAGCTTGTTGGTAACACTTACTTCATTTTTAGGCGTAATGGTTGTGCTGTACGGATGTGCAGGCGATGATGAACACGGCAGTTTTTTTCATCCACTAATTCACTTTTTAATTTTAGGTGTAAATGGTGCATTTTTAACTGGCGATTTATTTAACGTATTTGTATTTTTTGAAGTGCTGCTTATTGCCTCTTATGCCTTGCTTATGCACGGTGGTGGCAAGCAAAAAACTAAAGCTGCATTGCACTATGTTATTTTAAACTTAGTAGGTTCGAGTGCGTTTTTAATTGGTTTAGGTATTTTATACGGTGTACTAGGCACGCTAAATATTGCCGATATGGCGCAAAAAATATCTTTACTTACTGGCGACGATGTTTATTTAGCTAAAGCCGGTGGACTATTGTTATTAGTAGTATTTGCTTTAAAAAGTGCGTTGTTGCCACTACATTTATGGTTACCAAATACCTATTCAAGTGCCGCCCCAGTTGTTGCTGCGCTATTTGCGATTATGACCAAAGTTGGTGTGTACGCCATGCTACGCGTTTATACCGTTATGTTTGGTGAGCAAGCTGGCGAACTTGAACACATGGCGCAAACTTGGTTATGGGGCTTAGCAATTGCAACGATAGTTGTAGGGGCCATAGGGGTATTAGCCGCTCAGGATTTACGTAAGATCACTGCCAATTTAGTACTGGTGTCGGTGGGTACTTTGGTGGCTTTAGTGTCGTTACAAAACATAAACGCTACGGCGGCCTTGCTATATTATTTAGTACACTCAACTTTGGTATGTGCTGCTTTATTTTTACTCGCCGATATAATTTCTATTCAACGCGGTAAAGTTGGCGACAGATTGGTAGCAGGTAGAGTGGTAAAACAGCCGTTTTTATTAGGTACGTTATTTATTATTGCAGCATTAACTGTAATAGGCATGCCGCCATTTTCAGGCTTTGTAGGCAAAATTTGGATTTTAAAAACAACACTCAATAGTGAAAATGCACTTGTATTTTGGCCTGCTTACTTAATTACCAGTTTAGTGTTAATTATTGCACTAGCACGCGCCGGAACTAGTTTGTTTTGGGAAGGTAAGTACACAGGTAGTGAGCCAAATGACGCACCAAACGCGCATCCATTGCAAGTAATTGCTATTGTGGGGTTACTTATTTGCTCAGTAATGCTAGTTGTTTTTGGTGGTGCTATTAGTGAGTACACCATAAAGGCCGCAACCCAATTACACGACATAAGTGGTGGTATTAATGCCGTGCTTAAAGGAGGTGTTTAATGCGACTAAAAGCACGTTTTAGATTGTTACCTACGCCATTTCGTAGTGTATTTTTATTTATAGTATGGCTGTTATTAAATAATAGTGTGTCTGCAGGGCACTTGGTATTAGCGGCTATATTTGCGATTGTTATTCCGTTATTTACTATATCGTTTCGCGATCCTCAGCCATTAATTTTAAGGCCCGGATTAGCCTTTAAACAAGTTTTTATTGTACTGTACGATATAATAGTGGCCAACTTACAAGTGGCTGTATTAATACTTGGGCCAAGTAAAAACATGCGCCCAGCATTTGTTAAAGTACCCGTAGATTTAACCCATGAAATGCCGATTACTATTTTGGCAAGCTGCGTGTCACTCACACCTGGCACTGTGAGCGCTGAGGTATATCCTATTTTAGAATCACTTAATAAAGGTGAGCAACCAAAACAGCGTTATTTGCTTATTCATGTACTTGATCTTAAAGACGAGCAAGCACTTATTAAACAAATAAAAGAGCGTTATGAGGCTCCCTTAAAGGAGATATTTCAATGTTAGAAACCGTATTATTAATTGTATTTAGCATGATTGGATTAGCGCTACTATTAAATTTATGGCGTTTGGTAATTGGTCCATCGGTTCCCGATCGTATTTTAGCGCTCGATACTATGTATATAAACGTGATTGCGCTGATTATTTTATACAGTATAAGTATGAGCACGGGGTTGTACTTTGAAGCGGCTTTATTAATTGCAATGCTTGGCTTTATAAGCACAGTAGCATTATGTAAGTATTTACTTCGCGGCGATATAATCGAATAAGGTATAGCAATGATCAGTGAATGGATAGTATCAATATTATTATTACTAGGTGGCGTGTTTATTTTAATTGGCTCAATAGGCTTAGTTAAACTGCCTGATTTTTTTATGCGCTTACATGGCCCAACTAAAGCAACTACCCTAGGTATGGCGAACATTTTAACTGCCGCTATGGTGTACTTTGCAAATACCGAACATGGCGTGAGTGTTAAAGAAGTACTTATTACTATATTTTTATTAATTACCGCACCGATTAGTGGGTATATGTTAATTAAAGCAGCCATTCATCATAAGCTCAAACCAAAAGATGGCACCAAAGGGCTTGATAATATTGAAGATTAATATTATTTATAAATGCATTTAGCGTGTAACTACCCTAGATATATTTAACTACAATAAAGCCGGATAAAGTTAATTTATTCGGCTTTGTTGTTTTTAAAGTATTTAAGTTGACCTATGTGTGACACATAGGTTTACACTACAGGTATGAATTTAGCTTTAAACTATGAATTATCACGGAGGAGCTATGTACGTTAAACAACTTGCCAATAAAATGAGCGTTACACCCGACACTATTCGCCATTACACGCGAATGCAGTTGCTCAAACCAGTCCGTAGTGTAAGTAACGGTTATCAAGAATATACAAAAACTGATCAACAGCGTTTAAAGTTTATAATCAATGCTCGTCAGTTGGGCTTTTCTGTTAAAGATATTCAGCACATTATTACTGAGTCGGAGCAAGGAAACTGCCCATGCCCATTAACACGAAAACTAATAGTTAAACGCTTAGCCGAAACCGAAGCTCTTTTTCAAGAAACACTTAAGCTGCGCACACGAATGCAAGCGGCAGTTAAGCAGTGGCAAAGTTCTCCCGATGGCGCAACTAGCGCTGATATATGTAGTTTAATAGAGTCATTTGTTGACCCCATTAGCACTGAAAAAAATAACCCGGAGGCGTAATGAGTAATAATATTAACAGCAGCTCACAAAACTTTATTATTGAAGGGGCTAATTGTGGCAGCTGCGTAGCAAAAATAGAAAAAGCGCTAAAAACAGTATCGGGTGCACAGCGAGTAGAAATGAACTTTGCACAACGCACCGTACAAGTGGAAGGGCAAGCGGATGAAGCGGCGCTTATTGCAGCGGTAGAAAACATTGGCTATAAAGCAAAGCCCATGAGTAATGACTCAGAGCAAGATGCGCTCGATGAAAAAGCCAAAGCCGATGACGCGCATTATAAAAAATTAATGCGCAATATGATATTAGCGTTAGGCGTAGGTGCACCATTAATGCTTTATGGGCTTATTTTCGATATGAACGTAATAACCACGACTCAACGTATAGCTTGGTTTATTGTGGGTTTAGCCACGTTGGCAGTGATGGCCGTAGCCGGTAAGCAATTTTACAATGGCGCATGGCAAGCATTTAAAAACCATGCCGCCAATATGGATACGCTTATAGCGCTGGGAACCGGTACTGCTTGGTTATATTCTATGGTAGTCGTTATTACCCCTAACCTACTACCAGAGGTGGCAAGGCATGTGTACTTTGAAGCCTCAGCAATGATCATTGGTTTAATAAGCTTAGGCCTAGCATTAGAAGTAAAAGCACGCGGGCGCACCTCTGAGGCTATAAAGCGTTTAATAGGGCTGCAACCAAAAACAGCACGTGTTATTCGCGACGGGCAAGAGCGCGATATTGATATTAGCGACGTAGTAAAAAATGATCAGGTACGAGTGCGCCCGGGCGAAAAAATATCAGTAGATGGCGAAGTGCTTGAAGGCAGTAGTAGTGTTGACGAATCAATGCTAACGGGTGAACCTATGCCGGTTACTAAACAAATAGGCGATACGGTAGTCGCTGGTAGTATTAATAAAACCGGAACATTATTATTCAAAGCGACCCATATAGGCAGCGAAACAACACTCGCCAATATTATTAATATGGTAAAGCGGGCACAAAACTCAAAGCCGTCAATTGGTCGTTTAGCAGATGTTATTTCGGGTATTTTTGTTCCCACGGTAATGATAATAGCAATACTTGCTGGGCTTGCCTGGTTAAACTTTGGCCCTGAGCCAGCAATTGCTTATGCGGTAGTTGCTGTCACTACAGTGCTTATTATTGCTTGTCCGTGTGCGCTTGGTTTAGCAACGCCAATGTCGGTAATGGTGGGCATAGGTAAAGCTGCTGAGTCGGGAATACTGATCCGCAACGGTGAGGCACTACAAGTAACTTCTAAAATTACCACCATGATTTTAGATAAAACTGGCACCATTACCCAAGGATCGCCAACGGTAACCGATGTTATTACCTTTAATAACAGCGATGAAAACACAGTAATGCAGCACGTTGCTAGCCTAGAGAGTAGTTCAGAGCATCCATTAGCCGAGGCCATAATAAGTTATGCTAAAGCGCTAAACTTAACGCTGAGTAAAGTAACTGACTTTGATGCACTTACCGGTAAAGGAGTAATAGGGACACTTGATGGACAAACGCTGTTGTTTGGTAATAAGGCCTTAATGGATAAATACCATGTTGCAATTGACGATGCGTACGAGCAGGCACAAACATTGGCAAGTGAAGCAAAAACCCCAATGTATTTTGCAGTTAATCAACAGCTACAGGCTATTATTGCTGTAGCAGATCCTATTAAAGCAGACTCAGCTGCAGCAATTAAGCGGTTGCAAAATAAAGGCATTCACTTAGTCATGCTCACAGGTGATAACCAAGCAACAGCGCAAGCAGTTGCTAAAAAAGTAGGAATAAAGGACTTTATTGCAGAAGTACTCCCTGACGACAAAGTAAATGAAGTTATAAAACGCCAAGCAAAGGGCGAAATAGTGGGTATGACGGGCGATGGCATTAACGATGCACCGGCACTAGCACAAGCCGATGTTGGCTTTGCGATTGGCACAGGCACTGATATAGCCATAGAAAGTGGCGACATAACCCTAATGCGCGGATCGTTACACGGCCTTGCAGATGCAATTGCAGTAAGTAGCGCGACCATTTTAAATATTAAGCAAAATCTATTTGGTGCCTTTATTTATAATGTGGCGGGTATTCCAATTGCTGCTGGGTTGTTATATCCATTTTTTGGATTATTGCTTAACCCAGTAGTAGCAGGGGCTGCTATGGCACTATCATCGCTAACGGTTGTTAGTAACGCCAATAGATTACGCTTTTTTAAACCAGCAAAATCATAAGCCAAAGCCTTTAATTTAGGAGTAATAATTATGTTGATGATTAATATATTAGGCGCATTACTCATAATTGCGATTGTGTACTGGTTTTGGCTTTTTAAGCCAAAGCAAGTGCAAAGTAACGACAATAAGGTAGTTATAGTGGTTGATAACGGTATATACCAGCCGGCGCAAATTAAAGTTGTTGCAGGTAAAGAGTTAACACTTAACTTCGATCGCCAAGATAGTGCACCATGTAGCGAAACAGTCATATTTCCACAGCTTGATATAAGTAAAACCCTCGTAATGGGCGATGCTAATACCTTAAAAATACCCGAGCTTAAAGTAGGTGAGTACGACTTTCACTGCCAAATGCAAATGTATAAAGGTAAGCTAATAGTGCAGTAATAGTTGAGCTAAACGTATTGTTAGCGCGTATTGGCTTATCATATTTACAGCTTGGTTGGACTTTGCAATTTTATGAATAAACTAAACCCTAAAAAGCTACTTAATAGTAAGTGGACTGCAGTACCTGCAATCAATAAAGAAAAACACTTTATTATTATAGAGGTTGAGTACGATGAGGATAGCAACGTGATTGCGTGCGTTACTGAGGCAATAATTTCAAAAAGCCAATACCCAATTAGTTGGCGAGATTTAAAAAACGCACAAAATTGGTTACAAGGCTGGAAATAACAACTAATTCCACTTCTCGTAAAAATAATAAAGCCGCTGCATTAAGATTATGTAGCGGTTTTTTGTTTCAATTCACTGTTAATCACATCCTAATGTGCACTGCATTCGCCAAATGGCGACAAAAAGTATCATTTACTTTAAAACACTTCATAAATGCTGAATTAATAAAATAAATTATAAAAAGCTATTAAATTTCAATGCCTTATTGTTTATTTTTTATTTAATAATTTATAAAAAGTAAATTGTTCATGGTGGGTTTATTACAAAATCAACTTAAAGCAGCCAGTAGTGGCTTATTTGCGCTGTGTTGTGTCTTTTTTATTAAAGTTAACCTTATGATTTTTAAGCTTTAATTATTTAACATCAAACAGCTGTTGCTAAAAAGCAACAAAAAATCATTATAAAACACCCTCAAACGGCTTAAATAAGTATAAGTAACTGTTTTTATTGTGATTTAAAAACATGGCACCGAAGTTGTAATACCTAAGCTGTATTGAGCAAAACAAGATTAAAGTTAAACAGCTTAAATCATAACCCAATGAAGGAATTACATTATGAAAACATTTAAATCAACACTGGTACTAATGGCTTTAGCTTCTTCATCAGCGGCTTTTGCAGCAACAGATTTTGACACACTCGATGTAGATGGTAATGGTGCAATTAGCCAAGCAGAAGCGTCGGTAGATGCAGAGCTTATGAGTAAATTTACTGAGCTTGATACTGACCAAAATGGTGAGTTATCTAAAGAAGAATTTTCTAAGGCATAAGCCTTAAGCCCTACAACACAATTAATATTCTGAGTTGCCAAAGACAACCTAAATAGGCAAGGGAGCCTTTGATAAAGAATAATAAGGAAATTCAAGTGTTCACGGGAAAGTTAATACATTTATATTACATAGACTTGAAGGATTAAATTATGAAAAAGTTACAATCAACACTGGTTTTAATGGCATTAGCGTCTTCATCTGCAGTATTTGCAGGCACCGACTTTGAAACACTTGATGTAGATAGCAGTGGCACAATTAGCCAAGCCGAAGCGTCGGTTGCCGCTGAGTTAATGGAGCAATTTGCAGAGCTTGACGTTGATGGCAACGGTGAGCTTTCTAAAGAAGAATTTGCTGAGTATTAATTTTCAGCACATTAATTTACAGAATATGGATTTTTGAAAAGGATTTTTCACTTTATTATTTTTTATTAAACAGGCTTTAAGCTTAAGGATAACACAATGAAAACATTACATAAGACATTAGCACTAATCGCACTAGCATCATCTTCAGCGGCATTTGCAGCAGTAGACTTCGACTCATTTGATACAGATGGCGACGGCGTTATTAGCCAAACAGAAGCGCAGGCAAACCCGCAGCTTGCACAAATATTTGATGAATTAGATGCAGATGGTAATGGTGAACTTTCTAAAGAAGAGTTTGCAGCAGTTCAATAATGCTACCCATTTCTAACTAAATAATGATAATACGTACTAAAAAGCAGCCAATTGGCTGCTTTTTTATGTGTGTTTAAAACGCAATTGCTAGCGCTTATCTTGCTCACGTTTTGTTTTAAAGTCAGACTCTGCTTTCCACTTTGGCCAATCGTTGCTGTTAGCCAGTTGTGTGGCTATATTAATGATCAGTTGGCTATCTTGCTCTACACCACCAAGCGACCAGTCGGTAGAGTAATCATCGGCTTCTTTGTGGTACTTATGAGTAATGTAATCAGGGTCGGTATCACCAAGGCTCATAAATAATAAACTGGGCACACCTTGCTTAGAAAGCGAAAAGTGATCAGAGCGAAAAAATAAACCATTTTGCGGGCGAGGATCCATTTTTACCGTTCGACCTTGTGCCTTAGCGGCCTTGGCTAAGTAATCTTCCATTTCAGAAAGCCCTTTACCATACTGTAAAACATAGTCAGTAGCGTCAAGTACGTTCATGCCATCAATATTTAATAAGCCAACCATTTGTTTAGTTGGGATCACCGCACCAGATGCAAATTCTTCTGAGCCAATTAGGCCAGTTTCTTCTGCGGTAAAATTGGCAAAAATGATCGAGCGTTTAAATGGCGTTTGTTGATGTATTTTACTCATTACTCTGGCAATTTCGAGCGTGGCGGCTGTACCTGATGCGTTATCTACCGCACCATTATAAATTTTAGGCCCGCTATCTGTTTGTTTAGTGCCAAAGTGATCCCAATGCGCACTAATTACAACGTATTCGTCTGGCAGCTCGCTACCGGTAAGTTGTGCTACTACGTTATGCGATTTTGCATGCGATACTTCATTTTTAAAAGCCAGGTTGGCTTTTACATTAAGCGGCAGCGCTTTAAAGTCAGCATTTAAAGCCTGTTGTTTTAATTGCTGATAGTTAAGGTTTGCAGCATTAAATAAGCGCTCGGTAGCCTCAAGGTGTAACCATCCCATAACGGGAAGTTTTGAGGTGTTGTTGGTGTCATCAATTAGCGTATATTTAGTACCCGTATTTGAGCTCTCTACTACGCTCCACGGGTAAGCTGCTGGTGCAGTTTCGTGCACTATAAGAACGGCAGCAGCACCTTGACGAGCCGCTTCTTCGTACTTGTAAGTCCAACGACCGTAGTAGGTCATAGCATTACCGGTAAACAGGCTGTCGTCTTGAGTTGCAAAGCCAGGATCGTTAACTAACACCACCACGGTTTTGCCTGTTACATCAAGATTTTTATAATCGTTCCAGTTATATTCTGGTGCATTAATACCATAGCCTACATATACCACGTCAGAATTACGCACATCAATAACGCTTTGTAGCTGCTCGGTACGGGCAGTAAAGTCTTTACCTGCACTAAAAGTGAGCTCACCAATAGTTAATTGCATATTTTGATCAGCAGTTACTTTTGCCATTTTCACCGGTTGTAAGTACTTATCGTTATAAGCACCGCTTAAACCAAACGCTTGGTATTGCTTAGTTAAATAACCAATCGTTTTTACTTCACCGGCTGTAAGGGGGCCACGACCTTCAAATTCGTCTGAGGCGAGTGTTTTAATGTGCTGCTTAATATTATTAATACTAAGTGCTTGGGAATTCTCAAGTTTAGTTGTGTCTGCGGCTTGCTCTGAGCAACCTATGAGCGTTAGAAATAAAAAAAGGCTGGTTGTTTTTATAATTGTCATAATAACTGAGGGTAGGTAATACATAGCTCGACTATATACAGCGAACTTTAAAGTGTCTATACAGGATATAATTTTATAGACTTAAGTTTTAGCTGTTGCACAATATTGAACTTAGAACTTAGAACTTAGAACTTAGAACTTAGAACTTAGAACTTAGAACTTAGGAGGGGGAGCAAGGAGCAAAAATTAGTTGTGGCAGTGTTATAAATGTAGGCTAAATTAATACTGCCCTAATAATAAAACACATCTGTGTTTATAATATTAAGGGCAATAATAGCCGCGGCTAACTAATTAAGCATCTGCCAATTTAACGCGGATTTTGCTTTTATCAACAGTTGCTTGGTTAAGGGCTTTAATTGCACCTTTAACTTCTATGTCGTTTGGCATTTCAACAAAGGCAAAACCTTTAGATTGGCCAGTTTCTTTATCAAGTACTAAGTTACAGGTAGTCACTTTACCGTGCTCTGCAAATAAAGTACGAAGGTCGTGCTCAGAAGTAGCACGAGATAAGTTGCGAACTAATAGTTTCATAATGAACCATGTTTTAAAAATAACTACCGCGATTGTCTCAAGTAAAAGCCGATTGACCTAACGATAAATTGCGATCAGTAAAAATAGTTTAAACTTAATAGCTTCGTTTTGTGGTGAAGGACGACTAAATGAATGCGGTAATTATAGTTTTAGGTGCGCCCAACAGTAGTGACAGCCGTTTATCAGTAATAGCGAAAATCCGATGCGCTCAGTCATATCAAGCATATTTGCATAATCCCAAGGCTAAAATATTATGCACAGGAGGTTTTGGCGTGCATTTTAATACCACTGATTGCGCGCATGAACGATACACTAAATAATTATTTTATTGAGCTTGGAATACCTACAGTTGTATTTTTAGATATTCCATTAAGCCGCTTTACCTTTGAGAATGCTCTACTGGCTAAACCTATTTTAGCGAGTGCTAATATCAGCCATGCAATTTTGTTCAGCTCGGAGTTTCATATGCAGCGTGCGCATTATATATTTAACCATGTTCTACCAACATTAAATCTAACTTTAGTCAGTACTAAGGCACCATTACCAGGTATTAAATTATCGCAGTTGTATGGCCATTAATATGTAGTAATGATTAGAGAGGAGGAAAATATTCGGCAGTTTATTTTACCTAAGTTACCAACACTGGCCATACAAGCAACTAAAGTAAGATAGTAACCTGCCGATAGCTAGTAATAACGAACAAGGAAAATGATATGAAAGTTAATTCAAATGATACTAATTTAGCATCGCAGTTTATATCGAACGGTTCAGAAGTAAAAGTTAATAAACCTGCAAATGGTAAAGAGCAATTAAATAGTGAAATGGAGCGACTAGCTAAGGATATATATTATAAAGATCAGCCTAAAGAGCCAGAGCCGACTTATAATAAGTCAATGAACATAATAACAAATAATGTTGTATCAACAAGGGAAGCAGAAGAAAAAGCGTTAAATAATATTCGAATAGCTACTGTTAATCTTTATATGCCGGGTGGTGAAGTTTCTAACTCGGTTGAAAAAATGTTTACTCAGTATGACAATATTATGACTGAAATAGCGGCTGGACAACCATCATTAGCGAATAAAGATTGGGGTATATCAATCAGTCAATTAGGTGAGCTAGAAGTTACAGGTTCAATTAGTGATAAAGAGAAAAGTCTTATATCTGAAAAATTAAATGGCAACGGGGATTTTGTGGCCGCAGCTAACGAGTTTAAATCGAGCTTTCTAGGGCATATTGACTTGGGAGTTAGGGGGTGGTCAAGTTACGACGTAAACGAAGATAATTTCTCCAAAATATTTGACTTAAAAGAAATCCTGGATAATTCGCAAGGCGAAGAAAGCTTTAAGCAGGCTTGGAATAAGGACTTTAGTTGGCTCGAGTTAAACGATAATATTTCATTTCAGCTTAGAAGAAAAGCAATTAAAAATTAAAATAATTCAATTATCCTTATTACTTATGGGTAATAAACTGCAACAAAAAAGCCGTTAATGACTATTGATCACTAACGGCTTGCTTAATTTATAAAAACGACTTATTTTACTTCTTTACCTGCCGCTTGTTGGTCAGCATGGTAGCTAGAGCGCACAAATGGGCCAGAGGCTGCATGAGTAAAGCCAATTTCATCAGCGTAGGCTTTTAGTGCATCAAACTCAGCAGGTGGCACGTAACGTTTTACTGGTAAGTGGTGCTTAGAAGGCTGTAAGTATTGGCCTACTGTAAGCATATCAACGTTATGGGCACGTAAGTCGCGAAGTACTTCTTCTATTTCGCTAATTTCTTCACCTAAACCAACCATTAAACCAGACTTAGTTTTAATCTCTGGGTGCGCTTCTTTAAAGCGACGCAGTAGCTCAAGTGACCATTTGTAATCAGCCCCTGGACGCGCAAGCTTATATAAACGCGGCGCAGTTTCTAGGTTATGGTTAAACACATCTGGTGGGGTTTCGATTAGTATTTCGAGTGCGCGGTCCATACGGCCACGAAAATCGGGTACTAAAATCTCAATAGTAATATTTGGGCTGTGCTTGCGAATTTCGCGAATACAATCGGCAAAATGCTGCGCGCCGCCATCACGTAAATCATCACGATCTACCGAGGTAATAACCACATAGCTTAGCTTCATGTCTTTAATTGTAAGCGCTAGTTTTTCAGGCTCAGTTGCATCAGGTGTTAATGGACGACCATGGGCAACATCACAAAATGGGCAACGACGAGTACAAATTGCACCTAAAATCATAAAGGTAGCTGTACCGTGGTTAAAGCATTCAGATAGGTTAGGGCACGAAGCCTCTTCGCATACCGAGTGCAGCCCATGCTTACGCATCGCCTGTTTAATGCCCTCAATACGCTCTGTTGATTTAGGTAAGCGAATTTTTAGCCACTCTGGCTTGCGTAACATTTCGTTTTTTTCTGTTGGTAAAACTTTTACGGGGATCAACGCCATTTTTGCTGCGTCGCGTAGTTTTACACCTGGTTCCATCTTGACTGGTTTATTCATTCGTTTTCAAACCCTTCAGTATGCTTAACCTGTGTTGCATTAAGCTTTTTAATCATGTGTTTTACCAGTCCTGCACCTGCTGTTTCTAGGTTTTGAGGACCCTTTAATTCTTTAGTTTGCACCATATTCATGCCTGCATAACCACATGGGTTAATGCGTAAAAATGGACTTAGGTCCATGTTAACATTTAATGCTAAGCCATGAAACGAGCAACCACGACGAACGCGTAAACCCAAAGAGGCTATTTTACTGTCGTTAACGTAAACACCGGGCGCATCGGCTTTGGCGTATGCTTGAATGTCGTACTCGGCGAGGGATTCAATAATACACTCCTCTAGCCAAGTAACTAATTCGCGTACACCAATTTTTAAACGACGTAAGTTAAATAGTACATACATCATTTGCTGGCCGGGGCCGTGGTAGGTTACTTGCCCACCGCGATCAACTTTAATCACTTCTATATCGCCGGGTGCGAGTAAGTGCTCGTCTTTACCTGCTTGGCCTTGAGTAAATACACTTTCGTGCTCTACTAACCAAATTTCATCCGCGCTATCGTCGTCGCGGGTATCGGTGAAGTCTTGCATTTTCTGCCAAATTGGCAAGTAACGCTGGCGGCCAAGTTGGCGCACGATTAAGGTGTTTTCTTTCACAACAAATCTCAATTATGGCTTAAAGCATGTGGCGTACGTCATCTAGATTACTGATCACGTTATAAATTTCTTCAATATGAGCGCCACTAGTAACGGTTGCAACAAGCGAAACTGATTCGTAATTACCTTTGCTACTTGGTTTTACTTTTGGGGCATAGTCGCCAGGTGCAATAACTTGTAACTTAGCTAAAATTTGATCCGTTAAGTTTACATTGGCTAAACCCATTATTTTAAATGTAAACGGGCAAGGGAACTCTAAATACTCATCAAATTTAGTATCTTTAACTGGTTGAACCACGACAGTGACTCCTCATACAAAAAAGTGTTGGCTTAATTTTGCTAAGTGGCAAACCCTAAGCTTAATACTATTGGGCTAATGGCAATCTGAGTTAAGCTTGTTTGGCTGTGCCAAAAAAGTTACAACTCAACATAATTGACTTATATGGGGCGCATTCTAGCATTTTTCAAGCAAAAAAAAACGCCTCATAGCAGAGGCGTTAATATTGTTTTATGCGGCTATTGCATAATCTGTAAACGTAAGTAGTCATAAATTTTACTAAAGAAGCTACCTTCTTCCACTTCTTCAAGTGTAACTAGCGGATATTGTGCAATATCTTCGCCTTCTAGTTGTAAAAATAAAGTACCTACTTTAGTGCCTTTAGCTAATGGCGCTTCAAGCGTGTTATCTAATTTAAAGTTCGCTTTTAAATTTTTATGCTGACCACGTGGAATAGTAATAGGGGTATCTTCTAAAATACCTAAAGAAACATTTTCTTTATTACCCATCCAAATACGTTGCTCTGCAAAGCTATCGCCTGCTTTGTACGGTGTAATTGTTTCATAAAAGCGAAAGCCATAGTTAAGTAACTTTTTGCTTTCTTCTTTACGTGCGCGCTCGCTTGAAGTACCCATAACAACGGCAATTAAACGCATATCGTTTTTAGTTGCAGAGGTTACTAAGCTGTAGCCTGCATCTGATGTATGGCCGGTTTTAATACCGTCTACGTCTAGGCTTTCATCCCATAATAATGAGTTGCGGTTGTATTGTTTAATGCCGTTATAAGTAAATGACTTTTTCTTATAAAGTGCGTACTCATCGGGTACATCGCGAATAAGTGCGCCGCCAAGTGTTGCCATATCACGCGGTGTTGTATAGTGCGCGTCGGTATCAAGGCCGTGGCTATTAATAAAGTGGGTGTTGCTCATGCCTAATTTTGCAGCGTGGGCGTTCATTAAATCAGCAAAAGCGCTTTCGCTACCGGCAATGTGCTCTGCCATAGCAACGCAGGCATCGTTACCTGATTGAATAATTATTCCGTGGTTTAGGTCATCAACGCTAATTTGTTTACCTACTTCAATAAACATTTTAGATGATTCTGGAAAGTTTTTAGCCCATGCTTTTTCGCTAACCGTAACCATGTCGGTAGGTGCAATATTACCGGCTTTAACTTCTGTGCCTATAACATAACTGGTCATCATTTTAGTTAAACTAGCAGGTGCTAACTTTGTATCAGCTTCACCTTGGGCAATAACTTTACCAGTTGTAAAGTCTACTAAAAAATAACCTTTAGCATTAACTTGAGGAGGTGCTGGAATAATTTGTGCGGTGGCTGAAAATACGGCGGCAGAACAAACTAGGCCGCATACCCCGTTGAGAATTTTATGTTTAATAGATTTCATCATACTCATTAATGGTTAAAGTTAAAGATTTGCGTTAGCCCATTCACATACCCAAACTACCCCTAGATGCGGGCGTCGTTGGAATTAAAAACGATTTAGGCAAGGCATTGATTACAAATAATAGTCACTCTATTGTTCAAATCAATAACGCAGTATAAATCGTTTTTAAACCAACCTCCAGGGCGTTTCACTGGAGCTTACTCTCTGTGTTGTTACTTTTTAAAAGGGATTACCATTTCAGCAAAGTAACGCCTAGATATTAAGTCCCAGTGCAACGCTGAATTCTGCATCTTAGGGTGGTTTGGGTATTAGTCTTACTGAGTGTAAAGCAAGAACGCGTTTTTAAATTGGTTTTGTTTTAATTGTGTTAATACTTGCTGTGCATGCTGGGCGTCTTTAATTGGCCCTAAATGCAACCTGAAAATATCGTCTTTTTGCACGATATTAGTGGGTAATTTATAATCGAGGCGTAAACGACTAGCCAGTGCTTCAATATTTGCTAGTGTACTACCTGCTGCTACCTGAATATAGGTTAAATGCGCAGTCGAATTGTCAAGCGTAACTGCTTCAAGCTTAACCTTGGCTGTACCATGGGTGTAATAACCTAGTTTGTATGCGGCTGCGTAGGATAAATCAATCACTCTATCTTCATGAAATGGGCCACGGTCATTTACGCGCACAATGACAGATTTATTATTACTGGTATTTGTTACTTTTACAAAGCTAGGTAAGGGCAGTGTTTTATGAGCGGCGGTCATGGCAAACATATCGTATATTTCGCCATTTGAAGTATGATAACCATGAAATTTACGGCCGTACCACGATGCAATGCCTTCCTCTGCATAACCAGTCTCGTCAAGCATAGGCGTATAACTTTTACCTAATACGGTATAAGGCCGGCTTGCGCTGGCACTTTTAGTAACTTTAACCACTACAGCGTCTTGCATTTCTAATGTGGTAGGCACACGTAATGGTGCAGCATCATGGCGCATGCTGTAGCGACTGCTTGGGGTGTTATTTGAGCTACTACAAGCACTTAAAAGTATTAGGACAAAGCTGATAGTAAAAAATCGAGTATAAAATTGCATTATTTTAAAAGCATCCTTTTATCAGTTGCAATAGACATAATAATGCCAAAACTGGCCATCAGCGTCACCATAGACGTACCACCATAACTTATTAGTGGAAGCGGTACACCTACAACGGGTAATAAACCCGATACCATGCCTATATTTACAAACACATAAACAAAAAATGTCAGTGTAAGTGAGCCAGCTAATAACTTGCCAAAGGCATCTTGTGCATTAACGGCAATGTATAAACCGCGGCCAATAATAAATAAATATAAACTGAGTAAAATACACACCCCAAATAAGCCAAATTCCTCACTTAACACCGAAAATATAAAGTCTGTATGGCGCTCTGGTAAAAATTCAAGTTGCGATTGCGTACCCTGTAACCAACCTTTACCTTCAATGCCACCAGAGCCAATCGCAATTTTAGACTGAATAATATGATAGCCAGAGCCAAGCGGGTCGCTTTCAGGATCTAAAAAAGTAAGTACTCGTTGCTTTTGATAATCGTGCATACCATAGTGCCAAAAAGGCCATGCAGCGAGTGCTACTATAGAGCTTAAAAAACCAATTAAACGCCAGCTCAAACCCGATAAAAACAATACAAAAACACCTGAGCTGGCAATTAATATAGAAGTGCCTAAGTCGGGCTGCTCTTTAATTAGTAGCGTCGGTAGCATCATAATTACAAAACCAATAATTAAATGCAGTGGGCGAGGGGGTAAGTGATTACGTCCTATATACCAAGCAACCATCATGGGGACTGCAAGCTTCATTAATTCAGATGGTTGAAAGCGAGTGATACCTAAGTCTAGCCAGCGCTGAGCACCTTTAGAACTCACTCCAAATAATAACACTCCAACTAGCATTAATAGCCCTAAGCAATAAAGCGGTATAACTAAGCGCTTTAAAGTAGCAGGAGATAGCTGCGCTAATACGAACATAGCTACAATTGCACCGGCCATGCGCGTAATATGGCGGATCATCATGGCGTTATCTTGGCCACTGGCGCTGTACACAATAGTGATACTACCGACCATCATTATTAGCAGCGCAATAAATAAGGGTAAGTCTATATGTAGGCGCATCCAAATTGAGCGTTTATCGTGCAAAGCGGTCATGGGATGTTATTCCTTGCAAGATTAACGGGGTTGGCTGCAAAGTAGTAATCCATAAGTTGCCGAGCAATTTGCACACCACCATGGTTATTTTCTAATATTACAGAAACTACAATTTTGGGATCGTTATACGGTGCAAAACCAATATAAATAGTGTTGTCGCGTTGTCGCTCTTTTAACGCATCAGCATCGTAGCGTTCGCCTTGAGCAATACTTACTATTTGTGCTGTGCCCGTTTTACCAGCAGAGTCATAATTAGTCCCTTTAAATGCTTTATGCGCAGTACCCGATACTTTTTTTACTGTGTTGTGCATTGCATCTAAAGCAATTTGCCAATGATGAGGGTTTTTTAATATTACAGGGGGCTTTTCTTCATTATTGATTTGTATAATGTCGTTATCTTTTTTAACCACTTGCACTAAATGTGGCGGATGGTTAATACCACGGTTTACTAAAATGTTTGTCGCATTTGCAATCTGAATTGGAGTGGCGGTCCAATAGCCTTGGCCTATGCCTACAGAAATAGTGTCACCACGCCACCATGACTCTTTAAAGCGATTTTCTTTCCACTCTTTTGAGGGCAGTATTGCCGTAGTTTCTTCATGAATATCAATACCAGAGAGTTCACCAAAGCCAAAACGCGACATAAAGTTACTTATTTTAGTAATACCTAAGCGATAAGCTGCATCGTAAAAATAGGTATCGCACGACTCTTCAATTGCTTTGTATACATCAACATGACCATGACCCCAACGTTTCCAGTCGCGCCATTTATGCTCTACATTTGGAATTTGAAAAAAACCAGGGTCCCACATAGAAGTACTTTCGCTGACTATATTCTCTTCTAGGGCTAAAATAGCCATATGTGGTTTTACAGTAGAGGCAGGTGCATAACGACCTTGAGTTGCACGATTAATTAACGGGCGGTCTGGGTTTAGTAAGGCTTTATAGTTTTTGCTGCTTATGCCGTGCACAAATAAATTAGGGTCGTAACTAGGGTTAGAATAAAGCGCAAGTACACCGCCATCTTTAGCGTCCATAACGACAATAGCACCACGCATATCTTTAAGCGCATGTTGGGCAATTTGCTGTAAACCAATATCGAGTGTGAGTACTAAGTCGCTCCCTGGTTGCGGGGGGAGCATGCTTAAAGTGCGAATAATTCTACCGCGATTATTAACTTCAACATGCTGCGAGCCCACTTGGCCATGCAAGAGTTCTTCGTAATACTTTTCGATGCCGAGTTTGCCAATGTCGTGAGTGGCGCGATAATTTGTAGCTTGATCTTCTTGAGTTAATTTATTTAGCTCTTTTCTGTTTAATTTAGCCACATAGCCCAGTGCATGGGTAAGGGTATCGCCAAACGGATAATAGCGGGCGAGGCGAGCTTCAATACTAAAGCCCGGAAATTTATGTTGGTTTACTGAAAATTTAGCAACTTCTGTTTCATCTAAACGTGCTTTTAGTACTTGGCTTTTAAAACGCCGCGTATGTTTTATATCGTCTAAAAAGTCGGTTTTTTCTTGCTCGCTTATGGTTATTATTTTACTTACTTGTTCAAGCGATAGCGGCAGGTCTGCAACATCTTCAGGAATAACCTCAAGATTATAAACGGGTTTGTTTTCGGCAAGTAATACGCCATTGCGGTCGTAAATTAAACCTCGGTTAGGCGCAATTGGAATAACTTTAATACGGTTGTCGTTGGAGCGAGTTTGGTAGTTTTGATGATCATCTACCTGAATTTTATATAAATTCGAGAGTAAAATAGCAATTAGAGCTAATATAAAAATAAAACCCACAAACGCACGCCGTGCAAATAAGTTTGCCTCTGCTGAATGGTCGCGAATAGTGGGTCTTTGTTTTAACATGGCAAGGATTACTCGCGATGATAAGGATGGTTGTTATTTAAGCTCCAGCCTCTGTATAGGCTTTCAGCAACAATAATACGCACCAAAGGGTGCGGTAAAGTTAAGTTAGATAACGACCATTTTTGCTCAGAGGCAGCAATACACTCTGGTGCAAGTCCTTCAGGACCGCCAATAAGTAAACTTACATCGCGGCCATCGAGTTGCCATTTTTCCATGTTTTTAGCAAGTTCGTGGGTATCAAGTGGTTTACCTGTTACTTCTAGAGTAACAATACGGTTGCCTTTAGGAATAGCTGCTAAGGTTTTTTCACCTTCAATATGTAAAATGCGTTTTATATCTGCATTTTTACCACGTTTTCCGGCTGGGATTTCAATCAGTTCAAGTGCCATATCTTTAGCAAAACGACGTTGATACTCTGTAAATCCGGTTTCTACCCAAGCTGGCATTTTTGTACCAACGGCAATCATTTGTATTTTCACGTGTTACTTCCAAGCCTGTCTAAAATAAGTGGGTGTTTATTACTAGCCCCACAGTTTTTCTAGATCGTAATAGCTACGTGCTTCGTTTTGCATCACGTGTACAACCACATCACCTAAATCAACCAATGCCCATTCACCGTCGCTTTGGCCTTCATAACCTAAAGGTTCTTCACCTGCGTGGCGAGCCTCTTTTGCTAAATTATCAGCAATTGACAGAACATGACGTTTAGATGTGCCAGAGCATACAACCATGTAGTCTGTAATGTCTGATGTTGCTGTTACGTCAATATGAATCACATCGCGTGCTTTCATATCTTCAATTTTATCTATTGCAAAAGCGAGTAGTTGTTTCGAATCCAAGGTTTTGTCTCAATTTTAAATTTAATAGCGTGCATTTTAACATGCTAGGGGTTTTATACCAATGACTCTTGCAGAGTATTCACTTGTCAAGGTTAATTAGTATTATCATCATTTTGGTAAAGCGCATGGCGCTCTATATACAGACTCACTGCATCGGGTAATAGTTCATTCTTTTTATTAGTATTTTTAAGTTGTTGGCGAATATTACTCGATGCTGCATCGAGCATTTCACCGGGTAAAAAATAAAGTTTACCGGCAACCGTATGTGAAAGGGTTTTTGCATTATTAACTTGCGCTTGTTGCATATAATGCTGTAAATGGCCACTAACAGCACATTGCTGCCCAGGGCGTTGATACACCACAATATGGCAAAGTTGCGTGATTGCTTGCCACTGATACCATTTATCGAGGTTATTAAACGAGTCCATGCCAATTAAAAACACAATTGGCGTGTTTGGATGCTGTGCTCTTAATTCTTGTAAACTCAATAAAGAATAAGAAGGCCCAGTGCGGTGCAACTCTCTTAAATCGAGTTGAAAAAAAGGGTAAGGCGCAATTGCTGCATTGAGCATAGCTACTCGGTGCTCGGTGCTAATGCCAGGAGCCATTTTGTGGGCGGGCAGTGCGCAAGGCATAAAGTACAACGTATTTAAGTTAAGTGCATTTACGCATTGCTTTGCCATATTAATGTGCCCCAAATGAACGGGGTCGAAAGTGCCACCAAAAATTGCGATCATGTTAAATTCTGCATTTTAATTAACAGGATGACATGGCAGCGAAATATTCAGCGGTTGGCAAAACTTAATACAAATATGCGCGAGTGCTTGATAGGGCGCAATTAAGTTACCTTGTTTGTAGCTGGCGTCAAATATTGCAAGCTCAGAGCTAATTTGCTCAAGGGTATGAATACTTAACCTGTTTATAGCACTTTGTACTGGCGCTTGTTGGTTTTTCCATATTGCTTTTTGCTTAAATAAATTAGCAATGGGCTCGCCATTAAGTAAACCAATTTGCACATCAATTAAGGTGTTAAGCTCCTTGGTTATTGCCCATAAAATACTCACCACTTCGGTGTTATCGCTGGCCAGTTTATTCAGCACTTTTATTGCTTGTTTAGCTTGGCCGTTTAATAGTGCGTCGCTTAAATCAAAAATATCAAACTTGGCTTGATTTAATAGCCCTTGCATTACTAATTGTTGTGTAATGAGCGCATTGGCGTGTAGTAATGAGAGTTTTTCGAGTTCTTGAAAACACGCCAGTAAATTACCTTCAGTGGCGCTAATTAAACTCAGCTTTGCCTCATTTTGCATATTAAGAGATAAACGCTGGCATTGCTCATCTAACCAACGCTTTACATGCGTACCGGTAAGCGGATAGCAAGGTACAAATAAACCGTGTTTATCAAGCGCTTTAAACCAAGCACTGCGTTGTACGTCTTGGCTGGCTTTAGCGCCTTTAATAATTAAAATGGTATCGGGGTTTATTAGCTCAATAATTTTTTTAAACGTGTTGCTGCCAATAATTCCTGGCTTTTGCTGGTTTAAATCAAGCTCAATAATAGTGCGGGCGCTAAACAGCGACATACTTTGATATTGAGCTATAATTTCTTGCCAATCAAAACCTTGCATTAAAGTAAATTTAATTACTTCATCAAAGCCTTGCTCTTTAGCAATTGCGCGAATTTGTTGTACACATTGCGCTTCTTGAAAAGGCTCTTCACCAAACACTAAGTAAAAGGGTTTTAAGCCTTTTTTTAGTTCACTCGGTAATTGATTAGCGTAACAGCGCATTATAGTTGCGACAACTCTCTAAGAATACGACGACTAGCTTGTTGGCGTATTTCGCTAATAAGGAGTGCAAGCTCTTTTGCTTTGGCTAATGCATTGTCAGGATCGTCTTGATAATTACGATATAACTCAAAGCGCTTTTCTATTGGCTCAGCATTAGGACGATTGATCACAAACGCAACACTGTAAGTAAGTTCGTATTCTGCTACTTGGCCATTTTGAAACAACGACAAGGTTTGACGTTCAAGCTGATCTTTAAATAAATAAAGCTGTGCCGACTTTTTACTAGCCGCAACTAGTTTAACGTCACTGGCAATAAGCTCACTTTTTAAGGCGCTAAATAACGCTGACTTTTCATCGTCGCCAATGAGGGTTATTTGTTTTAGATCGTCTGGCAAGCTAGAGGCTTTTTTTAAATGAAAGCCACAGCTAGTTAATAAAAAACAGACTAGCACTAAGGCTAGTCCGTTTTTAATGGCGTTAAAAGCGGCCATATTAATTAGCTACCACATTAAGCAGTTTACCCGGTACGTAAATAACTTTACGAACGGTAACGCCGTCAGTGTATTTAGTTACGCTTGCTTGTTCAAAAGCGAGTGCTTCTACTTGCTCTTTTGTGGCATCGGCTGCAACGGTTAGTTTAGCGCGTAGTTTTCCGTTAACTTGAATAATAATTAACTTTTCATCTTCAACCAAAGCCGACTGATCAACCTCTGGCCATGAAGCGTTAACTATATCGCCTTCTTTACCTAGCTCTTGCCATAATTGGTGCGACAAATGCGGCGTAATAGGTGCAAGCATAATAAGCATTGCTTCAAGCGCTTCGTTAGCTATCGCTACATCTTGCTTACTATTTAACGGTGCTTTTAATAGTTTATTAGACAGCTCCATAATTGCTGCAATAGCAGTATTAAAGGTTTGACGACGTTCAACATCATCACTCACTTTAGCAATTGCTTTGTGTAAATCGCGACGCAGTACTTTTTGCTCGTTATTTAATGCTGTTTTATTGAGTGGTTGAAAACCAACTGTTTTAACATCAACCGCGTATTTCCACACACGTTTTAAGAAGCGATGTGCACCTTCAACACCCGCGTCAGACCATTCTAGCGTTTGCTCTGGTGGTGCTGTAAACATCATAAATAAACGTACAGTGTCGGCGCCGTATTGTGCAATAACATGCTGTGGGTCAATACCGTTATTTTTCGATTTTGACATTTTGCTCATGCCAGATGAAAACACCGGGTTACCATCAACTTTATGCCATGCTTTAGTTACGCGGCCTTTGTCGTCTGTTTCGGTATTTACGTCGCTTGGCGAAATCCAAATATCAGCCCCTTTTTCATCTTTACGATAAAACGTTTCGGCTAATACCATACCTTGACAAAGTAAGCGGTCAAATGGCTCGTCTGAATCAACTAAACCAAAGTCGCGTAATAGTTTATGGAAAAAACGCGAATACAATAAATGTAAAATAGCGTGCTCAATACCGCCTATGTATTGGTTTACTGGTAACCAATAGTTAGCCGCTGCTGGGTCTAGCATGCCTTCGTCATGACGTGGGCTACAGTAACGAGCGTAATACCAAGACGATTCCATAAAGGTGTCAAAGGTATCGGTTTCATGAAACGCTGGTGCGCCATTCATGGTGGTTTTTGCCCAGTTAGGATCAGCTTTGATTGGCGATGTAACGCCATTCATTACTACGTCCTCTGGTAAGCGTACTGGCAGCATATCGTCGGTTGCAGCAAGTTCGTTACCGTCTTCGTCGCTAAGCATTGGAATTGGTGAACCCCAATAACGTTGGCGGCTTACGCCCCAATCACGCAGGCGGAAGTTTACTTTACGCTCGCCCACACCCAAGGCTTCTAACTTATCGGCAATGGCATTAAATGCCGCGTCAAAATCAAGGCCGTCAAATTCACCCGAGTTAACCAATACACCTTTATCGGTAAACGCTTCTTTGTTTAGGTTTACTTCAAGGTCAGAGCCCGTAACTGGCGCAATCACTTGTTTAATATCAAGGCCGTAGGCTGTTGCAAATTCAAAGTCACGTTGGTCGTGTGCAGGCACTGCCATTACCGCGCCTGAGCCGTAATGCATTAATACAAAGTTAGCGATCCAAATTGGTACTTGCTCACCAGTAAGTGGGTGAGTAGCAAAAAAGCCAGTTGCTATGCCTTTTTTCTCCATGGTTGCCATGTCGGCTTCACTTACTTTGTTGTTTTTACATTCTTCAACAAACAGTGCCACAGAATCGCTATTTTTAGCCGCTTCTTTAGCAATTGGGTGGCCTGCAGCAACCGCTACATAAGTCACACCCATAAAGGTATCTGGACGCGTGGTATAAACGCTAAATGTTTCGTTGTTATCAGTGCGTTTAAATTCAATGTCACACCCTTCAGAGCGACCAATCCAGTTGCGCTGCATGGTTTTAACTTGTTCAGGCCAATCTTCTAACTTGTCTAAATCGTCAAGTAGTTCTTGTGCGTAGTCGGTAATTTTAATAAACCACTGTGGAATTTCTTTTTGCTCAACCACAGCGCCCGAACGCCAACCGCGACCGTCAATAACTTGCTCGTTAGCTAATACAGTTTGATCTACCGGATCCCAGTTAACCGTCGACATTTTTTTGTACACTAAGCCTTTTTCGTACAACTTAGTGAAAAACCATTGTTCCCATTTATAGTATTCTGGATGACAGGTGGCAATTTCGCGATCCCAGTCATAACCAAAACCTAACTGCTTAAGTTGGGTACGCATGTAGTCAATATTCTCGTAGGTCCATTTTGCAGGGGCTGTTTTGTTTTTAATAGCCGCGTTTTCTGCAGGTAAACCAAACGCATCCCAACCCATAGGTTGCATTACGTTTTTGCCTTTTAAGCGCTGAAAGCGAGATACAACGTCACCAATAGTGTAGTTACGCACGTGACCCATATGGAGTCGACCGCTCGGGTAGGGGAACATAGAAAGGCAGTAATACTTTTCTTTGCTCTCATCTTCCGTAACTTTAAATACTTTGTTTTCTTCCCAGTAACGTTGGATTTTTGACTCTATTTTTTGAGGGTTATATTGCTCTTGCATCTACGGTTCCAGACTTCTTACGACTAATAAAAAATTAGCTCTAGGATAACCCAAATAAACCGCTATTTATAGCGCCATAAACACGCTTTTATTAAATTATAACTTTCAGTGCAGGTTAACCTATACTTTTGTAAGCTAGTTGCTGAAAAGCATAGGTTAAAGGTTGATTTAACAGCCCTAATAGGTTCAACCTACAAATCTAAATATGCCCTAAATTTGCAGGAGTAAGAAAATGGCTGACTACAAAACATGGCTAAACGATTTAACGCTTTGGTTAAAAGATGTAAAAGATCATGAATTAAAAGAGGCGGTAAAACGATTTGTTGAATCTGAGCAGGCACTTAAAAATTTAGGAGAAGAAAAGTATCAACTTTATCGTAACTACTTAATGCGCGATTTAGAACACTTGCAAGAGCACGAAACTCACTATAATTCGCTTGCATGGCAAGAGCTTAAAGAATCATTATGGTATGAGCTTTCGCACATAGAAGACAAAACACAGCTAGAGTGGCACTCACTTAGCCAAGATTTTAAGCACAATGGCATATATCACGTAGGCGAATGGATAGCCATGGGCACATTAGTATGTAAGAATTGTAACCATAGTTACGATGTTTATCATGCTACGCAAATAACACCTTGTTTAGAGTGTGATGGAATCTATTTTAGCCGTAAGGCTTTGCAACCCTAAATATAAGTATTAAGTGGCTGCAGGCCACTTAATACGCCAAAAGCCAGTGAATACGCTGGTAAACAAAGAAGTTAGAATGACGAAAAAATTACTGCCACTACCTGTATCAAAGCTTGCGCCGAGCATTTCTACTAGCCACGTGCATACTTGCATGAGCAACCCATACCCAGAGCATTTTACTTTTATAGGCCAACAACGGGCGCAAAGTGCATTAGACTTTTCACTCGGTATGGATTTACCTGGCTATAACGTATACGTAATGGGCGAAGCTGCACATGGACGTTTTACCCTAGTAAAAGACAAACTAAAAGAGCATGCCAAAGGCAGAGTAACGCCTAATGAGTGGTTGTATGTAAATAATTACGACGACCACCGCGAGCCTATCGCACTGTTTATGCAAGCTGGGCAAAGTAAAAAGCTTGCCGATGACATTGATGCTTTTATTGACGAAGTGCTCGACACCTTTCCTGCCGCATTTGACAACCCTGCGTACCAGCGCAAAAAGAAATCCATAGACCGTGAATTTAACGACGCCTATGACGGTGCTATTACCGCGGTAGAAATTGCGGCGCTTGAACAAAGTGTGGCGCTTATTGAAGAAAAAGGCGTAGTAGGTTTTGCTCCATTAATAGGTGGCAAGCAGCTAAGCGATAATGAATTTTCGCACCTTGAAGATGAGCTACGTGAAACCTTTTTTGAAAGAATTGAAAAACTCGAAGACACATTAATAGAAGCACTTATTGAGCTGCCGCGCTGGAAACGTGAATCTACCGAAAAGCTACGTAACCTTAAAAAGTCGACTGCCGAGCAAGCAACTAAGCCCTTATTAAAAGACTTAGAGCATAAATATGCCAGCCATATTGGCGTGCTGCGTTATTTAAAAGACATTCGCGTAGAAATTATTGACGCTGTGCTTGAGTGGTTAGACGATGAAGGCGAAAGCGAAGAAAACAAAGAAGACTTTGATCGCAAAGGCATGCTTACTGACTTTTTTGCGCCCAATATTTTAGTTGAGTTTAAAGAAGGCGACGCCGCTCCTGTGGTTTACGAACCTAACCCAACGTTTGGCAACATATTTGGCAAGGTTGAGTACGCTACCTCACAAGGCTCGCTTATAACTAGCTATCGCTCAATTCAGGCCGGCGCATTGCATCGCGCTAACGGTGGCTATTTAATGATGGACGCCGAAAAAGTAATGGCTAACCCACAAGTGTGGGATGGTTTAAAACTATCGCTTAAAACCCATCAAATTAAAAATGACTTACCGTATCAAGATAGCGTTGTAGGCAGCAGTTTTACGTTGCGCCCGCAGTTAATTCCGCTAGATGTAAAAATAATATTATTAGGCTCGCGCGAGCTGTACTACACCATAGGTGAGTACGACGAAGAATTTGCTGAGCTGTTTAGAATACTAGCCGACTTTGACTACTACTTACCGAGTAGCGATAAATTACAGTACCAATTTATTACCAAAGTAACTGACTATTGTGAGCACGTTTTAAAATGCACCACTACAGAAGCAGCAATGGTGCGCTTGCTCAAATTTAGTTATCGCCAAGCCGAGCATCATAATAAACTCTCTGCCCGCTTTGCCGATGTGTTAGAGCTGGTAGCCGAAGCAAGTTATTATGCCAAACAAGACAAGCTAACGGTTATAGACGCTCATCATATTGACGAAGCCATTGAAGGTAAACAGTATCGTACTGGGCAAATTAGCGAAAACATGCTCAGTGATATTAAAGAAGGGCACACCCTTATTGCCACGCAAGGCCAAGCCATAGGCAAAGTAAATGGTTTAACTGTACTGCATATTGGCGATACCTCATTTGGTACACCTGCGCGTATTACGGCAACAGTTTATGCCGGTGCCGATGGCGTTTTAGATGTAGAGCGCGAAGCCGAGCTAGGTAAAGCAATTCACTCTAAAGGGGTAATGCTACTTACCGGCTATTTAGGCAATAAATACGCGCAGCACTTTAGCTTAACGCTCAGTGCAAATATTGCAATTGAACAAAGCTATGGCTACATAGATGGCGATAGCGCGTCACTTGCCGAGTTATGCGCGTTAATTTCGGCTATTACTAGTTTACCACTGAGTCAATCAATTGCGCTTACAGGCTCAATTAACCAACATGGCGATGTACAAGCTATTGGTGGCGTAAACGAAAAAATAGAAGGCTTTTTTAAACTGTGTAAAATGCGCGGTTTAACTGGCGAAGAGGGCGTGATCATTCCTAAATCTAACCAAGTTAACTTAGTGTTAGATGAGGAAATACTTAATGCAGTTGAACTTGGTAAATTTAATATTTACGCAGTAGAGACGGTAGATCAGGCACTTAACTTACTGATGGATTTAGAAGCTGGCGATTTAGTTGACGGGCACTATCCAGAAAACTCAGTAAACGGCCTAGCCTTAGCACGACTTAAAGATATTGCAGACATTGTAAACGGCGATAGCGAAGATGAAAAAGACGCAGAACCAGAAGAGGAAAAAAATTAACTATGCTTAATATAATATTAGCGGTAATTATCGCCATATTTTGCTTTTTAATATTTAAAAACAGCAAAAAAGCCAAACAACAAGTGGGTATTAACGCGCAAATAGAAGCTGATTTTTTGGCAGCTAATGCAAAAGTAGATGGCGTACAAGAGACCGCTTCAGGCTTGCAGTACAAAGTATTGCACCAAGGGCAAAGCGATGACAAGGCTAACCCCAAAAGCATGGTTAATGTGCATTACCACGGTACGTTAATAGACGGCACAGTATTTGACAGCTCAGTTGAGCGTAAAGCCCCTATTAGCTTTGGTTTACATCAAGTTATTAAAGGGTGGACCGAAGGTCTGCAACTTATGAGCCCCGGCGATAAATACCTACTTTATGTACCGCATCAACTGGCTTACGGTGAAAAACGTGTGGGCAGCATTCCACCGGCATCACTGCTTATATTTGAAGTTGAGTTATTGGCTATTGAGTCGTAACTTTATTTAAAATAATAAAGTACTTAAGCCCTACTTTTATAAAGTGGGGCTTTTTGCTTTTAGCCAGCCTTCAAAGGTTACTCAAGAATTTTAATCTTAGGTCGATACCTATAATAGTGACAAAGCTATTTTAGGGATAAAATAATGAAGATTTCACCAGCTTCCACTGTACACCATACATACAGCCTTAATACTCAGCCTTTAACACAGCCAGGTAAGCAACTTGCTGAAGGCGAGAAAGAAGAAGAGCCAAAATATGTTTTATCAAAGTTCTTAGACACTAAAGCACAAAAGTACAGTGAAGATAACGCAACGTTTAGTAATCAATATAAAAACCTAGAAAAAGTGTATAAACACTTTTCAGGACGGGTTATTGCATTGCAAGAGCAAATTAACAAACTCAAACAAAGTCCAATGCAACGCAGCTTAACCATAAATAGCACCGCAAATGAGCCAAATATAAGTGATGCTAGTTTAGCTCTTGATGTTGAGCATTTAGGGTCTAAAAAATATAAAAACTCACAACAACAAGAGCAAATAGATATACTAGAGCTGCAATTAGGGGAGTTAAAATCAGAGCAAGCAGCAATAAAACAACAAATGATTGAGCTGGTTATAAGCGAAATGAAAAGACGAGGCGATCACGACTATAATGTTTAGCGTTAAGGCAGGTTGGTGAATCAGCCCTTAACTTAATTTTACTTACTTCCAGTTTAAATTTACCGTATCTTTAAAGTATAACTTTGTTGAGTACGCTTTAAAAAGTACACCCAAATAATGGCCAGTGGAATTTACTAAATTATGTTCGAAGATGAATTACTTTATGGATACAGCAGTGTATTAATTGCAGTTACATTGTTTATTGCGATCGTTATTTTTAACGAAATAGGCTTTAGAGCAGGGCGGTTTATTCAAGGCAGAACCGACAGTGAGGTTAAGACGCTAACGGGTTCTATTCAGGGCAGTATATTAGGTTTGTTAGCATTACTACTGGGTTTTACATTTAGCATGTCGATGCAACGGTATGATAACCGCAGCATGGCGTTAATAGATGAAGCAAACACAATCGGCACAGCCATATTACGGGTTGAATTACTGCCACAAGAATACAAAAAACAAGCCAATGAATTATTTAAAGAGTATGTAGACTTACGAGTTGCTATAGGCCAATTAGATTTAACCAAACACGCGCAGCGTAACGACTACAATAATAAAATAGCCAACCTACAGCGTCAGTTATGGTCATTGGCTATCGCAGCCACAAATGTTGACCCAAGGCCTGTAACCACAGGAGCGTTTGTAAAATCGCTTAATGATGTAATAGACAGCCAAGGAAAGCGAAATGCTTTATTGCAAATGCATGTACCTGAGGTGGTATTAATACTGCTCTTTATTGTTTTTATTTCGTCTGGTGGCATTATGGGTTATTCCGCAGGACTCAGTGGTAAGCGAATGATTGTGCCCATAGTATTGGTTTCTTTGTTAATTACTTTAATCGTATTTATTATTATAGATTTAGACCGGCCAAAGCGCGGGCTTATACAAGTAGATCAAACGGTAATGATTGAGGTTTCAGAAAATATTAAATAGTAATAAAGAAGGGGTTTTAATTTAAGCGCGTAAATAACAGTTATATTGTTTGCTGCTTTGGCGAACTAAATACTTATTTAGTTCGCCAATAAAAATGTTCGCGTAGTTTAAAATTACAGTAACGCTTTAACCTCAGGATCTGCAAACGCTAATTCAAAGCGCTCTTTATAAAGCATTTGTAAGTCGTTGGTATGCATACTTGGAATGTCTTGCTCGCCAGTAAAGTTTTTATTTATAAGCGTAGCACCAGTGCGATCCTTAATTATTAGATCAAAGTTATACCATGAGTTATCAGTAAAAGCGTGGTGATCATACTTCCATTCGTTAAGTACGATTATAATAGTCGCAGTATCGCTATCTGCTTTAATGTCATTAATATCGACCTGTGGTGTGGTAGCTATTAGCTTAGCGTTAATACCAGAGCGAATAAAACCAGCAGCAAGGCGTTTACCTAAGTGTTGTGGCATAGTTTCGCCAGTAATGATGTTTTGTGTATAAGGTATACCAAAGCCAGAGCGACTTAATCCTTCAAAACCAGAGAGTTTGTCACCATTTACAACATATGGGCGATGATCTACCACTGCAATTTGTATTTCATCAACTTGGGGCTTATTTAACGTAGGAGCTGCTTGTTCTGCAGTCATAATGGCCGTACAGCCGGTAGTTAAAAGTAGGGTAACAGCGATAAAGATTGAAGCTATTTTGTTCACATTATATTCCTTTTATGTGTATTTATGATTAAATAAAACCAAATTACAGATCGTTAGGTAATACCATGAAAGTAATGGATTTTATTGGGCAAGATAGTATTAACAAAAGCTGAATAAATCAAGGCAGTATTAACTTTTATTTTTTTAATGGGCTTAAAGTACTGCTTTTAGCTAGAGTAGGTATTTAAGATATTAAAATGTGAGTGAAATATATTATTAATTATTAAGCTTTTACAATGACTGTATTTACACCTTGTTACAGTAATTTGTCGCACAAAGCTGCAAACTGTCTTTTTATTGTTATTATGAAATGAAATAACATTGTAAGGACGATAACCTTGAAACTACGCACTTTATTAACAGCAATAGCAATTGCGGTTGCACCGGCAATATCGCCGATGGTTGCGGCTTATCAAACACAAGATACCCGCTTATTACGCTTTCCCGATATTCATAAAGAATCAGTTACCTTTGTTTATGCGGGCGATATTTATATAGCAAACATTAAAACAGGTAAAAGTACGCGCTTAACTGATCATATTGGTTTTGAAACTTTTCCTAAATTTTCGCCAGATGGCAGCCAAATCGCTTTTTCAGCCCAATATAATGGCAGCCGCCAAGTGTACGTAATGAACCGCGATGGCTCTGACTTAAACCAGCTGACCTATTATAACGACGTAGGTGTAATGCCGCCGCGCGGTGGTTTTGATTACCGCGTACTTGATTGGACCCCGGACGGTAAGCATATTGTGTTTAGAGCTAACCGCACCCCTTATGGTCAGCGTGTTGGCCGACCTTATATAGTGCCTGCTGCTGGTGGCCTAGAGCAACCATTAGCCATACCAGAAACTGGCGGTGGCATGTTATCGCCCGATGGTAAACAGTATGTTTATACACCCATTGATCGCGAATTTCGTACTTGGAAACGCACCCGTGGTGGGCGCGCACAAGATGTGTGGGTTTACGATTTAGAAAATAACAAATCAAAGCAATTAACAACCGACAGAGCAACCGACCAACAGCCTACTTGGGTTAACAATAACATTTACTACGTGTCGGACAGAGAATACACGCTAAATTTATACAAACATCAAGATGGCAAAAATCCGATAAAAGTAACTAACCACAGCGACTTTGATGTGCTTTGGCCCTCGGCTGGGCCCAACGCCATAGTGTATGAAAATGGTGGTTATTTGTATCGCTTTGATGACGCCACGCAGCAATCTGAAAAGCTGAGCATAAATGTTCAAGGTAACCGTGAACATACAATGGCCTACAGTAAAAATGTTAGTGACTTTATTGATTCAATGGACGTATCGCACGATGGAAAAAGAGTACTATTTACAGCACGCGGCGAACTGTTTTCTGTGCCGGTTAAAAATGGCCCAACCCGAAACTTAAGCCATACGCCAAAAGGGCGTGAAATATCGGCTACATGGTCGCCCAATGGACGCTATATTGCTTACATGAGTGATGAAACAGGCGAGTACGAAATTTACCTAAAAGACAGAGCTAACAATAACCAAGTTAAGCAACTGACCAGTAATGGCAGTATTTGGCGTTTTGAGCCAGTTTGGTCACCAGATAATAAAAAGTTATTGTTTAGCGATCAGAATCACACCCTGTGGTGGCTCGATATTAACACCGGTAAGCAGCGTAAAATTGATACCGCAAAATATAATGAAGATGGTTTAACTAGCTATATTTGGTCGCCTAATAGCGAGGATATAGTGTTTGTTAAAAATAACGAAAATCGCTACGCCTCATTATGGCATTACAATTTAAAAGACAAGCGCGTTACTCGCTTAACTGATGACATGAGCAGTGAGACAAACCCAGCGTTTTCTCCCGACGGGCAGCAATTGTATTTCACATCAGAGCGCGACTTTAATTTAACTTTTAGTAGCTACGAGTTTGACTACATGTTTAACAATGCAACCCGACTGTATTCGGTTGCAGTAAATAGTAAAATCAAGCCACTTAATACACCGCTGAGTGACGAAATAAGCATTGTTGACTCAAAAGCAGATAAAGACGATAAAAAGTCAGCTAAAGCACCCAGCAATTATATAGAAAGTAACGGCTTTATGAGCCGTGTTGTGGCGCTAAATGTACCTGCAGGAAACTACGGCGCACTAAGCGGCGTAAAAGACGGCGTATTAACACTATCGGCAGGAGAGCTTAAGTTAGTGCCTAATGCCGTTGATGGTGAAGTTGCCACAATAGCAGCAGGAGTGAGTAATTATAAAGTGTCGGCTAATGCTGAGCATATTATTGCTCGTGCAGGAAAAAACATTAGCGTAATAAAGCCAGAAGCTAAACAAGACTTAAAAGCTACGCAACTTAACTTGCAAGACATGGTATTAAAAATTGACCCGCAAACCGAGTGGGCACAAATGTATCGTGAAGGCTGGCGCACTCTGCGCGACTGGTTTTATGACGAAAACCATCATGGCCAAGACTGGGATGCTATTTTAGCGCGTTACCAACCTATGGCAGACGCTATTGCACATCGAGCCGACCTAGATTATGTATTAAGTGAAATAGCAGGCGAAATAAACTCAGGGCATATTTATGTTAACTCGGGCGATATGCCAACATCTCCTCGTTTACAGCATGGCTTATTGGGCGCAGAAATTAGCGCGCATAAATCAGGCTTTGTAAAAATAGAGACTATTTTTAAAGGCGAAAACTGGCACGAAAACTTTCGCTCACCGCTAAACGAAACCGGCATTAACGCCAATGTAGGCGATTACATAATTGCAGTAAATGGCCGCTCAGTAAAAAGCGTAGTCAACTTTTACGAACTACTAGAAAACACCCAAGGTAAATCGGTTGAATTACTACTCAGTAAATCACCAAGCCTAAAAAACAGCTGGAAAGTAATGGTAACGCCTATTGCCAGCGAAACTGGATTGCGTTACTTACAGTGGGCACAATCGCGCGCTGAGTATGTTAATAAGCTTTCAGATGGGCGTATTGGCTACGTGCATTTACCTAACACCCATTACGAAGGTAACCGTTCGTTATTTAAAAACTTTTTACCGCAAACTAATAAAGAAGCGATGATCATAGACGATCGTTACAATGGCGGCGGTTTTATACCTGAACATATGATCACTTGGTTAGCGCGTAAACCGCTTAACTACTGGAAACGCCGTGGTGTAGAGCCAACTAAAACCCCGCAGTTTGCACACGATGGCCCTAAAGCTATGCTGATCAATGGCTACTCTAGTTCAGGCGGCGACGCACTACCGTATTACTTTCGCCAAGCAGGTTTAGGCAAATTAATTGGTACGCGTACCTGGGGCGGTTTAATTGGTATTTCGGGCAACCCTGGGCTTGTAGATGGTGGCTCAGTTATTGCCGCTACTTTTAGAATTTTAGATAACGAAGGTAACTGGATCATTGAAAATGAAGGCGTAAGCCCAGACATAGAAGTGATTGATCGCCCAGAGCTTATTCAAGCCGGACAAGATCCGTCGATTGAACGCGCTGTAAAAGAGTTATTAAAAGAGCTTAAAGCAAATCCGAAAAAACCATTGGTAGTGCCAGCACCACCGAGTGAATTTGGTCGCTAATTGCAATAAATTAAGCTGCTAAGTTACGCAGCCTGTTAGCTACTTTGCGTGTGCTTGGTAGCTAACTAATTTATTAGAGTATTATTAAAAGCGTGATACCGCGCTTTAGTTAAAAGAGAGCTTATAGTGAAAAAATTATTACAGGTAGACTTTGATTTTGCAGGCCCGTTTGGGGAGCAAATGTCAGCAGCATTAAAAGATTTAGCCGAATCAATTAACCATGAACCCGGTATTATTTGGAAAATTTGGACCGAAAACCAACAAGGTCAACTTGCTGGTGGTATTTACCTATTTGAAGATGAAGCATCAGCTAATGCGTATTTAACTATGCACACAGCACGCTTAAAGGCTATGGGGGTTGCCCAAGTTCGTGGCCAATTATTCGATGTAAACCTGCCATTATCAGCGATTAATAACGCACCGCTTACCGTTAAATAGATTAGTTAAATAGTTAGTTAAATAGTTAAGCAGCCAAATAATAAGACGGGTTAAAAAATCATTTAAATTAAAGGCTGCCTAGTGCAGCCTTTTTTCAAAGCCCACAAATTAAATAACGTATTTTATATAGAGGAGTTACGCAAGAGCGGAGCGAAACCGAACAAGAGAATTAATAATACTCTATTCATCTCAGAGTGTTTAGATATGCTTTGCTACACAGAACATCCATGCTTTAGTTTTTAACAACATTCACAAAACATAAGTCGCTAAAGAAGGTGTCATATAAGCTTATTTAGCATCATTTTGATACTTAATAAGCTTGTTTACCTTAGAGTTAGTATAATTGGATTTATATACTTCGCTCGATATTGTTATTGAGCTTAAGTATAAAGTATTGTATTTAACATTTATTTTAACTATAGTTTGTACCATATAAAGTACAACTAAAGGTACGATCATGAGTAGGCTTCATTTAGATCAAGATATTCAGCCGCTTTCAGATTTTAGAGCTGGAGCTGCATCATTTATACGCCAAGTTAATGAAACCAGAAGGCCAATTGTAATAACTCAAAGGGGTAAAGGCGTTGCTGTGGTTTTAGATGTTGCTGAATATGAATCTATGCAGGAAAAAATAGAGTTATTAGAGGAAATACAAAAAGCTGAAGATCAACTCTCTATGGGGCTGGGTATTTCAAACTCAGATGCTCGTGCGCAAGTTTTAAAGAGTATTAAAGATTGAAAGTAGTTTGGTCGCCTTTAGCATTAGAAAAATTAGTCACTATGGCTAAATTTATTGCTTTTGATAAACCATCGGCGGCTGACAAATGGGTTAATGATATTTTTGATCGAACAGATTTACTTGGTACTCAACCTGAACTAGGTCGGGAAGTGCCAGAATTATTAGGCTCAAGATATCGTGAATTAATATTTGGTAGCTATCGAATTATTTATAAAGTTGAACATGAAATTAAAATACTCACATTACGCAATAGGCGTCAATTGCTTAGCTTGAGCGATGTAGAGTAATAATTAACCAGAAAAGTTAATTGTTAAGCCCAAAGACTGCGCTGGGCTTAATCTATTGCTAATTCTCTAAGTTTAGAATTTTTCATTTATCTCTTAAACCTAATCCCAAACCCGCCAACACCCAGCAACAACACAAATCCCCATACAAACATGTTGCCGTATTGGCTGTACACGCTGTCGCCTTGTATTAACTTAACGTCGGCTTTCATGGTGGTTGCTTCAAACTGTGGCATGCTTTGTTGCGTGTGGCTTATTGGGTCGTATACGCCGCTTACGCCGTTGTTAGTAACACGTATTAGTGGCCGCTGTAGCTCTAGAGCGCGCATGCGAGCGATTTGCATATGCTGGTGGGGGCCAATGGAGTCGCCAAACCAAGCATCGTTACTTACGGTAAAGAGTAAATCTGAGCTGTGCTGATAATTACCACGCACTAGGTCGGCAAATACTATTTCGTAGCATATAGCGGGTAGTATATTAAAGCCGTTAGCACGTAGGTTGTTTTGTACTTTGTCGCCACGGGTAAACGACGACATAGGTAAATCAAACAACGGTGCGATAGGGCGCAGTAAATCTTCAAATGGTACAAATTCGCCAATAGGGAGTAATTGGTGTTTTTGATAGCGGTTTTTATCTAGGTAGCGGTAGTGGCCGTGTTCATCATCTTTATTTTTATTACCCACTACTATAAGGGTATTAAAAATAGTTTTAGTGTCGAGTTGGTAGTCAACAACACCGGTAATTAGCGCGGTTTTATTAAATGAAGCGGCGCTGTCTAAGCCTGCTAGGTATGAGTCGGCAAGCGCTTCTATTTCGGGTACTGCGGCTTCGGGCCATACTATTAAGTCGGCGTCCCAGTGTGTGCGGGTTAGGTCTTGGTATTTACTCATGGTGGTCCAAAACTGGCTGGGATCAAAGCGCAGATTTTGTTTTATATTACCTTGTACAAGTAATGTCGACATGCTTTTTCCAGAGTACTGTGCTGTACCTGTGGTGTATGCACCGGCAAAAAGTAGTGCTAAAGCACTGCTGGTTATGGCCAATGTTTTAAAATCTTTTTGGCTTAGGCGATACAATGCAAAACCAATGGCAATACATACTAAGGTTAAACCAAATTCGCCAATATAAGGGGCAAGCAGTCTAAGTGGGCTGTCGGTTTGCGTATAACCAAAACTTAACCATGGAAAGCCTGTTAGTAAGTGTGCGCGTAAGTATTCGCTTATGGCAAAACTTACAATTAATAATGCGCCATAACTTTTAGGGCCGCTGGCAAAGCGAGTTGTTGCCCAAAAGGCAAGTGCAGGAAATAACGCTAAGTATGAACACAATAAGGCCATAAGCGCTAAAGAAGCGATTAATGGCATGCCGCCAAAAGTGGCTATAGATACATGTACCCAGCTAATACCAGCACCAAACCAACCTAAACCAAATATAAAGCCATATTTAGCGGCTGTTTTTGCGTGTGTTTTACCGGTGTTTTTTGGATTAATACAAAAAATGATGGCAGCAAGGCTAAAAAATGCAATGGGCCAAATTTCAAAGGGGGCATAGGCAAAAGTTAAAATAAGGCCCGCAATTAATGCGAGCCATGCTTTTTTATCTTTTGCTAATAAGGTGAACTTAGTTAGCAGAATCTTCACTGTAGTTATCATCAACCTTAGGAACGGTGACTTGCAGTTGCAAGATGCGGCGATTGTCAGAGTTGGTTACTTTAAATTGGTAACCTTCTATATCAATGGTTTCGCCACGGCTTGGCATGTGGCCAAAGGCATGTAATACAGTGCCACCAATAGTATCGGCGTCATCTGTGCTGTAACCTGTTTTAAAATGCTCGTTAAAGTCATCAACAGGGGTTAGCGCTTGTACTACGTAAACATGCTTAGCAAGTTGGCGAATATCTTGTTGCTCTTCTTCTTCGTCGTGCTCGTCTTCTATTTCGCCCACGATTATTTCAAGAATATCTTCAATAGTGACTAAGCCCGATACACCGCCGTATTCATCAATAACAATAGCCATATGGTAGCGTTGCTGACGAAATTCGTTAAGCAGGGTATCGACACGTTTACTTTCGGGTACTACCATTGCTGGGCGTAAATAATCGCGCAGTGAGGGCAGTAAGTCGTCTTTGTTTAAGATTAGGGGTAATAAATCTTTAGCGAGTAAAATCCCTTCTACATGGTCTTTGTCCTCACACACCACCGGAAAGCGTGAGTGCGTAGAGTGAACCATCATAGGTATGAGCTCTTCAAGCGGGCTGTCGATCTCAAGGGTGATCATTTGTGAGCGCGGCACCATAATGTCTCGCACTTTAAGCTTAGACACGCCAAGCACACCTTCAATCATCTCTTTGGTTTCTGGATCGATTACATCCCGCTCTTGCGCATCGGCAATTACTTCAACCAGCTCTTCTCTGTTCTGGGGTTCCCCTTGAAACTTTTGGGCTATTCGGCCCAGCCAGCTTTTTCCAGAAGAACCCTGGCTAGAATGCGAGTTACCGTCGCTCATTATATCTGATTACTCCGTTTATTTAAATTTCGTCCCGATATGGGTCTGCTATGTTTAGCTCAGCAAGTAATTGCTTTTCTATACTTTCCATCTCAAAAGCATCTTCACTCTTTATATGGTCAAATCCAAGCAAATGCAAGCATCCATGAATAACAATATGAGCAAAGTGGTCATGAAATGACTTTTCTTGCTCAATTGCTTCAGCCAATACAATAGCTGGGCAAATAACTAAATCACCTACTAAAGGAATATCTATTCCCGGTGGTGCTTCAAACTCAAACGACAGTACATTGGTAGGCTTGTTTTTACCACGGTAGTCGTTGTTGAGTTGTTGCGACTGCGCTTCGTCACTAATTACAATAGTGAGTTCAGATTCGTCGCGGTATTGGCTAAGGGCTTTGTCGGCCCAAAGCGCAAATTGTGCCTCGCTTGGTAAGTTGTCAAACTCACAGGCTATTTGTAAATCAAGTTCAGTGTTCACGGTATTACTCTTTAGTAGCAGGCGGTTGTTGAGCGGCAAGTTGCTCTCGGGCTTTTTGCTTTTCTAGGCGCATAAGTCGCTCGCTTTCATCGTTGCGCTCGTAGGCTTCAACAATACGCGCAACCACAGGATGGCGAACTATGTCTTGGGCTTTAAAGTGGTTAAAGCTTATTTCGTCTACGCCATCGAGTACTTCCATTGCATGGCGTAAGCCTGAGCGCACACCACGTGGTAAATCTACTTGCGTTATGTCGCCAGTAATAACCGCTTTTGAGTTAAACCCAATACGGGTTAAAAACATTTTCATTTGCTCTGCGGTGGTATTTTGGCTTTCATCTAAAATAATAAAGGCATCATTAAGCGTACGCCCACGCATATAAGCAAGTGGGGCAATTTCAATAACGTTTTTTTCGATTAGTTTTTCTACTTTTTCAAAGCCAAGCATTTCAAATAGCGCATCGTAAAGCGGGCGCAAGTATGGGTCGACCTTTTGGCTTAAATCGCCCGGTAAAAAACCGAGCTTTTCACCTGCTTCTACCGCTGGGCGGGTAAGCAATATACGGCGAATTTCTTGGCGCTCTAGGGCATCAACTGCAGTTGCCACAGCTAAGTATGTTTTGCCTGTACCAGCAGGGCCAATGCCAAAGGTAATATCGTGATGCAAAATATTAGAAACGTATATACCTTGGTTTTCGTTACGCGGCTTTATAACACCACGGCGCGTTTTAATCACCATTTCTTTGGTGTAAGTGCTGGTTGTGGCGTCTTGTTCAAGGGCGTTTGATTCGGTAATGGCTAAGTGCACGTTGTCGGGTTCTATTTCGCCAATTTCGCCGCGCACAGGTTGAGTATCAATATAAAGGTTTTTTAAAATTTCTACAGCGCTGGCGCTACTGTAAGTTTTGCCTGTGACTTTAAAAAAGTTATCGCGGTGGATAATTTCAACACCGAGTCGGCGTTCAATTTGTTTGATGTTTTCGTCAAACGGGCCACATAAAGAAGAAAGGCGTTTGTTATCGGCAGGTTCTAAATAAATCTCTAATGTTTTTAACTGATTACTCAAAATTACTTCCTATAGCATGGCGCCAGTGTTAACTGGCGCTAAAATTTCCACTAAGGGACGAAAGTAGCAACGCCAATTTCGTTTATAGTGTCAGGTTTAGGCTCAAGGCTTGCAGCTTTGGTTAAAATAGCTGAAGGAGCGATTTCACGACGTAAGTTCATTTCTGATTCTGTACGAATTAAGTCACCACGTAAAGAATTTGGTAGTGCCTCGGTAATACGTACGTCAACAAACTGACCGATCACTGTATGTGGGCCAACAAAGTTAACTACACGGTTGTTTTCGGTACGGCCACGTAATTCCATTGGGTTCTTTTTAGAAGGGCCTTCAACGAGTATACGCTGCTCTGTATCGAACATTTGACGGCTAATTTGTTGCGCCATTTGTGTAATACGATTTTGCAGTAAGTATAAACGCTCTTTTTTCTCTTGCTCGGTTACGTCATCTGGCAAGTCGGCCGCTGGTGTACCTGGGCGTGCACTGTAAATAAAGCTAAAGCTCATATCAAAACCAACGTCGCTAATTAGCTTCATGGTTGCTTCAAAGTCATCTTGGGTTTCACCCGGAAAACCAATAATAAAATCTGACGACATGCTTAAGTTAGGACGAATTTTGCGTAACTTACGAATTGTCGACTTATATTCAATTGCCGTATGGCCGCGTTTCATTAGGTTTAAAATACGGTCTGAACCACTTTGTACTGGTAGATGTAAATGATCTACAAGCTCTGGTACATCGGCGTATACGTCAACTATATCTTGGGTAAACTCTACTGGATGCGATGTGGTGTAACGAATACGGTCAATACCATCAATGGCAGCAATAAGACGAATTAAATCCGAAAAATAACAAATTTCGCCATCGTGTGTGTCGCCGCGGTACGCGTTTACGTTTTGGCCAAGTAGGTTTACTTCACGTACGTTTTGCTCAGCAAGCTGGGCAATTTCTAATAGTACGTCATCTACTGGGCGGCTAACTTCTTCGCCGCGAGTGTATGGTACAACACAAAAAGTACAGTACTTAGAGCAGCCTTCCATAATAGATACAAACGCAGATGGGCCATCGGCTTTTGGCTCTGGTAAACGGTCAAATTTTTCAATCTCTGGGAATGAAATATCAACAACCGATGAGCCTTTATCGCCTTGCACTTGTTTAATCATTTCTGGTAAACGGTGCAGCGTTTGTGGGCCAAAAATAACGTCTACAAATGGCGCACGCTGGCGAATAGAGTCACCTTCTTGTGAGGCAACACAACCACCTACGCCAATAATTAAGTCTGGCTTGTCGTCTTTTAACAACTTCCAACGACCTAACTGGTGGAACACTTTTTCTTGTGCTTTTTCACGAATTGAACAGGTGTTAAGTAAAATTACGTCGGCATCTGTTGCATCATCAGTTAGCTGGTAGCCATTGGTGGCATCTAAAAGTTCAGCCATTTTCTGAGAGTCGTATTCGTTCATCTGACAACCCCAGGTTTTAATATGCAGCTTTTTGCTCATTGAAATATTGCCTCGTGTTCAATTCGATAGTGGCACAAAAATGTGCTAGAAACAGGATTAAGTGAAATGCATTACTGCGCTATACCCACTTAAAGGACGCGTATTTTAGCTGGATACACACGTAAATCCAAGTATAGTTTTCATGTTTGTGATTTCAAATCAATGCAGCTTTAGTTTTATCCACAGTTGAGCGTATCCTTTGGCACATAACAAGCTAATTACGATACAATTAAAATAGTTTTAAGAAATTAAAAAGATGAGAACATGACAAAAAATAAAGTAATTGTTGTGGGTGCTGGCATGGTGGGTGCTGCTATGGCAATTAAACTTGCTCAGCAAGGTAAAGCAGTGCGCATAATAGAAAAAAAACTAATAAATCCACAGCAAGTTTTAAGCAGTGATCAGGTTGATATTCGCGTATCGGCAATAAATCGTTTTTCAGAAAAGCTGCTAGACGAATTGGGCGCAATGCCACTTTTAAAACAAAGCAGGTTAGCACCGTATCAACAATTAGAAGCATTTGAGCGCGGTGGCGATAATTTATTATTTGATTGCGCCGATATAAACACCACGCATTTAGGCCACTTAATTGAAAATAACCTAATTCAAGCCAGTTTATGGCAGCAATTTGAGCAATACAACATTGGAGTTATTGAGCAAGCAGCGCCTATTACGAGTATTGAGCAAACCTCAGATGCAATTACGCTAGTGTATGGTGAGCAAACGTATACCGCTGATTTAGTTATTGCAGCCGACGGCGGGCAATCGCAATTACGCGCTAAAGCCAACATAGGTATAACCGGTTGGCAGTATCAGCAGCACTGCATGGGCGTACTTATAAAACTTGATGCGCCGCAACAAGTAAAAACGTGGCAGCAATTTACTCCCACCGGCCCTTTGGCCTTTTTACCTATGCAGGCTCCTTACGCTAATTTAATTTGGTATGACGATGCCAATACACTGCAAAGCTTTAAAGGTTTAAACCCGCTGCAACTTAAAACACATATTGTTAAAAAATTTCCTGAGCTTGCCGGTGATTTTACCGTGTTAAAGCACGCGGTGTTTCCACTGGCTCGCCAGCACGCAAACAAATATTCGCAAGGGCGACTAGTGCTTGTAGGTGACGCTGCACATACTATTAACCCATTAGCCGGGCAGGGCGTAAATTTAGGCTTTCAAGACGTTGTAGCGCTTGCACAGGTGCTATTAAGTGCTGATGACATAGGTTGCCCATTAAAATTAAATGAGTATGAAAAATCGCGCCGCAAAGCAAACTTATTAATGATGAGTATGATGGATGCCTGCTACTTTGGCTTTTCTAATCAAATTGCGCCATTAAAATGGGCGCGTAGCCAATTTTTAAAAATAGCTAACAATACCGGACCGGTAAAAAACTGGGTTTTAAAATACGCTATTAGCGGCGAGTTAAATTAATACTAATTGCTATAACATTTGCGAACTATTGAAAAGGCTCATTTATGGGTCTTTTTTTATGCTTATTTATTGATTAAAAGTGCGGTAGCAGAGGGTTTGCTAATAAAATATAGCCACTAAAATACGGCTATTTAAATACAGTTATTAAAATAAGATTTTATAGATAGATTAAAAATACAGAAGTTTAAAATAAATAGATTTAAAATGAGTAGTTATGAGTACTTATGAGTAGTTATGAGTAATACAAAAGGAAGAGTAATTTAAGTAGGAAGTATAAACAAATTGGCTGGGATACCAGGATTTGAACCTGGGAATGCCAGGATCAAAACCTGGTGCCTTACCGCTTGGCGATATCCCAACTATAAATTTGTACAAGTTTTCGTTCTAGTTAAGAACATGGTGCGGAAGGAGAGACTTGAACTCTCACATCCTAAGATACTGGAACCTAAATCCAGCGCGTCTACCAATTCCGCCACTCCCGCATCACTAATTTGCTAATTTAAACTCTAAGCTAGAGCTATTCTTTAAACAACTTTCCTTGGTAGAAGAAGTTGGCTGGGATACCAGGATTTGAACCTGGGAATGCCAGGATCAAAACCTGGTGCCTTACCGCTTGGCGATATCCCAACAAA
>NZ_JBEOOE010000026.1:0-49063 GCF_040308885.1 Pseudoalteromonas sp. 120-MNA-CIBAN-0494
AATAGTACGCATACTAGTTTTTGAAGCTTTAAAAGCTTAGCTCTTATAGTATTTAGTATGTTTGTAATGGTTCTAATGGCATAATCTGCATTTTCAGATCTATCTCCTAGGCTGGCCGCCCAGCTTACTATTTTGGTGATTTCAGGGCGTTTTACATTCCATAAATGGGTATGTTCTTGTTGTAATTGTAAGTAGCCTTCGCGGGTAATTAAGTTTGTTTTCACGCCATGTTCTTTTTTAATACTCATACAGAGCAAGGTATTAAAATAACCCAAACTTGTCGAGTGTATTATTAATAAAACACGCGCACAAATGAGTTTGAAATGTTCAGTAACAATCTAAGCGGCTAATAAATTGTTGCTTACAGGTTTTTTCATTTATATTAATGGGTAATAGATTATAAAAATAAGAAACACAATGGGACACGAAACGACAAAAGTATTGGTTGTAGATGATGACATGCGTTTACGCAGCTTACTGGAGCGCTATTTAGTAGAGCAAGGCTTTATTGTAAGAACAGCGGGTAATTCAGAGCAAATGGATCGGCTTATCGAACGTGAAAACTTTCATTTAATGGTGCTCGATTTAATGCTGCCGGGTGAAGATGGTTTGTCTATTTGTCGTCGTTTACGCCAAAAAGAAAACGACATTCCAATTGTTATGCTTACCGCTAAAGGTGATGAGGTTGACCGTATTATTGGCCTTGAATTGGGAGCAGACGACTACATTCCAAAACCATTTAATCCACGAGAGCTGTTAGCGCGAATAAAAGCTATTTTACGACGCCGTGCCAAAGAAGTGCCGGGCGCACCTGCTGCAGAAGAAAATTTGATTGAATTTGGGCGATTTTCGCTTAATTTAGCCACTCGCGAAATGAGCGAAGGCGAAAAAACAATTTCCTTAACCAGTGGCGAATTTGCAGTGCTTAAAGCGCTGGTCTTGCATCCACGTGAGCCGCTGAGCCGTGATAAATTGATGAACCTAGCGCGCGGGCGAGATTACAGCGCACTGGAGCGCAGTATTGATGTGCAAGTGTCGCGACTTCGCCGCATGATTGAGTTAGATGCCGCCAGCCCACGTTATATTCAAACTGTTTGGGGCTTAGGATATGTATTTGTTCCCGATGGTGAAAAGTAATTTATATGGGACTATTTCCGCGTAGTGCATTTGGGCAAACCGTTTTTTTAGTGGCGGCTTTGCTGTTAATAAATCAAATAGTATCTTACGTAACGGTGAGCTTATACGTAGTAAAACCTACCATTGAGCAAGTTAATTTAATGCTGGCTAAGCAAATTAAAACCGTATTTATTGACTGGGAAGATGGTGTTGAAGTAACTAATGAAGTATCGGATAAGTTTTTTGAAATTACCGGTATTGAAGTCATGACTCAGCATGAAGCAATGCGCAGTGGTTTGGGGCAAAGTCGCGAATATTCGGTATTATCGCGTAGTATGTCTGAGCAGCTAAATGGTTCTGCGCGGGTGCGTATTAGCCAAACCGATCCACTCATATACTGGGTAGAAGCCCCGCAAGCATTAGGTTATTGGGTAAAAGTGCCGCTTAGTGGGTTTAAAGAAAATAACCTCGAGTTTTTAACCTTTTACTTATCAAGTATTGGTTTTTTAAGTGTATTAGGTGGCTGGTTATTTGCTAGGCACTTAAATAGGCCGCTAAAAGCATTGCAACAAGCGGCGGTTAAGGTAGGTAAAGGCGATTTTAGTACTAAGTTAGCCGAACAAGGATCGAGTGAAGTTATTGCTGTAACACGGGCATTTAATCAAATGTCGCGGGGTATTGCTGCGCTTGAAAATGATCGTCGGCTGTTAATGGCAGGGGTGTCTCATGATTTACGCACTCCACTAACCCGCATTCGTTTAGCCACCGAAATGATGGCAGATGAAGATGACTATTTGCGTGAAGGCATTATTTACGATATTGAAGACATGAACGGCATTATCGACCAGTTCATTGAATATTTACGCCATCACAAACGTGAAGAGCTAAGCTGTGAGGACATTAACGCGTTAGTGGCAGAGGTAGTGCACACTGAGCTTAAACACCAGCGAGTAATTACCTTTAAAGGTAATCCTAGTATTGGCAATATACCTATTAGTGCAGTGGCAATTAAGCGTGTAATAACCAATATGATTGAAAATGCGCTGCGTTACTCAGAAGGTGATATTGAAGTGCTCTGCTATTTTAATAGCAATAAAAAGTATGTTGTTATTGCGGTAAACGATAGTGGCCCGGGTATACCAGAGGGCGAACTGGAGTCGGTATTTGAGCCGTTTAAGCAAGGCGATACAGCACGTGGTAGCGAGGGCAGCGGTTTAGGGCTGGCTATTATTAAACGCATTATAGATATACATAACGGTAAAGTTAAATTATCTAACCGGCCTGAGGGCGGGTTAAGTGCACAAATTTACTTACCAATTAAAGTATAATACCAACCCACTTTACTGCAGCGGGTTGCTATTAAGTTGTGCTGGCCAAAATTATAAACACGCAGTAAGCGATTAAAGTGCTTTAAAACGAATAGCCGTACCGCCACTGGTGGCCAGCTTAAGCGTTAATTTATCGCTTGCAGTAACAAGGCGTTTTTCAATAGTTAAATCGTACGGATTATTTTCCCACTCGGCATTCTTACCATCTTTATAAATATGTGCCTCAAACTGTTTGCCGTTATCTAAAAAGTCTAAACTAATCTCAATAGTACGCGCTTGCTCGTCAGTCACTGCGCCTAAATACCAGTCGTTGCCGGTATATTTGTCGCGCTTTCGCTCTTTTCGCGCAAATACAATAAAGTCACCTACTGCACCATCAAGGGCAATGCTTTGTTGCCAGTCGGTCGGTACGTCTTGAATAAATTGAAATGCATCGGGTTTAGCTAAATAATTTTTAGGTAGGTCGGCCGCCATTTGAATCGGACTATACAATACAACATACAATGCTAGTTGTTTAGCCAGCGTAGTTTGCGGGCGATTAGTATTAGCGCCTAAACCGTTAAAACTTAAATCGAAAATACCAGGAGTAAAATCCATAGGCCCAGCAAGCATGCGGGTAAATGCCAGCATAGCAATGTGCTCGGGTGGATTAGGAGGAGTACCCCATGCGTTAAACTCTTGTCCGCGTGCGCCTTCTCGAGTGATCCAGTTTGGATAAGTACGGCGCAGTCCGGTATCTTTAATCGGCTCGTGGGTGTTAATACTTATTTTATGTTTAGCAGCTAGCTTAACGTTATGTAAGTACTCGTTAACCATAAATTGGCCGTCGTGCCACTCATGGCGAGCTATACCGTTTTTGTCAATGCGCTTAATGTTTCCGCCATCGGCTACGTAACCGGTTTTAACTTGGCTAACGTTAGATTTTTCATACAATGCAAAGGCATCTGCCATTTGCTTGCGATAGTTACTGACGTTGCCGGATGTTTCGTGATGGCCAATGAGTTGCACGCCTGTTTGCTTAGAATATTTTGTTAGCGCTGCTATATCAAAATCATCGTAGGGCTGAGTAAAGCTAAACACATCACCATTAAAAAACCAGTCGCCATCCCAGCCTGTGTTCCAGCCTTCAACTAATACGCCATCAAAACCATATTTGGCGGCAAAGTCCATGTAGTATTTGGTATTTTTTGTAGTAGCGCCGTGTTTGTCGCCGCTGCCCCAAGTGTGTGTATTTATATGCATACCCCACCAAATACCTATGTATTTACCAGGTTTTACCCACGACACGTCACCGAGTTTATTTGGCTCATTTAGATTTAAAATGATATCTGAGTTAACTAAATCAACGGCTTTTTCGCCAATTTGAATAGTGCGCCATGGGGTATTAAACGCGCCCTGTTTTTTAACGGCAACACCGCTCGACCATGGCGTTAAATCGGCTTGAAAAACCCCAGGGCGGCGTTGATTAAGTACCATGGCGGCGTAATCAACAAGGGCGGCTTCATGAATACTAATATGCACACCATCTTGGTTTTTAAAGGTAAATGGCGTATGTACCAATGCGGCATCGTTTAATGGGGTGGTATTATATACATATTCGTAGCGATTCCAGCCGCGGGCAGGGATCCACCAAGCTGTAGCTGTGTGGCTGTTATTAACAGCAAACTCGGTAAGCTCTTTGGTTATTTCAATATTGTTAAGGCCTGCTTGTTTTGGTACTTCGTATCTAAAACCCACGCCACTATCAAACGCTTTAAAGCGCACGCTATAAGTACCGCCTTGAGGTTGTGGCTTAGCAAAGGTTACAGTTACCTCGTTATGCTGATCTACAACCGTTTGTCGCTCGCCCCAAGGTTGTTGCCACTGAGTGTTGGTACTTTGTTGTTGAACTTTGGTTATTTTAAAGCTGTTACTAAACGGTGCATGTTGTTTAAATTCAAACCCGAGAGCAGAATTATTAATGACTGTTTTATTTTTAAAACTAATAGAATAACTAGGTGTACTCTGCTCGTCTGAGATGATTATTTTTATATTACCGTCAGGCGATTGTACGGTAGCTGTTTGAGCAACCGTGATACTTGAAAAAGCCATGAGTAGCAGTGCCAATGTGCGCATAATAGTTCCTTGGGTTAGCGACGTGTTTGGCTATCAAGCATAAAGCGAGAGGGTGGTGAATACGACAGGTTGCATACGTATTCAGGGTGATAAAAAGTGAGCAGTGAGGTTGCTTGTACGCTAAGCAATAAAAAAGGGCTCTGTTGAGCCCTTAATTTAGTATTGCTTAGATTGCGAGATTATTTTTTATCAAAAGCGCGTTGCATAAAGTTTGGCGTAGCTAATGCACCGTGATGAATGCCGTTGTTGTAGTATTCGCTGTTCTTTGCAATATCGGCTGCTGCATCTTCTCTAAAGCCATTAAAGGCTGCAGATTTACGCGCTAAAGTTACTGACCATAAACCACTTGGGTATATAGGTTGCGGGAATGGCAGTGTTTGTAAGTCGTTAAAACCTACCGTTAGCATAGCTTCGCGCATTTCAACTAATAACGGCATATGCATAAGCGGTGATTCGCTTTGTTGTACTAAAATGCCACCTGGGCGAAGGGCGTTTAAGCAGCTAGTGTAAAATGCATGATTAAATAAACCTTCACCTGGGCCTACTGGGTCGGTGCCATCAACAATAACAACATCGATTGATTCGCTTGCGGCTTCGCGCATGTATTTAATGCCGTCGTCAAACATAACTGTTGCACGAGGATCGTTGTTAGATTCACACAGCTCTGGGAAGTATTTTAACGACATTTGCGTTACTACTTCGTCTATATCTATTTGCGTAACGCTCTCTACACCAGGGTGCTTTAACACTTCGCGTAAGGTACCGCAGTCGCCGCCGCCAATAATAACTACATTTTTAGGTGCTGGGTGCGCTAAAAGTGCAGGGTGGCTGATCATCTCATGATAAAAAAAGTTTTCGCGGCTACTTACCATAGTGCAACCGTCGATGATCATTAAATTACCAAAGTCGGTGGTTTCGAACATGTCTACTTTTTGAAAAGGAGACTGTTTTTCATCTAACTTTTTGTTAATACGTAATGAAAATGCGCTGCCATCGCGGTCGCTAATTTCAGTAAACCACTTACTTTGATCTAAATTTGCCATAGTTACTATTACACTTTTTTAAGTTGAGGATGAAAAAGGGGGCAATTTTGCCAGTGCTTGACGTTTTGCTCAATGACATTTTAACTGATTTAACCAATAAAGTTAGTTAGGAATGAGGGAAAGTTCAATTTTTGTTAGCCTAGAGGATAGCGACGTATTAAAATGCGTCATTGTATTTAATTGATTAAAGAAGAGTTGCCATGACTTGGGGTTTAGAAACAGCACGTGCCACTTATAATGTTGCACATTGGAGTGAAGGCTATTTTGATATTAACGCACAAGGCGAGTTGGTGGCCTACCCAGATGGCGACCAAGCAAAGGCCGCAATTTCTTTAACGCAATTAACCGAACAATTTAAACAACAGGGTTTAACCTTACCAGTATTGGTGCGCTTTACCGATATATTACAAAACCGGGTAGATACGCTTACCAATGCCTTTACTCAAGCACGAGCAAATCGTGAGTATCAAGGCGAATATACCTGCGTTTATCCAATCAAAGTAAATCAGCAGCGCTCTGTAGTGAGTAAACTTTTAGCTCACCCTAGCGGGCTGGTTGGCCTTGAAGCTGGCTCTAAACCAGAGCTAATGGCTATTTTAGGGGTGGCAAAAGAGCCCATTACTATTGTGTGTAATGGCTATAAAGACAGTGAGTTTTTACGCTTAGCCTGTATTGGTCAGGCTATGGGTCACAAAGTTAAAATAGTGGTAGAGAAGCTCTCGGAGTTAACCACCTTACTGGAAGAAATTGATAATTTAGGCATTGAACCGGCTATTGGTATTCGTATTCGCCTAAACTCAGTGGGCAAAGGTAAATGGCAAAACACCGGTGGCGAAAAAGGTAAATTTGGTTTAACGGCAGGGCAAGTGCTTAGCGCTGTTGAAGTGTTAAAAAAACATAATAAATTGCACTTAATGCAAATGGTGCATTTTCATATTGGCTCTCAAATAGCCAATATTCGCGATATTCACCGCGCTTTGCGTGAATGTGCACGCCATTTTGCTGAACTTACTCAGTTAGGTGTACCACTTAATACCGTTGATGTAGGCGGTGGGTTAGGGGTTGATTACGAAGGTTCGGGTTCACGTAGTGCGTGTTCAATGAACTATACCGTTGCAGAATATGCCCGTAACGTAGTAAATGCGTTTTCTGAGGTGTGTGACCAACATCAATTAACTCATCCGGCCATTATTACTGAATCAGGGCGTGCGTTAACCGCGCACCACGCGGTATTAATTACCGATGTAATTGACGTTGAAAAAGCGCCTAATCACTTAAACCCAGAGGCGCCTGCGCAAAACAGTACACTGGTATTAGATGAAATGTGGCAATGTTTACAGCGTTTAAGCCCGCGTATGGCGCTGGAAATTTATCACGACGCAATGCACTTATTTAGCGAAGCACACGATCAGTACGTACACGGTTTAGTGAGCATGCTAGAGTGGGCGAAAATAGAGCAACTTTACTTTACTATTTTACATCGGGTGCGCTCATCTTTGAGCAATAATGTGCGTGCGCATCGCGAAGTACTCGATGATTTAAACGAAAAATTAGCTGATAAATTATTTGTTAATTTTTCACTATTTCAATCGTTGCCAGATATATGGGGAATTGGCCAATTGTTCCCAGTAATGCCTATTGAAAACCTCACTCAACCGCTTACCCAGCGCGCTATTATTCAAGATATAACGTGTGATTCTGATGGGCAAATTCGCGAATATGTAGAAGGTGCAGGTATAGAAACAAGCTTACCTATACCTGAATATACACAAGGGCAGCAGTATCATATTGCAATGTTTATGGTTGGCGCTTATCAAGAAATTTTAGGTGACTTACACAACCTATTTGGCGACACCGACTCAGTGCATGTGGAGTTAAACGATGATGGTTATGTACTTACTAACGCCATTAAAGGTGACAGCGTTAAGGATGTATTAAAGTGTGTTGACTATGATAGCGCCATTTTAGCAGACAACTTTGCAGAGCAAATTAATAAGCTCGATGTGTCTGAGCCATGTAAAGCAGGCTATTTAGCAGAGCTTAATGCGGGACTAGAAGGCTATACCTATTTTGAGGACTAACCTCAGCCATTATTAATTAAGTATAAAAAGCGCAGTAATTAGCTGCTGCGCGCTATTTAAAGGAATAGAAACAATGTCAGTTATCCGCAGTGTATTTAGTATTTTGTTGTACTTTATAAATACTCTTATTTGGTTTGTGCCAATTTTTATTTGTGGTGTTATTAAGCTTATACCAATTAAGCCGCTACAAAAGTTAATGAGTTGGGCCGCCAAACAATTTGCCACTATTTGGGTTACCTTTAACAGCTTAAATCAAAAATTATTTACGCCAACTAAAATTAACGTTACTGGGCTTGAAGATATAAAGCTAAAAGATTGGTATTTAGTTATAGCTAATCATCAAAGCTGGGTTGATATTTTAGTATTGCAACGCGTATTAAATCGCAAAATACCCTTTTTAAATTTCTTTTTGAAAAAAGAGCTTATTTACGTGCCTATATTAGGTTTGTGCTGGTGGGCGCTTGATTTTCCGTTCATGACTCGTACGAGTAAAAGTCAGCTTAAAAAGAACCCTAAATTACGCGGTAAAGATTTAGAAACCACGCGTAAGGCCTGCGAAAAATTTAAAGAAATGCCAGTAAGTGTGGTTAATTTTGTAGAAGGTACGCGCTATACGAAGCAAAAGCACGCTCGCCAAAACAGCCCTTTTCCACATTTGTTAAAACCCAAAGCAGGAGGCGTTGCCTTTGTAATGCAAGCTATGGGAGAGCAAATTACTAAAGTAGTTAATGTGACTATTCATTATCCTGAGGGCATTCCGACCTTTATGGATTTTGCCAGCGGTAAAGTAAAAAATATAAACGTACATGTTGAAGTAAGACCGGTCAGTGACGAGCTAATTGGTGACTACACTAACGATCCCGACTTTAGAGTGCGCTTTCAAAGTGAGCTTAATCGGTTATGGAAAGAAAAAAACCAAACATTAATAAACCTTGAACAAAAATAAATGCATAAAAATATGAGCCTACAGTTACGCTAAAAACACTTAGCTATTCACGGTCAATACAGATTAACTTAGGTAGTGTTTTTTAATGTCACTTTGCTTGGCTCTGTTAATTTTACAGCGGGTATTACCCGCTGTAGTTACTATAATTGGTTATGCTGCAATGGCGCTTTTTACTCTAGCTAGCACTGTAATTTTAAACCTAACTCCCGCAAGGAAATAAAAATACCATGACCGATACCCACTTACAGAAGTTAATAGCGCCTTGGTTTGAAAAAGTGCCCGACGCTTTTTTTCTAAGCACTATTACTGCCGTCGCCATTGGTATATTTTCATTATTATTTGTGTACTTATTTACTCGTCGCTTAATGTTTCCTGCGATCCAAAAAATTGTTACTAAAATCTCACCTGAACGCATTGGCTTACTTGCACCTATGCTAAACAAGCTCAATAAGCGCATAGCTTGCTTACTTTGCTGTGCATTGTTTCTAGCCACATTTGATAGTGTGTACCCGGTGAATGAGATTGCAGAGGAAATTTTAAAAACCTTAGGCCAAGCGCTGCTCATTATTTATGCGGGCTTTATTTTTAGTAGCATAGTGAGTATTGCGGGCGCTATTTATAATCAATTAGATTTTGCCCGCGAAGTACCCATTCAGGGATTAATTCAGGTTGTTAAATTAATTACCTTTATTGTCAGTGTTATTTTAATTGTTAGTATAGTGCTAGAAAAATCACCTACTTATATTCTCTCGGGTTTTGGTGCTATTGCCGCCGTCACTTTATTAGTATTTAAAGACACCATATTGGGGTTTGTCGCAAGCATTCAAATTGCAGCCAATAGACTCGTTACGTATGGCGACTGGATCCAGGTAGATAATTATGGGGCCGACGGAGAAGTAATTGATTTAGGGTTAAACACAGTAAGAGTGCGTAACTGGGATAATACTGTAACGACTATTCCTACTTACATGTTAGTAGCAGGTTCATTTAAAAACTGGCGTAGTATGCAAGAGTCTGCCGGGAGGCGCATGAAGCGCTCGCTTAATATTGATATGAATAGTATTTTTTTAGTTGAAGATGATTTTCGCCAGCAAATAGAAGCGGCTATACCTTTGGCCGACTACATTCGTACGTCTTCACTGCCTGATCCTGTGTCTAATTTAGGTTTGTTTCGCCGTTATGCCGAAGGTTACCTAAAGCAACATAAAAAAATCAATACTTCACTGACCTTGCTAGTACGTGAGTTACAGCCGACAAACCACGGCTTACCGATTGAGTTTTATTGCTTTAGTAGCGATAAACGTTGGATATCGTATGAGCATTTACAAGCCGAAATAATGGATCATTTATTGGCTGTGTTACCTATTTTTGGCCTGCGTCCGTATCAAAGTGTGAGTGGCCAATTTAGCCCACCCACAGCCGTGCCTACAAGCGAAAAACCTAAAATTAAAGTGCCCAATAATACTGAGCCAACCCCGTAGTAATAAAGAGTATTAACAGCCACCAAATAGGTGGCTTTTTTAATCTTAGCCAAGCGAATGCTGCAATAACTAGCGCAATGTGCCAAAAATTGTGCACCGCCGATGTCCAAATAGGTGAATACAGCGCCGCAGCTAAAAAACCCACTACAGAGGCATTAAGTGCGGCAATAACACTGGCAAAGCGAGGCTTGTTGGCTAAGTTTAACCAACTTTTTTGAAACGCAAGTATGAGTAAAAACCCGGGCATAAATATAAGTACAGTGGCTACGATAGCGCCAAATAAAGGTTGTTCGGTACTTAGTTGTGCACCTAAGTAAGTAGCAATGGTAAACATGGGTCCAGGCACAGCTTGCGCGCTTGCATAGGCGCTCAAAAACTGATCGCTGCTTAGTGTAGGTACGCTTGCTTGCAATACAGGTAATACTACATGGCCACCACCAAACACCATGGCACCTGCTTGATAAAAGGGGGCAAACAAAGCTAATTCAGTAGTCAAAGGAATGAAACTGAGCACTAGCAGCAGTGTAAATAACCCTAAAGCGAGCCAATTTATATTACTTTTTGACTTACTTTGCTGTGCGGGTTCCGGATTTAATTTTAATAATGGCCATATTGCACCCACAGCAGCCGCGGTAATTAAAATAGCTATTTGTGTGCCCAGCAGAGGAAAAAGTATTAAGGCTAACGTGCTTAGTACGGCTAATAGCTTTAGGGCTGCGCTAGTGCAAAAGCTCTTTGCCATACTTAATGTGGCATCGGCGACAATAACCACAGCAAACAGTTTTAACCCAGCAATAATGGCAAAATAAACAGCATCAAACTGATGCGCACTTATAGCCAATAGCAACATAATTAAAAATGATGGTAGGGTAAAACCAATAAAGGCAGCAATGCCACCAAGTACACCCGCGCGCTCTACCCCAATGGCAAAACTAACTTGACTAGAGCCAGGCCCAGGCAAGGCTTGGCTTAAGCTTATAAGCTGTGCATAACGGGTGTTAGTGAGCCAATTTAGGGTATCGACAAAATGGCGCTTAAAATAGCCTAAGTGAGCAGCAGGGCCACCAAAACTCATGCAGCCAAGTAAAAAAAACTGTCTAAAAATAGCAATTAACATTACGCCCCAATCCTCGTTATAAATTATAAAATTATCATCCAGTAGTATGACATATTTATGAACTCAGCTATCGATAGTATTTTTGTTGTTATACAGCATAAAATGCTAATTTTAATTGATTCTTCATGGCTTGTTCATTCATATGTTTGCATAATAGCGCAAAATACTAAATAGATAGGACATAGCATGACTTTAACTAAATCACTTTTAAGCGTAACGGTAGTGGCTGTATTACTTAGCGGTTGTGAAATGAATAACACAGGTAAAGGAGCGGCAATTGGTGCTGCAGCTGGTGGTGTATTAGGTAAGGCTACTGGTAATCATAAAGATAAGCGTATCTTTATTGGTGCTGCAATTGGTGCATTAGCTGGTGCTGCAGTAGGCGATTACATGGACAAACAAGAAACCGCTTTTCGTGACGAGTTAGCGGGTTCTGGTGTTGAAGTGGTACGTGAAGGCGATAACTTACGTTTAGTTATGCCGTCAAATATTACCTTTGCAACCGATCAGTCGTATATTTCGTCGGGCTTTCACAATACGCTAAGTGCGATTGCTAAAGTGATGAACAAATACGAAAAAACTTATTTAAGCGTAGAAGGTCATACCGATAGCACAGGTAAAGATAGCTATAATATGAGCCTTTCACAGCAACGCGCTCAAAGTGTTAAAAACTATTTAGTTAATCAGCAAATTATGGCTGAACGAATTAGCACTACAGGTTATGGTGAAACACGTCCAATTTCATCAAACGATAGCGCAAATGGCCGTGCACAAAATCGTCGTGTAGAAATTCAAATAGTGCCTAACACGCAATAAGCACATAAAAATCTAGTCTTTATTGAACTGTAGTTCACATAAGCGCTGGTACAACGGGGAGCTTTGCAGTAATTGCTGATGGCTCCCTGTTGCTATTATTTCTCCGTGTTCCATTACCACAATCATATCTGCATGTTTTACCGTTGCCAGACGATGCGCAATGATCAAGGTGGTTCTGTTTTGCATTAAGTGTTCCAGCGCGGCTTGCACATGATGCTCACTTTGTGCATCAAGGGCGCTGGTTGCTTCATCAAGCAGTAATATTTCAGGATCCTTTAAGATTGCTCGCGCAAGCACAATACGTTGCTTTTGCCCGCCAGATAAACGCACCCCTTGCTCGCCTAAAAAGCTTTCGTAACCATTAGGTAGTTGCGCAATAAACTCATCGGCATGGGCGTGTTTGGCTGCGGAATATACTTGTTCGTCGGTTGCATCTGGGTTGCCATAACGAATGTTATGCATTACATCAGAGCTAAACAATATCGGGTTTTGTGCCACCATGCCCATGCTGTTTCGTAGCGTATTCAGTGAGAGATCTTTTATATCAATGCCATGGAATTTTATAGCGCCAGTGGCAGGGTCGTAAAAACGTTGTAGTAATTCAAATAACGTGGTTTTACCAGCACCAGAAGGGCCTACAATCGCCACCGTTTGCCCTTGCTCAATACTGAGTGATACATTTTTAAGTGCACTAACATCAGGGCGGGACGGGTAGTTAAAGGTAATATTACTGAGCTCTATGGCGGCTAAATCAGTATTGTTGTGTAACTGGTCATCAAGATGTTGTACTGGGTTAACTATTTCGCTTTTTACCGCGAGTAATTCAAGTAGTCTTGCTGCGGCACCCGCCGCGCGTTGCAGCTCGCCATAGACCTCGGCCACCGTTGCTACCGACATTGCTACCATAATGGCATAAAACACAAATGCACCTAGCTCACCACCACTCATAGTCCCTGCCAGTACATCACTACCACCGACCCACAGCATCACACTAATGGCGCTAAAGGTTAAAAATATCACCGCTGCAATTAAAAATGAACGTTGTTTAATACGGCTTTTCGCAACCTTAAAGGCTTTTTCGGTTTCAGCGGCAAATGCGGCTTGCTCACGTTGTTCATGACTATAACTTTGCACTACTTTAATATTTTGAATGATCTCACCTGCATAGGTGCTGATATCGGCAATGGCATCTTGGCTAGAGCTGGCAAGTTTGCGCACTTTACGGCCAAATACCATCATTGGCACTAACACCAGCGGCACACAGGCAACTACCACTAAAGTGAGCTTTAAATTAGTAAATAGCAACATGGCTAAACCACCTACCAACATCAGTGCGCTGCGCAGTGCCATGGAAAATGACGAGCCAATGATTGACTGCAATAAAGTGGTGTCGGTTGTTAAGCGCGACATTAATTCGCCGCTGCGGTTCTCTTCAAAATAGCTTGGATGCAAAGTAACTATGCGATCAAATACCGCTTTACGAATATCGTTACTCACGCGTTCACCAATCCACGACATTAAATAAAAGCGACTGAATGTTCCCACTGCGAGTAAGCTAATTAAGCCAATCAGCACTATGATGGCTTGTTTTAACTGTTCTTGGGAGCCTGCAATAAAGCCATGATCGATTACAAATTTAACCCCTTGGCCCAGTGATAAATTAACCCCAGCGGTTACAAGTAGCGCTACAAGCGCCGAAAATACCACCCATTTATAAGGCTTAATAAACTGAAAAATCGGAATTAAACTACTAAAAGCTGCTTTGTCTTTTGGCTCGGCTTTATTGGTGCTCATGCTGGATTCTTTTTGTGCAATAGGGTATAGATATGGTTACTTAAATCATAATTTCAATAACTAACTTCATAACAACTAAGGGACTAACATGGCAACTCATAAAGTAACCGGTGAATTTAACGTTAAACTCAACCCCATTGAAGGCTATGCAAAAGGCATTGATGGCGTAAATTTAGGTCGTATGTCGATTGATAAAACCTTTACTGGGGAGCTTGAGGCGACCAGCACCGGCGAAATGCTCAGTGCCATGACCGCAACTCAAGGTAGTGCCGGTTATGTAGCAATTGAACAAGTGGTTGGTACACTTGCAGGCAAACAGGGCAGTTTTGTACTGCAGCATTTTGGCACTATGGACAAAGGCCAAGATCGTCTAATTTTAGAAGTCGTGCCAGATTCTGGTAATAATGAACTTACAGGGCTTAGCGGAAAAATGGCGATTCGCATTGAAGATGGGGTGCACTTTTATGATTTTGAGTATCAACTTTAAAAGGTTATTGCAGTGCAAAAAATAATAGAATTTAAAAAGGCGCGCTTTTTTGGTGGAATTAACCTTGAGGCCCTTAATGAAAAAATTTATCAGTTAAACCAAGATGGTTGGAAACTAGTTAATGTGAGTACTATTACTGGTTTTTTCGGCCAAGTTTATGGTTATGTATTACTGATCGAAAATAATGAATTTGAGATTTAGATGACCCTCTCACTGTGGTTTAGTTTAGTCGCCATTTGTATGATGGGCGCAATGTCACCTGGGCCTAGTTTGGCTGTGGTGTTAAAACACAGTATTCATGGCAGTATGAAGAACGGCATGTTGGCGGCGCTGAGTCATGGTGTGGGGGTCGGTTTTTATGCCGCGGCGTCGTTACTTGGCCTCGGCGCATTAATGATGCAATTTCCCACTGTGTATCAAGTACTGGTGTATTTAGGCGCCGCGTATTTAGCTTATTTAGGGATTAAAATACTACTTGCAAAGCCAAGCGCTGAAGAGCTCCAAGTGGCTCAGCAAAGTGGTAGCGCTCAACAGGCTTTGCAAGATGGCTTTGCTATCGCATTTTTGAACCCTAAACTCGCTGTATTCTTTTTAGCCTTGTTCTCACAGTTTATTGACCCTGTAAACTTAACTTTTCAGGTTGGTATGATCATGTGTTTAACCGTGTTGTTGATTGATACCGGCTGGTATTTGCTTGTTGCAGCCTTGACAGAGCTTTCAAAAAAGCGTTTTGCTTTTACTAAATCATCCCCTTGGCTTGATAAAATATTAGCGGTGGTTTTTATAGGGTTGGCAATAAGAGTGGTGCTTATGGTGTAGTTTATTCAATTTTAGCAATCCTTACCGCTTACCTTAAAAACTGTTTTAGTAATTTTTAATGCTCCTGTGAAATAACGACGTGTGGCTGACTTTTCCTTTTAGTTGGTCGATATATTTTACGTTATCCACATGATCGCAGCACTTCATGACTAAGTTCCTTTCCTTGCTAGCTATTGCCCTTGCTGGTGCATACGTATTCATCACACTTAATTTACTTTTTGGTTACACTTTATTGGTTTTATTTTATCCACAAATTAAAAATAAACAGCACACAATTATAAAATCAATAGGGTAGGAAACTCATGGGGAAATTCAAACTGAGTGCGTTAATGCTCGCGATGTTTGCAACCTGCAATGCATTGGCTGCGGCTGAAAGTGACGCACCAAACACCGTAAAAAAACCACAACTAGAAGAAGACCTTGAAGTCATTGAAGTGCGTGGCTTTAGTCGTAGTTTAATCCAATCACTTAATCAAAAGCGCTTTACCGATACGGTATCAGAGCAGTTGTCGGCGGATGATTTAGGCGCTTTGCCTGATGTATCTATGGCTGATGCGCTGACACGACTGCCGGGGATCTCTGCGGTACGAACCGGCGGCCAAGCGGCAGAAATCAATATTCGCGGTATGTCCGGTGGCTTTGTATTTTCAACTTTGAATGGTCGCGAGCAAGTATCAACTAGCGGCAGTCGCAGTATTGAGTTTGATCAATACCCGTCTGAGTTGATCAGCTCAGCTGCGGTGTATAAATCACCAAAGGCGTCATTAATTGAAGGCGGCGTGGCAGGTACGGTAGAGCTGCAAACAGCCAGCCCGCTTAATAATGATCAGCAACACAAGTTTGTGGTTAACGCCAGAGGTATGTACAACGACCGAGCGTCAGAGGTGAACGATGCCACTGAGTTTGGCGATCGCATCAGCTTTTCCTATCAAGGTAAGTATCTTGACGATACTTTAGGTGTCGCCCTTGGCTATGCACGGTTATTTCAACCAAGCGTAGCAACACAATTTATTGGCCAGGCCTATAACGATCATAAAGATGTCGACGGTGTTGCTAATGATACTAATGGCCCTGAAGTAAAACCAGAAAACGAATATATCAGCGAAGGCTTTGAGCTCCAGCATTTAGGGGGTGAAGAAACCCGTAACGGTTATATGGCGGCGATTGAGTGGGTGCCGGTGGATAATTTTAAATTAAAAGGAGACGTGTTTTTATCACGCTTTGATACTGAGTCATTTGCCCGTGGTTTACGAGTAAAGTTAGGCGGCCCAACGGCCACTTATACAAACGCTCAGCTAGAGGGTAATTCAGTGGTTGGCGCCTCTGTTAATCGTACTTCAAAAGGCTACACTCGTGTTGAAATTGTCAATGATGATAACCAAGACTTTGACGAAGTAGATAGCTATGGCATTAACGCTGATTGGCAAGTGACAGAGCGCTTAAATGTTAACGTTGATGTGTCGTTGTCACGGGCTAAAAGTAATTTCCGCAATGGTTTATTGTGGGCGTTGGTTGCCGAAGATGCGACAGCGCAAGAACCGGTGTTAGATAAAAACGTATCTATAAACTACCAACTTAATGGGCTTAATTTACCAGATGTAGGCTTTAATCAAGCCGCTGCATTTAGTGATATCGACCGGGTAATGGTCAGTAAGTACGGTATTTACCCTTATCAAAATGAAGATGAAGTAAAAGCTTATCGCCTTGATTTTAAATATGAGTTGGATAACAGCTGGTTTAGCTCTGTGGAATTTGGTGCGCGTTATTCAGATCGCGAATACAGCAACAATCGTTCGGTGTTTGAATACGGCAATGACGGTGATTTCTCAGCAACTGAGCCGCCACTGCGTTTAACCAATGACATGGTAAATGTTGTTGATTGGGAAGGTAAGTTTAGCTACTTTCCATCCTATTTAGCGATTGATGTAGATAAAGCGCTCAATGCGTGGTTCCCAGAAGGTGCGCCTACACCGGTGACCACCTGGGGTAACGCAGATGGTGTAGTAGATCCACAAGGTTACACCACTAACTACTCGTGGACTATGTTACAAAGTGGTTCGGTATACGAGGAAGTGCTTTCAGCTTACGCCATGCTCAATATTAATACTGAAATTGGCACTATGCCAGTGCTGGGTAATATTGGTATTCGCCGTGTAGATACCGACCAATCGGCCACTATTTTAGAAAACGTTAATGGTGATTTGGCACTGGGTGCGCAAAACATTACCGACAGCATCGGCATCATAAATCAAAATTATTTACCTAATGTACTTGGCACAACGTATACCGATTATCTGCCATCCCTTAATTTAAACTTTCAGCTAACGGATAACACGCAATTACGCTTTGCGGCGGCTAAAGTGATGTCGCGTCCACCGATTAATCGCCTAGCGGGAGATGCCAGTGCACAAGCTGATGAAACTACTGGAAAAATTAACGGATCAAGTACCAATAACCCATTCTTAAAACCATTTTATGCCGACCAATACGATATCTCTTACGAGCATTATTTTGATGAGTCAGATGGTGCGCTAGTGATCGCAGGTTTTTATAAAAACATTGATTCGTTTATCGATACCATCGCCATTGAAGGGTTTGACTTTAAAGGTAACGGTTTTAACGTTCCAGACTATATAGAAAACCCCGTCAGCGGCGAGCAAGTTGCCACAACTAACGGCACTTACACAACGGCGGTAAATAACGCCAATGGTGGTTATATTCGCGGTATTGAACTTGCCTACACGCAAGTACTTTCGTTTTTGCCCGCGCCGTTTGATGGCCTCGGTTTTAACGGGAGCTACTCATACACCGAAAGCGAAGTTGAATCGATTACTAGCTTAGGTGGTGAAACGGTTACACAAGGCTTACCTGGTTTGTCTAAAAACGTGTTAAACGGCACTATATTTTACAGCTTAGATAATTTTGAAACCCGCCTTAATGTGCGTTACCGCTCAGACTTTGTCTCAGAGCAAGTGGCGATCAATGAGCAGGTGGTCAATTTTGATGCTGAGACCGTGGTTGACTTTCAAACCTCTTATCAATTTACTGACTCATTTGGCATGTTGCTGCAGGTTAATAACCTTACCGATGAACCAACCCAAAGTTACTTTGGCAATGAAAATATCACCGGTACTACCCAGTACTTTGGTCGTCAGGTTTATTTAGGTTTTACCTATAGCCACTAATAGCAAATTGGAGCATAAATAATGAATAAAATAACTAAATTGACTCATTTGCTATTAGCGGTGAGCTTAACACTACTGTTTGGCTGTGGTGGCTCAGGCAGTAGCGATGTCAAAGCAGGTCAAGCCTTGTTGACTTGCGATGTACCACAAGTGCCTAACTCAGCAGGCACTCAATGCGTTGACCCAGAGCCTATCTCTTGCGACGTACCGTTATTTCCAGATGCAAATAATGAAAGCTGTACCAGTGGCTATAACCCCGACTTACCAGACCCTGTGGTATTTGCAGGCGAAGGCGAGGCTATTTTATTTTATAAGCGCCCTGAAAATGAAGGGTACGAAGGTTATCGATTACACTCATGGAATACCGACGGCTGTGATGCTTACGCGCCACCGTTTGATGCTACAGAGTGGTCCGATGGTCACGAATACGACGGTATTGATCCTAACTATGGTGCTTACTGGATTGTGGCACTAAAAGACGGTTACACCGAGTGTGCTAATTTTATTATTCATATTGGCACAGAAGGCTCAGGCAAAGCACATGGTGATGCGGATTTAACCATGCCACTGATGCAAGACGACGAGCGTTTTGTGCGTATGAATTTCACCTTTGACGGTGAGCCATCTGTATTTGAATACCCAGTTGCAAGCCTTGGTGAGCGCCCAGTTGCAATTGACGGTGCATCAGCTCACTGGATTGATTTAAATACTGTACTGTATAAGCCAAGTAATAAGCTTACACAAATCATTAAGCTGCATTCATCTGCTGCCGCCGAATTGGTTGTTGATGTTGATACAGGCTTAAATGGTAAAACCGTTGAATTAACGACAACGAGTTTAACCGATGCACAGGCAGCGAAAGTACCGCACTTAACAGATTGGACTGCCTATCAAGGTAATTGGGATGGCGAAACCGCCAAGCAACTCATTAAGCAGCAGTTAGCCGTTGCAGGCTACGATGCTGATGGCAAGCTACTTGAAGCAAGTTTTGTGCAAACCGCCAAAGCGTTGGATGCGCTGTACACCCAAGGTGAAAGTGACGCGAACGAAGCCATGTTAGGCGTGCATTATAATAACAATGTAATTGATGTTTCAGTATGGGCACCAACCGCTAGCAATATGATGATCAATGTATTTGACGCCGATAAAGCACAAGTGCATAGCACCGCCATGACGTTAGACAACAATACCGGTATTTGGTCGGTGAGCTTAGATAGTAAATACGACCGTCATTATTACCGCTTTGCGTTTGATGTTTACCACCCTACTACTCAAGCGATTGAAAGTTTATGGAGCACTGACCCTTACTCACTGAATGTATCTAGTAATGGCCTGTATTCGCAGTTGATCAATTTAAATGATGACGACACTAAACCAGAGGGCTGGGACGAGCGCATTGTGCCAACAATTACTAACCCTGAGGATGCAATAATTTACGAAGGTCATGTGCGTGATTTTAGTATACGTGATGAGTCAGTGAGTGAAGCAAACAGAGGTAAATATTTAGCATTTACTGAGCTTGAAAGCATCCCTATGCAGCACCTTAAGCAACTAGCTGACAAAGGTTTAACGCACTTTCATTTACTCCCTGTAACAGACATTGGCACCATTGAGGAAGATGCGGATAAGCGCGTTGAAATCACTGACACCCTAGGTAAGTTATGTGAGCGAATAGACGATACCGCCGATGCTTGTAAAATCGAAGATAAAAACAGCATCATTGCTGATTTAATGCAAAGCTACTTCCCGGGTTCTGATGATGCTCAAGCACTTGCCAGCGCGATGCGTGATTTAGACGGCTTTAACTGGGGTTACGACCCGCATCACTTTATTGCTCCTGAAGGCTCGTATGCATCAAGCAGCGAGGGCATTGCTCGGGTTAAAGAGACACGCGCCATGGTGCAATCACTGCAAGAAGTCGGTCTTCGTGTGGTTCTTGATGTGGTATACAACCACACAACCTCATCAGGCATTTGGGAAAAGTCAGTGTTTGATAAACTCGTGCCTGGTTATTACCACAGATACAATGAAGTATCAGGCACGATAGAGCGCTCAACATGTTGTGAAAACACCGCGACTGAACATGTGATGATGGACAAGTTTGTTAGCGATTCATTGGTCATTCTTGCCCGTGATTTTGGTTACGACAGCTTTCGCTTTGATGTTATGGGGCACATGCCTAAATCATCAATTTTAGCAGCGCGCGAAGCGGTGCAAGCGGTTGACTCAGATAACTACTTTTATGGCGAAGGCTGGAACTTTGAGGAAGTGGCTAATAACCGCTTGTTTATTCAAGCTAAGCAAGCTGATATGGCAGGCTCCGAAGTGGGGACTTTCAATGACCGCATCCGTGAAGCTGTGCGCGGTGGGGCGTTATTTGCAAATGAACCTACAGATGCTAATTTAGCAGACCAAGATACTCTGCGTTTATCACTGGCGGGTAATTTACAAAACTATATCCTGAAAGACTTTAAAGGTAATTCGGCAAAAGGTAATAGCTTTAGCTGGAATACGCAGCCGACGGCTTATGCTTTAGACCCAGCAGACACCATTAACTACGTATCAAAGCATGATAACGAAACACTGTGGGATCAGTTGCAATATAAGCATGCATCAAGCATGAGTATTGAGCAACGTGTGCGTGCGCACAACATGGCGTTGTCTATTCCACTTATGAGCCAAGGCATTCCGTTTATGCAACTGGGTGCTGATTTACTGCGTTCTAAGTCAATGGATCGTGATAGTTATAATGCCGGTGATTGGTTTAATGCTGTTGATTTAACCAAAGAGAATAATAACTGGAACATTGGTCTACCTAACGCAGAGAAGAACCAAGAAAAATGGTCTGAAATAATGCCTATTTCAGCTAATGCAGATGCACAGGCGATGCCACAAGACATTGCCTATGCAGGTGATGTATTCCAAGAGTTCTTAGCTATCCGTAGCGCAAGCCCGTTATTTAGATTAACCACTGAGCAAGATGTAATTGATCGTGTGGGCTTTCATAATGTGGGTGAAAACCAGCAGCATGGTTTGATAGTAATGAGTATTGACGATGGTGAAGGTCTCGTTGATTTAGATACCGCAGTAGATGCTGTTGTTGTTGTTATTAATGCGACGCAGCAAGCACTTTCACACACGGTACTCACGGCTACTGGGTTTGAATTACACCCAACTCTTAAAAACAGTGTAGATAGTAGCATGACGGAAGTGAGTTTTACGGCCAGTGAAACCGACGGCACGTTCACTGTGCCTGCTTACACCATGGCTGTGTTTGTTAAACCACAAGGCGAGAGCCAAGGCGCTGGCTTGAGTGCTGATGCAACTGTTGGTGCGCCAGATATCGTCCCTTATGGCAGCACTGAGGTGTATCTTCGTGGTGATTTAAATGAGTGGGGGCTCTCTGACCAATTTGAATATGTTGGCAGTGGCGAGTATCAAATTATGAAGGCGCTAACAGCTGGGGAAAGCTTTGGTTTCAAAGTTGCTTCAGAGAGTTGGGAACTCGTGAATTTTGGTGCTAATTCAGAGCAAGAGGCTGTTGTTCAATTGGGAGTAGAAAAACAACTTAGTTTTAATGGAGCTAATATTAGCTTTACGGCAGACACCGCAGATAACTATTTGTTCTCGTTTAATGCTTCAGATAAAGAAAACCCAACATTAACAGTGGTAAAAATAGGGCCATTTGGAAATGTGTCGTTGTATTTACGTGGCAGTTTAAATGAGGCAGATAGTTTGTGGGGGACAGGCGATCAATTCACATACACAGGTGATGGTTTATATACTTTTTCTAAACAGCTAAGTGCACAAAGTGATGCATATGAGTTTAAAGTTGCTACCAGTGATTGGAGCACTGTCAATTTAGGAGCTGGTGGAGATAGCTCAGAAGTAATATTAGGGAGTGAAACACCTTTAGCGGCTTCTAATAATAACTTGAGCTTGTTAATTGAAACCGAAGGAGAGTATCGCTTTGTGGTTAATGCAAATGATCTCGAAGCGCCTTTTATTATTGTTAACTTACAATAAGCTTTCACTAAGATAGCCGAAGCCGAGTTTTATACTCGGCTTTTTTATTATAGTTGCATTCAGCCACAATATTCCCTAGGTTAATAGAATAAATATCAAGGAGGTAATGAATGTCTGAGTTAGCCCTGAAAACCGCCAGTTTTAACCCTAAAGTAAAATCTTACTGGATCACGCTAGGAGTAATTACTTGTTTAGTGTGTTTGGTTGGGATCCCATTAATCCCAATTGTAGCGTTAATAATTTGGATCGTGGCTGGGCGTATGCTTGCGGCTATGTCAGCTAACTTATTAGAGCGTAAGCTAGTAGTAAAACGCGGTGTGTTTTTTAAAGAAGAAAAGTCCATCCCACTTGAAAAAATAACTGACGTCGGGTTAAGCCAAGGCCCGTTGATGCGTTTATTTGGTTTATATCGACTAAGCTTTGAAACCGCAGGTCAGTCTGGTCATGGCGCATTAGTATCGTTACTAGGGGTAGTTGATGCCAGTGAGTTTCGCGAGGCCATCTTAACGCAAAAAGACAATCTAGCCGAAACAAAGCCAAGCAAGGCTAAAGCTGATGAGCCACAAAGCCAAGTCGAATTACTCCGAGCTCTCACCTACAGCGTAAAAAACATCGAGCAAATGCTAGTTACACTTCTGGAAGAGAAAAAATGATTAGGTCATATAGGGAGCTAAAGGGAATATGGTTAAGTAAGGATTGCTTTTGGCTTGTTTATTTGTAGGCGCCATCCGATGACGCCTACAACATGCTAACCCTAAGTATCTCCATTATTAGTGCTCGAAATATACGAGGACATTGATGATGACAGATTTCTATCTAAAGCATTTTTTAAGCATTGGGAGACTGATGGCGCTGATATTTTATAGTGATTTAATGCAATACCGTCTAAATAAGTTAAATAAGGGTTTACCGATAAACTGAACGCACCTAACTCTTTTATCCACTTCGCTAAAAAAATAACACGGTATTGCCCGTCGCTTCCATTGTTAAGATTAACTTCTAAATTTAAATTCTTACTCACCTCACTCCACAGACTCTGATACAAGGTCTCACCAACTATGATCGGTTTTGATGTAAAAAAGCTATCAGGATTTTTAATATTATTTTCAACTTTATGATTTACCCAGTTTTGAATTCGAGATGATGTATATTCTTCAAATACAGCCTTTACTGCATTATTTACATGGGAGGGGCAGTTGTTTTGTCTATCTAGATGAGAAGACTGACTTATTTGATAAAGTGGCATTAGGCTTAGTTCAGTTTGAAGTGTGTGTTTAAATGTTGAGAAATGCTCATCAATTGCTTTTTGTTTAGATATAGCAATAAGATCATTTTTATTTAATATCGTAGCTTCTATATATTTATCTGACTCATTTCTACTATGATTTCCCACAAAAAATGCAAAGTGGTTGTTACCAGAGACATCCATCATAATAACTTTATGCGGATTTGAATCACATGTTTGATCAGCAATAGCAGCTTTTTGATCAGAGGGTGTAGTGTGGCATTGAGCTAATGGTACATTGCTTTTTGCTAGTTCAGAGGCTCTGCCATAATTACAATCTTCACATACCATTAAGGTAATGCTGTCATCAGCATTTACAGAGTGAGCAATACCGAGTAAAAATAGTAATAAAGCGGCAGCTTTTTTCATAAAGTCTTCCTTAGACGGGTGTTCCTTTTTCATACATTAGCGTTGAAGTTTATTAATTTCAATCTTTGATTTTAATTGAACATAGTGTTCCTTTAAATTTGGATTATGTTATTTAAGCTCGGCGATCGGTTGATCGCCGAGTGATTTAATTTTTGGCCTTTAAAATGCCTGACAAACAGCTTCTGCTTTACAAGTAATAACTGTCACGTTTTCGTAGCCTACTCGGGTCAGCGCTTCAGCACTTAATGTTGCACGCGCACCACTAGCGCAATGTAAATAAATAGGACGGGCTGCGTCTTTTTCTATTTCCATGAGCTTCATTTCAAGTAGCCCGCGAGGAATGTTTATAGCGCCTATAGCTGCTTTGGTGGCATGTTCAGCGGGTTCTCGTACATCAATCAACAATCCTTTATTTTGCTCAAGCTCTTTCTTTGCTTGTTCGGCATCAATACGGCGCTGATTAGGAGTAATTATTTTTAGTAAATCGGGAATAGGGGTAAGCATGGTGTTTATTCCTTAAAGCCAAGTTTGCGTAATAGAGTGATCATTGGGCACCAGCTAGTAAAAGCTGATTGAATTAAATTTACTGCGATAAAAGCTGTAAAGTAAATCCACTTAGGATCGTGATAAGTTTGCAATAAAAGCGACACAATAATCATTATGCCAGCGATTAGTCTGAGTGCGTTATTTAGCTTCATTATAGTAGGCCAGTTATTTAGTTCAGTACAGTCACTATATTAGGTTTATCTATATTAGTAAAATCTAATATTAGACTTTTCTAATCTAACGCCTTATACTTAGACTCTATTTTAGAATAAGAGCATAGTATGAATATTGACTTTACTGCCATGGCCGGCAATGTAGAACAAGCCGAGCAGCTATTAAAAATTTTAGCCAATAAAAATCGCTTGATGATTTTATGTTCTTTGCAAGATTCAGAAATGAGCGTATCTCAGCTCAATGAAGCCGTGCCATTAGCGCAGTCTGCGTTATCTCAGCACTTAGCAGCGTTGCGTAAAGCAAACATTGTGGCTACGCGCCGCGAGAGCCAAACAATTTATTATCGTGTCATTGATGAAAATGCAGTCGTTCTGCTTGGTACCTTGTATGGGTTATTCTGTAAGGGCTAAGTGCGATGAGCTTAATAGACAATGCGGTAAAAAGTAGTTTAAGTGGTCGCATTCCGATTATTATTTTTGTGATGTCTTTGTTACTTGGGGTATTTGCACTAAATCAAACACCTCGAGAAGAAGAGCCGCAAATTACTGTGCCCATGCTCGATATTTATGTATCAGCACCTAACGTTGAGGCGCCTGAAGTCGCTAGGTTAGTAACACAACCGCTCGAGAAGTTACTGGCTCAGCTGGTGGGGGTTGAGCATATTTACTCAACCACACAAACTAACAGTACAGTGGTTACGCTGCGTTTTGAAGTAGGGCACAACCGCGAACAAGCTATTTTAGATACCTATGCAAAATTAAATAGTTATCAGCATACAATGGCTTCTGTTATCAAAAGTTGGCAAATACGGCCCGTTGAAGTGGATGATGTACCTATTGTTATGCTGGGGCTATACAGTAAAGCCCCGCAACTCTATGGTGATTACGAACTAACCCGTTTTGCTAACGAAATTGCTAATAATTTACAACGCATTGAGCATACCAGTGAAGTTAAAGTAATTTCGGGGCGTACACGCACTCTTACCATTAATTTAAATGCCAGCGCACTGGCTGCCCATCAAACCACGGTAAACGATGTTTTTTACGCATTAAATGTATCAAACCAACTCACTCAAGTAGGGAATGTGGTTGATAATCAGCAGCAAATTGCTATTCAGGCAGGTGATGTACTAAGAACACAATCAGCGGTAGAGCAATTAGTTGTTAATGTGGTTAATGGTAAAAGTGTTTACTTGATGGACATTGCAACAGTCAGCGATGGCCCTAGTGAAACTGAGCATTACCAATGGTTAGCGCAATCAACTGATCAGCAGCAGTTGCCTATGGTTACTTTAAGCGTAGCTAAGCAAACAGGGACTAATGCAGTTGCTGTTGCTAATGATGTTCATACTATGATTAATGAACTTGCAAATACCTTATTGCCACCAGAAGTTAGCTATACAGTACTTAGAGATTATGGCCAAACTGCGAATGAAAAAGTAAATAACCTCACATCAAGTTTAGTGTTTGCAGTGTTTACTGTGGTGATATTTGTTGGCGTGTTTTTAGGTTGGCGCCCTGCTGTGGTAGTTGGGCTGGCGGTTCCTATTTGTTATGGCATTACACTCTCATTAGATTTTGCATTTGGTTACACCATTAATCGGGTGACCTTATTTGCGCTTATTTTATCATTAGGCTTACTGGTAGACGACCCTATCACGGGTATTGATAATATTAGTCGCTTTATAAATAATAAAGGCGATAAAAAACAACATGTTGTTGGCGCAATGAGCGAAATTCGAAATGCCTTGCTTATGTCGACACTCACTATAATGGTGGCGTTTATTCCACTGGCGTTTATTACCGGCATGATGGGGCCATATATGGCACCTATGGCATTTAATGTGCCGGTTAGCGTGATGGTTTCTACCATTGTTGCATTTTTTGTAACCCCTTGGCTTGCGATGAAGTTACTCAAGCCTGATAACGAACAACCCTCCGAGCTTGCTCCTAAAGTTGGTGCATATCAAAGAATATTAAGCCCATTATTGGTTTCTAAGGGGCGAGCAAAACTTGTTTTGTGGCTAACCCTAGCATTATTTATTATCAGCGCCATGTTACCCGTGATGCGTTTGGTGCCTTTAAAGCTACTCCCTTTTGATAATAAAAATGAGCTGCAAGTACTGATAGATATGCCAGAGGGGACTAATCTGGAGCGCACAGCTGCATTTACTAAACAAATCCAAACACTCACATGGCAATTAAACGAAGTAAGTGAAATAGCCACTTATGTAGGCCAGCCTTCAAGTATGGACTTTAATGGTATGGTACGCGGTTATTACCGACGAGAAGCACCGAACTTAGCTGAACTAAGAGTGCTACTACTAGATAAAACAGCGCGCGAGCATCAATCTCATGCGGTGGCAATGCGTTTGCGTAAACAGTTAGCACCATTAGTAAATAACGGCATAGTGATTAAAGTAGTTGAAGTGCCGCCAGGGCCGCCGGTGTTAAGTACTTTAGTGGCAGAGGTTTATCGAGATACATTTATTGATAGGCAAACGCATTATTTAGCCGCAGAGCAAGTTGCAACGCGCTTAAAACAAGAACCTCATGTGGTAGAGGTTGATACTTCAATGGTTGCAGCAGCCCCTTTGCAGCGTTTTATTACTGATAAAACGAAAGCGGCGCATAGTGCTATATCTACCGAAAATATCACGCAAACACTTAGCATAGCGTCACAAGGGCAAACGGTTGGGCAGCTTTATGTCAGCAACGAAACTCAGCCTGTGCCAATAAAACTGCAGCTATCTTATAGCGAACGCAATCAATTTGCACAATTGCTAGCATTACAACTAAGGGGCGACAGAGACATAGCTAAAAATGCGAGTAAATTTGGCTTAAGCAGTGCGCCGCGGCCTTTAGTTGCGCTTTCTGAGCTTGGAGAGTTTACTCAATTAAATGTAGCGCAAACTATTATGCGCAAAGATCAGCGCGAAGTTATTTATGTTATGGCAGAGCTAAATGGTAGAACTCCCGCAGCAATAATTGCCGATGTAACTGCTGATTTAAATATATCAACAGACGATTTTGTAAAAACGCCTTGGTTAGCGCGGCACTTTTTTAATAATGGTGGCACCGCACCTTGGCAATTACCGCCAGGTACGCAAGTAACATTTAGCGGTGAAGGAGAGTGGCGTATTACCATAGATGTATTTAGAGATATGGGGATTGCCTTTGCATTTGCACTTAGCGCCATTTTTATTATTTTACGGCTACAAACACGCTCAGTAAGCTTGTCGCTTATTATTATGTCGGCAATACCACTCACTGTTATTGGTATTATGCCTGGTTTTTGGTTACTTAATCAGTTTGGTGAGCGCAGTATTGCATCAGCTCCCGAGCCGGTTTTATTTACCGCTACTGCGATGATAGGCATGATTGCCTTGGCGGGTATTGTGGTGCGTAATTCACTTATTTTAGTTGAGTTTATTAATCAAGCACGCGCCCAAGGTATGGCAATAAAAGCAGCGTTAATTGCAGCAGGAACAGTGCGCATGCGCCCCGTACTACTAACCGCAGGCACTACATTATTAGGTAACTTAGTGATTACACTAGATCCGGTATTTAGTGGCTTAGCAATTGCGATTATTTTTGGCATTGTGGCATCAACGTTGTTTTCGTTATTTGTAGTGCCGCTTGTTTATTACTTAGTATTTGCAAACACAGAAACCACTGCGGGAGAAACGCATGCAAGGTAAATCAAAACTAGTTGGCTCGTTACTCGCTTTATTAGTGGTAGTAGGCGCCGTATTGTATATGGCGGGCAGCTTTTCAAATAAGCAAGTTGCTGGTTTGAAAACGACCAACGCTAACAATTACCACGGTAAGCGGGAAACGGTTTTACTACAAAAAATATCCCGTAGTGAATGGGTGCCAGGCAGTATTATTGCGAAACAAAATACCCAAATTTCATCGCGAGTTATGGCGCAAGTTGAGCGTTTAAGTGTACGCGCGGGCGATAAAGTAACCAAAGGTGATTTACTCATTACCTTACAACAAGATGACTTTAAAGCGCAATTAGCACAAAGTGAGGCGCAAATTAATGCTATTCAAGCCGCATTAACCCAAGCTACAAAGCAACTTAAGCGAATTGAAAGTGTGTATGCGCAAGGCTTAGTATCGTTAAGTGAGTTAGATAATGCGAAGGCAAATTTTGATAGTTTATCGGCCAATTTAATTGCCGCTAAGCAGCAGCAAACACAAGCCAAAGTTGCGCTGAGTTACACTCGTATTACAGCGCCTATTTCGGGGGTTGTAGTAGAGCGGTTAGTCGAACCTGCTGATACAGCTACGCCTGGGCAGGCTTTATTGGGATTATATAACCCGCAGCAGCTACAAGTTGAGTTTAGTGTGCGAGAAATGCAAGCGGTTAAATTGCAGTTAGGGCAAAGTTTAACCATAAAGCTGCCTGCGCTTAATTTAACCTCGCCAGCCACAGTGGCCGAAATAGTTCCGGTTGCCGATAGCGCCTCACGTAGTTTGTTAATTCGCTTAGACTTTGACTCTTCTGTAGGGGTAATGCCCGGCTTGTATGCGCAATTAGAGTTAGTATTACCCGATGAACAAGGAATATTGCTAGATAGTAGCTGGATACATGAGTTTGGCCAATTAACTATGCTGTATGTGATTAATAGTGACAATGAGCAAATAGAACGCCGGTTTGTGCGCTTAGGTGAAATAATTGGCGCAAAGCAGCATGTAGTTACTGGGCTTAACCCCGGCGATATTCTAGCGATAGATTACGTACCTAACTTAGCGCATACAGCTAGGTAACGCTTAGCTTGTTATTATTGATAGCTTTAGAGAGCCGTATTTACTACGGCTTTTTTGTGTTTCTAAATCGTATTAGCTCATTGGTTAGCCAGCTATTTGCGGTTAACTTAGCACCACTGCTTAAAATTACCGTGTAGGCTTTACCACTCCATGAACTTTTACTGGCTAGATTATTAATAAAGTCGTCGGCTGTTTTTGCATAACGTTTAGCTTTACGGTATTTCATGGCTAAATGCTCGGCGGCTTCTTTGCTAGTATGTTCATCGCCATTGCGGATAAAAGTGGCGTTGCTGTTGCTAATAAAGGTAATTAAATGCTGCACTTCTTGGTCGGGTTCTCGATTGGGTAATTGTTTTGGGGGTGCAGCTAGGCTTATTTGGCTAAAAAAGGTGAATAATATGGCCAGTAGCCAAGCAGAATAAATACGAGTTTTTTTCATGTTATACATCATCAATTTTTAAAGTGGCTAAAATAGGGTTGTGATCAGAACTGGTATATTCGCTTACTAAAGTATCAGAAATAACAACACCACGAGCCCACACTTGATCCAGGGCTAAACCAAATGCTTTTGTACGCTTGTCATCTACGTATATAGCTTCTTTAAGGCCCAGTTTAGTCAGCGCGTCATTAACTAGCTTTTGGCGTGCATCGCTCCATGCGTTTAAATCGCCCGCAAAAAGAATTGGCCCTTTGTGTTGTTGCATTATTTTTATACTGGCTTGTAACTGTTGCGCGTAGGCTTTAGTACCAAACGTAAAGTTAATGCCGTGCAAATTAACGCTCAATAAGCGTTGTTGGTTAGCCATTGCATATTCAACAATGTTAGTTGCTTTTGGGCTTCGTAACCATGGCTCTTTATGAATAAAAGTACAATGTACAGTTGCAGGCCAGCGGCTAAGCGTCATTACACCAGATTGTACATTGCCACTTTTATAACCGGGCGAAAAACGCCAAAAAGGTTTAAGGCTAGTAAGGCGTGTATCTACAATAGCCTCTTGTAATAAAACAATATCAGCAGTTTCATTAAGGTGAGTTAAATCTTTATATAGGCCTTGGTTTTGTGCCTTATAAATATTCCATGAGAGTAACCTAGCTTGTTGAGGAACAATAAACTTACGGCTGTATGTTTTTTGCCTACTTGCCTGTAGTTGCTGATTACAACGCAGAGGAGTATATGCGGTTTCGGTTATACCTTGCGCTTCATCTGATGGGTTTAGTTGTGCTAGCGCCAAGCTAGAGTTTATAGTTAAAAAAGAGCATGCAGCAATAATGCAACGTATTAGCTTTTTGTGCATTTAATACCTTATTTAAAATTAGCCGTGAGCAATATCAATAGTGTGTACTTTGGGTGGTTTAAGCGTTAAAAGTTCATTTTTTAAGTGGTGTTTAAGTAGGGTAATACTTTGTGCTTGAAGTTTAAAGAGAGTTTTAATCACTGTGTTAATTATGTACTAGGCTTACATCCTTGTAAGCAACTACAATGCTATTGTTACTCGTAACGCAGTGCATCTATAGGGTTGAGCCTGGCGGCTTTAATGGCTGGGGCTAAACCAAACACTATGCCAATTAATGAAGTAAAACCAAACGACAACATTACCGCCCATGCCGGAATATACGCATCTGGCATGCTAGGAACCATAAACGAAATAAGCCCCGCTGCACCATAACCAATGGCAAGCCCAATCAACCCGCCAAATAGCGATAACACCACAGCCTCAACTAAAAACTGCAACATTATAAAGCCGGGTGTAGCGCCTAGCGCTTTAAGGGTGCCAATCACGCGGGTGCGCTCAGTTACCGACACTAACATAATATTCATTACACCTATGCCACCAACTAATAAGCTAATACCAACAATACCTGCGGTTATGGCAGTGGCACTACCGGTAAATTTATCTACTTGGGCGCGGGCTTTTTCAGCAGTTTCAAATTCAAAGTCATTGTCGTCGCCGTCTTTAAGTTTATGTAACTGGCGCAGTATACGAGTAATTTTTGCTAGTACCTGCTCTTCGTTAGCGTTGTCTTCAAGCCTAAACATAATTTGTACATTACTTTGCGTATTGCCTCCCTCTAACGCACTCATAGTGCTAATGGGAATATTAATATAATCGTCTTGATCAAAGCCCAAAAAGCTACCTTGTTTTTCGGCTACACCAATAATTCTAAACCATTCGCCACCTAGCTTTATGTATTCACCTACCGGATTGCTGGGTAAGTTTAATTTTTCGATAATTGACGGCCCAATAAAAGCTACGCGGCGGCGTTTTTCGTCGTCTTCAGCGCGAATAAAACGGCCTAGATCGGGGTAGGTACGGTATGCTTTTTGATAGTCTTGCTCAGTACCCATAACCCGCGATGAATGACTTTTATTACCATACTCAGCTCCGCCTGAAAAACGCCAAGTAAACATTAGTGCGGTGAGTGTTTCTGCTTCTTTTACTCGTGCTTTTAAGGTTAAAAAATCGTCGTAGCTAAGTTTTGCATTTTTACCAACCATTTCTAGCTCAATACTGGTATACGCCTTAATAGTAGTTACATCGGGCGACATATCAGCGAACTGATCGTTTATTTGCTTGGTAAAGCCTTGCATTACAGCAACCACAGTTACTACTGCGGCCACGCCAATAATAATACCTAAACAGGTGAGGGCAGAGCGCATAGCATTTGCTTTAATTGCCGAAAATGCGGCTTTAGTGCCTTCCATAGTGGCCAGTGCAAGTTTAAACATGCTGCCTTGCTCCTTGGTTTTTAGTTACGTCACTCACTACTTTACCATCCACTAAGCGAATTACCCGCTGACAGTGGTCGGCAATTTCTTGCTCATGTGTAACCAAAATAATGGTATGCCCTTCGTTATGCAGCTCATCAAATAAGGCCATAATTTCGCGGGTGGTTTTACTGTCTAAGTTACCGGTTGGCTCATCACCTAATAATATATGCGGTTTAGTGACTAAAGCACGAGCAATAGCAACTCGTTGACGTTGCCCGCCCGACAGCTGGCTTGATAAGTGATTTACTTTGTCGGCTAAGCCCACGCGCTTTAGCGCCTCAAGGGCTTGCTGTTTGCGTTGTTTGCTAGGGGTAAAGCGGTAAACTAAAGGCTGCATTACATTTTCTAGCGCCGATGCGCGTGGTAATAAGTTAAAGCTTTGAAATATAAATCCGACGCTTTCGTTGCGTTGGTGCGCAAGCTCGGTTTCGGTCATACTTTTTACTAACTTATCTTTTAAATAATACTCGCCGCTGGTGGGGGTATCTAAGCAGCCTAACAAATTCATTAGGGTAGACTTGCCAGATCCTGAGGGGCCAATAATGGCCACATATTCATTGGGCATAATGCTAATGTTTACATCATCAAGTGCTTTAAATATCTCAGCGCCCATTTTGTATTGTTTATTAATATGCTCAAGCTTGATCACCGCAGTCATTAGTTGTTTTCCTTCGCAGCGGCTTTTACTTTTACTGTGTCGCCTTCTTTTAAAGTACTAATAGGGCGAGCCGGGCCAATAACTATTTTGTCACCTTCATTGAGCCCCTCGGTAATTGCTTGTTCAATATCTGATGATATACCAACAGCTACGGTTACTTTACTAACGCTGTTGTCGTTATTTAGGCGCCAAACAAAGGTGCTGTCGTCTTGTTTTTGAATTGCTTCTATTGGTAACTTTAAACCATTTTCGGCAATGCTGGTGGCAATTTCTGCTCTACAGCTCATTCCGGCATATAGTTGACGATCGGTAGCATCGAGTAATACTTTTACCTTAAATGATAACCCTTGTGAGCCAGGCTGATTTTTAGCCGAGGTACCAATGTTTATTACTGTGCCAGTAAAAGGATTATTAGGATAAGCAGCGGCATAAATATTTGCTTTTTGGTGGAGTTTAATACTGGCTATGTCGGTTTCATCAACCCGCAACTCAGCTAAAATAGCACTGGGGTCAGCAACCAGCATTAAATCAGAGCCTATTATATTGGTCGTTCCGGCAATAACCGTTTCGCCTTCTTTAATATTAACCGAAGCCAATAGGCCACTCATAGGCGCTTTAAAAACACTTTTATTTAACCGATCTTGGGCAATTTGCAACGACGCATGAGCTTGGTTAAACGACTCTTTACGAGATTCAATATCTATTTTAGCTAAGTCGCGGGCACTTGCTAGGTTTTCATAGGCTTCTTCATTGCCCAAACCGACATCGTAAAGCTCTTTTTGTCTTTTTAGTTGGCGCTCAAAGTTAACTAAGCGAATTTGGCTATGTTTAATTTCTATTTCGGTGGCACGTAGTAGCGCTTTATTGCGGGTTACTTCAGATTCAAATGCAGTGGTATCAAGGCGCATTAAAATATCGCCTTGTTTTACACTTTGGCCTTCTTCGACAAATACTTTATCTACTCGGCCGGTAACTTCAGAGCGCAGCTGAACTTGAGTATTAAATACTAAGTTACCAGACGCCATTATTGAGTCGGCAATATTGCCTAGTTCAACATGGGCGATATTTACCTCGGGCTGTTTTTTATCACCAGAAATTTGTTTTGATACAATTAACGCTATAAAAGCGGCAATAGCGAGTGTGATGATAATGGCTTTTTTCATTTTATCGGTCCGTGAGTGAAAATGTGCAGAGGCTAACTTGCCTCTGCATAATAATTAAAGTGCGGCTATAATCGCCCAAACACTAAAAATAATAATACTTGGTAAGGCTGCAAACAGCAGTGCTTTATTAGTTGAGAAATTAGTCCAGCATTTTAGCCCAACCATGCCCAGCGCAATGCTCCAAATAGTGAACAGGTTAATTGATTCTAGTAAGGTATAAAAAGTATGTGTGGCATCAAGCCCAACAATGAGCTGATTGATAGAAGCGTAACTAAACACCGCTTGTTGCGAAATTTGATCTGTGTTGGCCATTAATACTAAGGCGATAGTGCCAAGGCTTGAAATAACCGTAGGCATCATTGTCCATAATGAAAAGCCATACCAAGCACCGTAACTATGTTGTGAGTTAGGATCGAGTTTAGCTATCAGCATATAATAAAGTGCAACTAAAGCATTCATTATTACTATGCCAATAATACCGCCGATCATGCCAAACCACATTTGGTTTGGGGCATTTTGTTCAATCGCTTGACGAATCATTTTTTGCTCGCCAATAGTGGCATCAACACTTGAAACGGCTACTTGCTCATTAATTAAAAACTGTATATCAACACTATTATAAAAAACAAACATACTCGCGGCGGTGGCAACTGCTATACAAATAAGGGCCAACCATGACCAGCCTTTTGCTTGCTCTATACCATTAAACGCTTTACTTGGGCTGATATAAATATCGATTAGTGCGCTTAGCGCGTTAGGTGACTTCATTATTATTCCTTAATAACCTAATTTGGGGGGAATTACTGGCTATAGCATAAGGCAAAATGAGGATAAGGTGATTATTTTATTGTAACGGTTTGTTAACGTAGTTTGTTTAGTGGCCAGGTTATTTATGCTGCTAAAACTAAAAAAGAGCCTTTCGGCTCTTGGGTTGCAGCAATTACAGTGTAATTTTTAAAGTGTAAAGTCTACTGAATAAGCAACATAGGCTTTTACGTCAGAGCCATCTATATCGGTATCAGATAAACCAAAAGTGAAACCATCTTTAGATACTGCTATGCCATAATCAATAATATTGTCATCACCTATAAAATCACCAGAGTAGTGGCCTAAATGAAATGCTATTTCGGTGCCGTTATTGCCAACAGCAAAAGCATAATCTGCCGTTAGGTAAAGTGAGTCAGCAAAGTCTGTACCGTCACCACTTGCTGCAGAGGTTGCTAATACAGCAGCACCAAAGGTGAAGCCTTTTACACTTATACTGCCGTAAATCTCAGAAAAGTCAGCATCAGCCGTGGAAGCTGCATCTGGGTATGCATAATAAATGTAACCAACATCGTAGCTCACGCTTTCATTAATAGCGCCACCAAAGCCTGCATACAAGTCTAATTCATAGGTCATCTCATCGGCCCAAGAGGCATTTGATGCCCAAGCACCGGCATAAAAACCAGACTCGTTGGTGTAGTCAATGCCGCCTGAAATGGCAGCATCACCACTGGTTTGTTCTTGTCCGCGCCATAAATAGTTTGATGTTGCTGCCGCATTAGCGGTTACTTCAGCATAGGCTGCTGTTGATGCGACACTAACTAAAGAGAGTGCTGTTATTGTTATGACTTTTTGTAGTTTTAGCATGTTTTAGTTCCTGTTATATGATTGCATGCCAAAGCTTTAAGGCTTATAGCTTGGCAGCATTTTATTATTTAACAGAAAAGAAGATTGCACGGGGTATGCCAGCTTCACTTTATTGCAGTGAATATGGTTTTAGGTGTTTTAAAACAATAGCTTATAATTAGTAGAGGGAGAGGTGCAGAGATAAGATTTTAAGGGGTTTTACATTTGTGGTGCATAAATTAACCTAGCTGCACCAAATCGGCGCTGCTAGGTTAGTTATTAATAATTAACCAAAAATAGTACGCATTAAGCTAATTGTTTCGTTAACTCCACGACCTTTTTGTACTTCATTAATAATAGAATCACGTTTGCTACGAATATGCTCAGGAATATCGTCAGCTGCAAGTGCGCGGTCTACTAAAATTTCTGCAGATTCTTTACCTCTACGCTTAGTTTTACCTGTACCTGAAGTACTGCGCTTTGGCTTGCTTAGCAGCTTGATGTAATTAGAGCTATCGGCTGTTGTGGTGTCTGCATAGTAAAAAAAGCACGGAATAAGCGCTTTAATGCTTACCAGCTGCTCTTCTAATTCGTTGTCTGCTTTAGCCATTTTAAACCAAGACAGAGTTTGAATTTTTTGTACTATGTCTTGCCAGTAACGCTCAAAGTCAGTGTTTTTTAGCTTGCTAACACCCAGTGCGCCACATAAAGCATCTAATCTATTATTGCTAATAGGAGTAAATACGTCAGGACGACGCATCGCTAATAAGCGAGTTGCTGGAGCGAGCGTTGGCTTTTCGTTACCATCGCTAAAAGCTTTTAAGTAAGCAGCAACAAATTGCTGGTACTCATAATGAGTAATATTACCTTCCAACGGAATATTGCTAAGTGCATCATCAAACGCATCAGGCATATCAGCCAGTAGTTGATGAAACGCTTTAGCGCTTTTAGTTGATGCAAACCATTCAACATCAAAGTTGTAAGTGCTTGGATCAAGCGATGCCATGTGCTTACCACTAAATGCAAGTAAGTCTTCTGGGATCATATCTTTAAGTGATTGCGGGCGAATGCTTGCAATGTAGCTTGTTAAGCGAAGCTGCTCATCAAGTGCAATAAGATCTTTGTGCTGCTCAATAAATGTAGTTACTACAGGCCAAGGCGCTACACGTAACGTTTTAACTTGTAAAAAGCTAATAGCAGAAATAAGTTGGTCGTGCAGTTTTTTTAGTACTGGTAACTGTTGCGGCTCTAGCAAGTCGTAATTCATACGATCTTTGCTTGCGTTAAGCAGTTCATAGCACCAAAGTAAAAAATCATCTGGGTGGTTTTCTACTTTCACGGCCATTAGATTTAGGCTGAGTTCTGAGGATTGCTTCAGAATGTTTTGGTATATTTGGTTTTCTTGCTCGCCTAGCGACATTTGTGACGGTGAAATTAGCAGTTTTTTCATGCCTTGTAGAACCTCGAGTTAGATGCATTTTTTAGCTGGTCTATTTTAGCGCAAATCTTGCAATAACAACAGAGGCATATACAAGCCTTAAGAATACAACAGTTAAAGTGCTCATAATTATTAATTTATTAAAACAATAAAATAGTTAACTTCAGTGACGAAAACTCAATTAGTTTAGATTGTTTGAAAATCATACGACAGTGTGTTTTTCATGTCTTACTTGTTGAAAAGTAATGATTTGTTGTTTTTTATAAAGCGTTCATGTGTTGTTTGTTAATATTTAAATAGTGTTGATATTATTAGCGCGTAGATTCATCATTAAAAAATAAATTAGTTGAAAGTTATTTTTTTTAGTACTGACAATGATTTTAGTGATAACTCTCGCTATGATATGAGTATTATTTGCACATTTGAAAGGACGATCATGAAAACCTTATTTAAAATTATAGGTGTAATACTGCTGTTATGTATTGCACTTATCGTTGCAGCACCCTTTTTAATTCCTACTGATGCTATTTTTAATAAAGTCTCTGAGCAGGTAGAACAAACCACAGGACGTACATTAACTATTAAAGGCGATAAAACGCTGAGTGTATTTCCTGCATTAAAATTAGAACTTAATGATGTACATTTTGCCAACATGAAATCGGGCTCTCGCGCCGATATGGCAAGTATGCAGCAGCTTGCAGTACACATCCCTTGGCTATCGCTATTAGATGGTGAATTTAAACTCGATAAGTTTGTTATTAACGAGCCTGATATTTTATTAGAGACCGATAAAAACGGTAAAGCTAACTGGCAGCTATTTGATGCGGTAGCTGAGCAGCCTAAAGAGCAAACAGGATCTGCGGAAGCTATAAAATTACCTGAGAACTTTGACATTGAGCTAGGGGAAGTTGCCATTTATGGTGGTACCTTTACTTATTTAGATGGTAAAACCGGGGTTAAACAGCAAATAAGTGATTTAGAACTGGCTATTTTACTTCCATCACTGCGTAAAACATTAGAAGTAAAAGGCGCAATAACTTACATGCAAGAGCGCTTTGAGCTTGATGTAAAACTAGATACGCCAGCAAAAGCGATCGAAGGTACTACTTTTAATATTCAGCAGAGTTTAGATTCACGTTTAGTTGATTTAACCTTTGAGGGAACTATTGCTAAACAAGGCCAAGATATAAAAGGTCAGTTAGCGCTAAGTGGAGACTCGGTAAAAAATATAGCCAAATGGCAAGGTGTAGAGTTAAACGCCAAAGATAACGCCTTTAATGCTTTTAGTGTAAATGGCAAAATGCATTTAGCGGGTGAGCAATTTAAGCTTGAAGAGCTTATTGCCACATTAGATGCACTGCAAATAAAAGGTAAAAGTGAGCTTAATTTAGGTAAACGACTTGCTGTAATGGCAAACATTGACTTAGGTATGCTTGACTTAAACCCATACTTACCAGAAGCCGTAGCTAAAAAAGAGCAGCCAACTACAGACGAAACTAAACCAGCAGAGCCTATTGTATGGGACGACACTAAAATAGACTTAAGTGCCTTAAATACGCTTGATGCTAATGTAGTAATACGCTCAAGCGGTTTAAAAGCTAACGATATTAAACTCGGTGCAAACCAATTTACAGTAGCGTTAAAAAATAGTGTCGCTAAATTAAGCTTAGATAACTTTGCAGCCTATGAGGGAACAGGGAAAGGGGCAATTAATATTAATGCCCAGCAAATACCTTATAAAATAACCACTAATTTTGATTTGGCAGGTATTGATGCACAACCGTTATTAACCGATGCCGCAGGATTTGATAAATTAATGGGTAATGGCTCATTAAATTGGAACTTAACCACAAATGGGCAAAGCCAAAAAGAGTTTGTTAACGCACTTAATGGTGAGTTAGGGTTTGAGTTTGCTAATGGCGCAGTACAAGGCGCAAATATAGCTGAAATGATTCGCAAAGGTAAAGAGTTGCTTAAAGGTAATGTAGGGGCTGTATCAGAAGGACTAGATACTGGCTTTGATAAGTCACAGCAAACCGACTTCTCAGCATTAACGGGTAGCTTTAAGTTTACTAATGGGGTGGGCCATAATAACGACCTGTCGTTAATCAGCCCACTGATCCGTATTTCAGGCGAAGGTGATGTGGATTTACCTAATACTATTATTAATTACCGACTAGTAACCGGTATAGTCGGTTCTATTGAGGGGCAGGGTACAACCGATGATAGTACCGGCTTTAAAATACCACTGCGTATTAAAGGGCCATTCCATGATGTAGGCATTAAGCTTGATTTTGGTAATGCGCTTAAAGAAGAAGCAAAAGAAAAGCTCAAAGAAAAAGCAAAAGACAAACTTAAAGATAAATTGAAAGGTTTGTTTGGCTAAAACCCTGATAAATAATCTACAAGGCACTAAGATAGTGCCTTGTTTGTTTTGTAACCATATGTAAAGTAGCTAGATAGCCGTAATTACTCAATATTAATTAGCTTTCCCTCATAATTAATTAAAAAATAACCTACCGCTCCCCCCGTAATGCTGGTACAATTGCCCGCCCTTAAGAGACAACTAGCTTGTTTTTTGAGTGGATTTCAATCGAAATGTCTTGATTTTAAACGAATTTAAGACAAGTTGTAATTACTACACCGGAGGTCATTAACATGATCCAAATGCAAACTCAGCTGGAAGTTGCTGATAACAGCGGCGCTCGCAAAGTGCAGTGTATAAAAGTCCTTGGTGGTTCTCACCGTCGCTATGCAGCGATTGGCGACATCATTAAAGTTTCTGTAAAAGAAGCTATTCCTCGCGGTAAAGTGAAGAAAGGTGATGTTAAAAACGCGGTAGTTGTGCGCACCAAAAAAGGCGTTCGTCGTCCAGACGGTTCTTTGATCCGTTTCGATAGCAATGCAGCTGTTATCTTAAATGATAACTTGCAGCCTATTGGTACTCGTATCTTCGGCCCTGTGACTCGTGAACTTCGTAATGATAAGTTCATGAAAATCGTTTCACTAGCCCCAGAAGTACTGTAAGGAGTCTATCATGGCAGCAAAAATCCGTCGTGATGACGAAGTAATCGTTCTAGCAGGTAAAGACAAAGGTAAGCGCGGAAAAGTGCTTTCAGTTGTTACTGAATCTGGAAGATTATTTGTCGAAGGCATAAACTTGATCAAAAAGCACCAAAAGCCGGTTCCACAATTGAACCAGCCTGGCGGTATTGTTGAGAAAGAAGCGTCTATCGACGTATCAAACGTTGCGATCTACAACTCGGAAACGAGTAAAGCAGATCGTGTAGGTTTCAAGATTGAAGATGGTAAGAAATTACGTATCTTTAAATCTACTGGTAAAACTATTTAATAGTTGGAGTAGAATGATGGCGAAACTGCATGAAGTATATAAAGACAAAGTAGTAGCTGAACTTCAAGAGAAGTTTGGTTTCAGCTCTGTCATGCAAGTCCCTCTGATCGAAAAGATCACATTGAATATGGGCGTGGGCGAAGCCCTAGCTGACAAGAAAATTCTAGATAACGCTGTTGCGGATCTAGCTGCAATCTCTGGTCAGAAACCTCTAATCACTAAAGCACGCAAATCTGTTGCTGGCTTCAAAGTGCGTGAAGGTTACCCGATAGGTTGTAAAGTAACCCTACGTGGCGAACGTATGTGGGACTTTTTTGAGCGTTTGGTATCAATCGCTATCCCACGTATTCGCGACTTCCGTGGCGTAAGTGCTAAGTCTTTTGATGGACGTGGCAACTACAGCATGGGCGTACGTGAACAAATCATCTTCCCAGAAATCGATTACGATAAAGTAGACCGTGTACGCGGTATGGATATTACTATTACTACTTCTGCGAAATCTGATGAGGAAGGCCGTGCGTTGTTAGAAGCGTTTAACTTCCCATTCAAGAAATAAGGGTAGGGTTATGGCAAAGAATTCTATGAAAGCGCGCGAAGCAAAGCGCACAAAACTAGTTGCTCAGTTCGCTGAAAAGCGCACAGCACTAAAAGCTATCATCAGTGATGTTAATACATCTGAAGATGATCGTTGGGACGCGGTACTTAAGCTACAAGCTTTACCACGTGATTCTAGCCCTGTACGTCAGCGTAATCGTTGTAACATTACGGGCCGCCCACATGGTTTCCTTCGCAAATTCGGCATGAGCCGTATTAAAGTTCGCGAAGCAGCTATGCGCGGTGAAATTCCTGGCCTTAAAAAAGCTAGCTGGTAAAAGAATCACGGGAGTAAGACTATGAGCTTGCAAGATCCTATCGCGGATTTGTTTACACGAATCCGTAACGGTCAGTCAGCGAAGAAAGTATCTGTAACGATGCCTAATTCAAAACTGAAAGTAGCAGTAGCTAAAGTATTAAAAAATGAAGGTTACATCGCTGATTTCGCAATCAATGGCGACGTAAAACCTGAGCTTTCTATCGAATTGAAGTACTTCGAAGGCAAAGCTGTTATTGAAAATATCCAGCGTGTTAGCCGCCCTGGTTTACGTATCTATAAGAGACGTGACGAATTACCAAAGGTAATGGGTGGTCTAGGTATCGCTATCGTATCAACTTCTAAAGGCCTAATGACAGACCGCGCAGCACGTAGTGCAGGCGTTGGTGGTGAAATCATTGGTTTTGTAGCTTAATCGGAGGGGAACTATGTCTCGCATAGCAAAGGCACCAATTAGTGTTCCTGCCGGTGTAGAAGTTACATTAAAAGGCCAGGAAATCACAGTTAAAGGCAAAAACGGTGAATTAACTCGTACTATCAACAACGCTGTTGAAGTAAAAGTTGAAGAAAACGTTATTACAACTTTACCTCGTGAAGGCGTAACAGATGCATGGGCTCAAGCAGGTACTGCTCGCGCTCTAATCAACAATATGATTGTTGGTACGCATGAAGGTTACGAGAAGAAACTTCAGTTAGTAGGCGTTGGTTACCGTGCAGCAGCTAAGGGTAAAACATTAGATTTAACTCTTGGTTTCTCGCACCCAGTTCATTTCGCAGTTCCTGAAGGAATTACGATTGAAACTCCAAGCCAAACAGAAGTTCTAGTTAAGGGCGTAGATAAGCAGTTAGTTGGTCAAACAGCTGCTAACATTCGTGCATACCGTAAACCTGAGCCATATAAAGGCAAGGGTGTTCGTTATTCAGATGAGAATGTGCGCCGTAAAGAGGCTAAGAAGAAGTAAGGTAAGACGATGGATAAAAAAACAGCTCGTCTACGTCGTGCTAAACGCACTCGTAGAAATTATATTGAACAAGGCACAACGCGTCTTGTTATCCACCGCACGCCACGTCACATATACGCTCAAGTAGTTACTGCTGAGGGTACTGTACTGGCTGCTGCTTCTACTGTTGAAAAAGCTATTTGCGAAACAGTTAAAGGCACCGGCAACGTTGCAGCTGCGCAAGCAGTTGGTAAAGCGGTTGCTGAACGTGCGGCTGACAAAGGCATCGAAAAGATTGCTTTTGATCGTAGTGGCTTTAAATATCACGGCCGTGTGAAGGCGCTAGCTGATGCTGCGCGTGAAGCCGGTTTGCAATTCTAGGAGTAGACAATGGCTAACGTAGAAGCAAAGCAACAACAGCCTGATCTAGCTGAAAAGCTAATCGCGGTGAACCGTGTGTCTAAAGTAGTTAAAGGTGGTCGTATCTTTAGCTTTACAGCACTAACAGTAGTTGGTGATGGCGCAGGTAAAGTAGGTTTTGGTTATGGTAAAGCACGTGAAGTTCCAGCTGCTATTCAAAAAGCAATGGAAAAAGCACGTCGCAATATGATCAATGTAGACCTAAATGGCAACACATTACAGCATCCTGTTAAAGGACGTCATGCTGGCTCACAAGTGTTTATGAAACCAGCCTCTGAAGGTACTGGTATCATCGCTGGTGGTGCAATGCGTGCGGTACTAGAAGTGACTGGTGTGCAGAACGTACTTTCTAAATGTTACGGTTCTACTAACCCAATCAACGTAGTGCGTGCAACAATCTCTGCTCTTGAGAATATGAATTCTCCTCAGTCGATTGCTGCTAAACGTGGTCTTCGCATAGACGAGATACTGGGGTAACCATGGCAAATCAAACTGTAAAAGTAACACAAGTAAAAAGCTCTATCGGTCGTTTACCGAAACATAAAGCTACATTACGCGGTCTTGGTTTACGTCGTATCAACCACACTGTTGAGTTAGAAGACACAGCATGTGTACGTGGTATGATAAACCAGGTTTCTTACATGGTTAAGGTAGAGGGTTAATTTCATGCATTTGAATACACTTTCACCTGCTGCAGGTTCAAAAACTGCTCCAAAACGTGTTGGTCGTGGTATCGGTTCTGGTCTTGGTAAGACTGGTGGCCGTGGTCACAAAGGTCAAAAATCACGTTCTGGCGGTAAAGTACGCGTTGGTTTCGAAGGCGGTCAAATGCCTATGCAACGTCGTCTACCTAAGTTCGGTTTCACTTCTCGCAAATCATTAGTATCTGCAGAAATAAACCTATACGAAATCGCTAAAGTAGAAGGCGATGTGGTAGACCTAAGCGCGTTACAAGCAGCTGGTCTAGTTAAAAAGAACGTTTTGTTCGTTAAAGTTGTTAAATCTGGCGAAGTTTCACGCGCTGTTACCGTTAAGGGCCTTAGAGCCACTAAAGGTGCACGCGAAGCTATCGAAGCTGCCGGAGGCAAGGTAGAAGACTAAGGAAGTACTAATGGCTAAACCAGGTCAAGATATGCAAAGTGCACAAGGTGGACTTTCGGAATTGAAGCGCCGATTACTCTTCGTATTAGGTGCTATCATTATATACCGTCTAGGTTCATTTGTGCCGATCCCTGGGATTGACGCCGCTGTACTTGCCGATTTCTTCGAGCAACAAAAGGGCACCATTGTTGAGATGTTCAACATGTTTAGCGGTGGTGCGCTTGAGCGAGCTTCAGTGTTAGCACTGGGTATTATGCCGTATATCTCGGCTTCGATTATTACGCAACTATTAACGCATATGTATCCTCCGTTTATAGAGCTTAAGAAAGAAGGTGAGCAAGGGCGTAAAAAAATTAGCCAGTACACACGCTATGGCACGCTTGTGCTTGCTACTATCCAATCAATCGGTATTGCCACAAGCTTACCGGGCATGATGGAAGGGTTAGTTGTTAACCCTGGTATGGGTTTCTATTTCACCGCAGTGGTGAGTTTAGTGACTGGTACTATGTTCCTTATGTGGTTGGGCGAACAAATAACAGAACGTGGTATTGGTAACGGTATCTCTGTTTTAATATTTGTTGGTATTGTAGCTAACCTGCCGTCTGCTATTGGTTCGACAGCTGAAATGGCGCGCCAAGGTGATTTGAATGTTTTTGTACTGTTGATGGTTGCGGTAATCGTATTCGCTGTTACTTATCTTGTAGTGTTTTTTGAACGTGGCCAACGACGTATTGTTGTTAACTACGCTAAACGCCAACAAGGTCGTCAAGTATTTGCTGCCCAAAGCACGCATTTACCACTAAAAGTAAATATGGCGGGTGTTATTCCACCAATTTTCGCTAGCAGTATAATTCTGTTCCCTGGTACAATTGCCAGCTGGTTCGGCCAGGGTGAAGGTCCGGTCGCTGATGTGTTACAAGCTATAGCTACAACGTTGACCCCAGGTCAGCCATTGTATGCAATGGTTTTAGCAGCAGCTATCATCTTCTTCTGCTTTTTCTACACAGCGTTGGTGTTTAACCCACGTGAAACAGCAGATAACCTGAAGAAATCTGGCGCATTTATCCCAGGTATTCGTCCAGGTGAGCAGACATCTAAATACATTGATAAAGTGATGACACGCCTGACATTGGCAGGTGCTTTGTATATAACCTTTATCTGTCTGGTGCCTGAATTCATGACAATGGCATGGCAAACGCCATTCTACTTCGGCGGTACATCAATTTTGATTATCGTAGTTGTTATCATGGACTTTATGGCACAAGTACAGACTCACCTGATGTCTCATCAGTATGATTCTGTGCTGAAAAAAGCGAACCTTAAAGGCTATGGTCGATAAGGTCAGTTTACGGAGTTGAGCAATGAAAGTACGTGCTTCCGTTAAGAAAATATGCCGTAACTGTAAAGTTATTAAACGTGCTGGTGTAGTACGCGTAATTTGCAGTGAGCCTAAGCATAAGCAAAGGCAAGGTTAAGTAAACAGCGTGCAGGCTGAGTTTTCTCGGCCTGTGTTTTTAGTAGTGATTTGGTCTTCGTTTGAGTATCCTTACGGGCTCTTCAAACAGATGATTACCAAATTCGAATATAGGAGATGTGTTAGTGGCCCGTATTGCTGGCATTAACGTCCCTGATCATAAACATGCAGTTATTGGTTTAACAGCTATTTATGGCATAGGTAAGACTCGCTCTAAGGCTATCTTAGCAGCGACTGGTATCGCCGAGACCACAAAAATCGGTGAACTTTCAGACGAAACTCTTGACGTATTGCGTGATGCAGTTGGCAAGTACACCGTTGAAGGTGATCTTCGTCGTGAAGTTACTTTAAATATCAAGCGCCTAATGGACCTTGGTTGTTATCGTGGCCTACGTCACCGTCGCTCTTTACCACTACGTGGTCAAAGAACTAAGACTAACGCGCGTACCCGTAAGGGTCCTCGTAAGCCTATTAAGCGATAAGGGGATAGTATTATGGCTAAGACACCAATTCGTCGTAAAAAGGTTAAAAAACAAGTTGCTGATGGTATGGCTCATGTTCATGCTTCTTTCAACAACACTATTGTAACGATTACCGATCGTCAAGGTAATGCACTATCATGGGCTACTGCCGGTGGTTCAGGTTTCCGTGGTTCACGTAAATCTACTCCATTTGCTGCTCAGGTTGCTGCAGAGCGTGCAGGTACTGCTGCTCAAGAATACGGTTTAAAAAATCTAGAAGTTTTCATCAAAGGTCCAGGTCCAGGTCGTGAATCTGCTGTACGTGCTTTGAATGCTGCTGGCTACCGTATTACCAACATTACTGACGTGACGCCAATACCACATAATGGTTGTCGTCCACCGAAGAAACGTCGCGTTTAACAATAGGTTAGGAGAAATAACATGGCAAGATATTTGGGCCCTAAGCTCAAGCTGAGTCGTCGTGAAGGCACTGACCTGTTCCTTAAGAGCGGCGTAAGAGCTATCGACTCTAAGTGTAAACTTGAGACTGCACCTGGTCAGCATGGCGCTCGTAAAGGTCGCTTATCTGATTACGGTTTACAATTACGTGAAAAGCAAAAAGTACGTCGTATCTACGGTGTATTAGAAAAGCAATTCCGTAACTACTACAAAGAAGCTGCTCGCCTTAAAGGTAATACAGGTGAAAACTTGTTACAGCTATTAGAGCAACGTTTAGACAATGTTGTATATCGCATGGGTTTTGCTAGCACACGTGCAGAAGCACGTCAGTTAGTAAGCCATAAAGCGATTTTAGTTAATGGTCGTGTTGTGAATGTTCCTTCGTACGTAATTGCTCCAGAAGATACTGTTGTAATCCGTGAGAAGTCTAAAACACAAGCACGTATCATCGCTGCTCTAGAGTTGGCTGAGCAACGTGAAAAGCCGACTTGGGTTGAAGTTGACGGTAAGAAATTGGAAGGCAGCTTTAAGCGTCTACCTGAGCGTTCAGATCTGTCTGCGGACATTAATGAACAACTAATCGTCGAACTTTACTCTAAGTAAAGTTAAGAGTTAAGAGAGGATAAAATGCAGGGTTCTGTTACAGAATTTCTAAAACCAAGGTTAGTCGATATCGACGCTATCAACCCAACACGTTCTAAAATAGTTTTAGAACCACTTGAGCGTGGCTTCGGTCACACTTTGGGTAATGCCTTACGCCGTATACTGCTTTCATCTATGCCTGGATGTGCAGTAACTGAAGTTGAAATCGACGGTGTATTGCATGAGTACAGCGCGAAAGAAGGCGTTCAAGAAGACATCATTGAAATACTATTAAACCTAAAAGGTTTAGCAGTAACGTTAGAAGGCAAAGATGAAGTTTTTCTGACCCTGGCTAAATCTGGTGTAGGCCCTGTGACTGCGTCAGATATTCAGCACGATGGCGATGTAACAATTGCTAACCCAGATCATGTTATTTGTAATTTAACAACAAATAACAGCGAGATCAGCATGCGTATTCGTGTTGAACGTGGTCGTGGTTATGTGCCGGCATCTAGTCGTTTATCCTCTGATGACGATGAGCGTCCAATTGGTAGATTGTTGCTTGATGCATCATTTAGCCCAGTTGAACGTATTGCGTACTCGGTTGAATCAGCTCGAGTTGAGCAACGTACAGATTTAGACAAGTTAATCATTGATATGGAAACAAACGGCACTTTAGATCCAGAAGAAGCGATCCGCCGTGCGTCTACTATCTTAGCTGAGCAATTAGATGCATTCGTAGATTTACGTGATGTAACTGAGCCAGAAGAGAAAGAAGAGAAGCCAGAATTCGATCCTATTCTACTTCGTCCAGTTGATGATCTTGAACTAACAGTACGCTCAGCAAATTGTTTGAAAGCCGAGCAAATTCAATATATCGGTGATTTAGTTCAGCGCACTGAAGTTGAGCTTCTTAAAACGCCTAATTTAGGTAAGAAGTCTCTAACTGAAATTAAAGACGTGCTAGCTTCACGTGGACTTTCTCTAGGCATGCGCCTAGAAAATTGGCCACCTGCAAGTTTAGCTGAATAATCTAAATCACTATATTAGTTTAGTTAGAAGGATAGGGTCATGCGCCATCGTAAGAGTGGTCGTCAATTAAACCGTAACAGTAGCCATCGTAAAGCGATGTTTAGCAATATGGCAGGTTCTTTGGTGAAACATGAAATCATCAAAACTACTTTGCCTAAAGCGAAAGAGTTACGTCGTGTAATTGAACCTTTAATCACACTGGCTAAGACTGACAGTGTAGCAAATCGCCGTTTAGCGTTTGCTCGCACGCGTGATAATGAAGTTGTTGGTAAGTTATTCAGTGAAATCGGTCCACGTAACGCGGATCGTCCAGGTGGTTACACTCGTATTCTTAAGTGTGGCTTCCGTACTGGTGATAATGCACCAATGGCTTATATTGAACTAGTTGGTCGCCCAGCGACTAGCGAAGCAGTTCAAGAAGACGCACAGTCTGCAGAGTAAGTCTTAAAGAAACCTAAAAGCCGAGCCTATGCTCGGCTTTTTCTTGCCTAAAATTTGTTAATCTATATGGATCAGTGATTACCTTCTATTATGATCGTTTACGAGTACTGACTCATAGATTCTAAATTGATAAGTTGTTTTAACACCTGCTTTAATATCCCTACCAAGTTACTCTTTACTTATTACTCATTCAAAATAGCCTATCAGATCATGGTTAAGGATTATCTTCATTATATATTGTTCGTTTAGAGCTATTATATAATACAACTCCAAAACTTAGATTATCCAGTAGAGCGGCCCACTACGAAGTTTATATTTATAAATCTGATTATAAGACATAACGTGTACTCATTTACCTATATACCTATATTAAGAATCTCATATCAAGGTTGAGTATTACGGCCTAAGTAAACTTATTTCTTAATATTATTAAATTATGATTAAACATAGCTCGATCAATTCAATTTTCGCCTTTTGATTACTTTAAATGATTTTAAGTAATACGAGTCTTCTCATATTGGTTAGTTATTTAGCATAGATGATCCAAATATGTCTTTATTCATTAGTAGTTGTCATAACTTTCATTTCAAATAGCGCTATAAATTTCTTAACGATAGTAGTTTAGTTGTGTTTTTAAGCGTTTAGCTCAAATACTCAGCGAACAGCAGTTTATTTCAAGTTTTCTTTAAAAAACAGTTGATCTGTTTTTGGATCTCCCTATAATGCGACCCCACTGAGAAGGGAAACGCCGAAGCATAGCAAGGCAGCAACTACTTAGAGAGTTAA